>CAYXNR010000008.1:0-58691 GCA_964466595.1 uncultured Coxiellaceae bacterium | reverse complement strand
ACGAAATTTTTTATCACACCAAATCCGAACATCAACGGCACGATATCTCATCTCACTTCTCCTCCATGTCATTGTCTAAGATAGCAGTCATTGATCGCTCAATTTCATATAAGCCATCGATAGCTTCACGACACAAATGAAGATATAACTTTTTCTGCTGGACACCTTCAGCACGGATTTCATTACTTATCGGTGAATTTGCATATGAATGGCTTAACCAAAAGCCTTCATGAGCAAGATCAATTTGTTTTAACCAAAACTGCAAGTAGTGAATCTTATTTCTAAATCCACTATTATTGTTAGTAGCAGCACATAGAGGTGTCTCATCCGCCAGAAATATTGGATTTTGGCATTTGTAGGGATTACTCATGGGAGCCTCGCTGCCACTTTCCTGGCTTCAAAACATACTGAGCTACACGATGCCGCCCACCGCCTGGATTATGATCCCTAGTCCAATGGGTATGGATATTGTAACCATAGTGATGACGCAGCTCGTAAACTCGCGGCGCAACACCCAAGATATCTAAGCTATGCCTTCCCTCGAAGGTAGTACATGGTTTTTGTTTCAGCCACTTCAGAAGTCGTCTACGTTGTGCTTGATTAGAGTTGTCATGTTTTCTCATTTGCAACCCCCCACCATTCCTTGATTGGCGACCCACTCAAAGAATGCAGTCTCATCGATCAAAACACGCTTGCCTACCTTTTTAATTACACCAAACGCATCGAGTCCATTTGTTTTTCTATTAAAAATCAAATTGCGCAAACCGCCTATTTTGGGCCATGGATGATAGTCCGGCCAGGCTGGAGCTGGAATATACCTCTTTTGTTGTACACCAGATTGATTATTACTCATGCCTATTTGCTCCTAGATAATTAAGGGTCCATAGCACATTTACTATGTAAGCATAATTAAATACGAAAAAGGCAAGGCTTCAAATTAGGGTAGATAGGGTAAAAATATGAGAGCAAATTACCCCCATTTAATTTTTTTAGAGGATTTTCTCAATCAGCAGGATTAATCAGATAACTCTATTTGGAATTTACCTTCTCCAACACAAGTTTTTCGATCGCATTATATTCACTACATTTACCAACTCTCACTCCATGTTTAAATTTTATTTTCATTCGCTTAAAATAATCTGATATCGTTCCATCAACAAAAGAACGAAATTGATTATCAAGTTTTTTAATAAGAGAAATAAATTCTTTTTTAGTTCCTGGCATTCTATTCTTATTAATCGGGATGCCATTTACAATTGAAATATCGATAATTCGTTGAATTACTTTATCTAATGATTTTTCTCTTTCACGTTGCAATTTTTCACTTTTATGCTGACCGTATGCCCCTGGAAATTCTCGCTTATATGTATTTACAAATTGAACTAACTCCTCTTTTCTAAATCTAAAACTGGAGCTATTTAATTTATCAAAATTTTTCCCAAAACGACAATATGTCTCCATCCCCAAGATGTATTGAGCCAATGAAGGCTGAATGCACAAAAAAGGATAACTCGAGCTTATTAGTATTTCCCCTCCATCGCGTATCTGCTTTATAGTCTGCTTTGTTCTATAGTCATCGTCCGGATCTAAATCATACCTTGTCAAAAGCCTTATCAACCCATCAAATTGACATCGATAGTCCCTGCTCACAATGTTACGATTAATTGCGTCATAAATTTCATTAACAGATCGTTGAATTAAACTATATTCTTCATTTATCTCAAAATATGCTTTTTCAATATAAATACCGAATATGTAAGATAGTGGAAGAAGATTATATTCATATAACGCTTTCTTACTAACAGCACTTGCTAGCTCCACCGATAAAAATTCAACCGCCTCATCTTCACTTAGAGTTACCCCTCTATCTTCTCCGTTCTCTCCTACTTTCCAATCTATACCAAAATTGGTCAGCTTAATTTTTTGTATGATTTTGTCATCTAATGCAATATTGTGCTGCTGGATCAAAGCCAAACATTGATCATGGCTAATCTTTTGGGTATATTTTTTTGAAACCAACTTAATAAGTTGGTCTTCCTTTTTTGAAAAGGATGAAAATAGGGGTTTAGCTATTTTTTTCATCTCACCCTTATCGAGAAAAATTCCCTTATTATATTTTGAACCTTTACTTTTTTTAGTACGACTAGCTTGCATCAAAGAAGGCCAAAATTTTAAACCAATGCTCAATCGTAAAACATTTTCCAATGATGGGTAAGCCAAAAAATTGTTTAACTCCTTTGTTAACTCCAGCTCGTAAAGTCCCTTTGCCTTCCATATCCCTGCATCAATATTATTAATAAGCACATCAAATAACAGCTCAAGCTGTGCAAGATTAGACTTCCCCATATGTTAACCCCCAAAAATTCTCTCGTTCATTTTCTCGACAACTTTGCTCGTATGATCATCCGACAGGTGGGCATATCTACGCACCATCTGGAGTGTTTTATGCCCTAATATTTCGGCAATCTCAGCGAGGCTTGCCCCACCCATCACCAAATAGGAAGCAGCGCTGTGCCTAAGATCATGAAATCTAAAATTGTTAATTTCTGCTCGCTTTATTGCTGTTTCCCAGGGTGTGCGAATATCGATTGGTTCTTTAAGATTTTTACTTGGAAATACAAAGTCACTATTGATTTGCCGTACCTTTGCATGCTCTTTCATTAAATCTAACGCATGACCCTTTATTGGCAGCTTTCTCCTTTCCCCGTTTTTTGTGTCATGCAGAACAATAACGCCACGGTTGAAATCAACGTCATCCCATTTCAGGCCGATAATTTCCATCTTGCGTGCACCTGTAGAAAGACAGAGCACTACAATCAAATAAAGATAGTCGCTTTCACTTTTCTTGCAGGAATCTAGTAACCGTGCACGCTCATCATCATTCAAAAACCGCACTCGCCCACGAGGTTCCCTCATCTTTGTTACTTTTAGTAATGGATTTTCATTAACCCATCCCCATTCTTTAACAGCGACAGTGAACACATGGCTTAATGCCGCTAAATAGCGGTTAACGGTAGCAGTTGAGCGAAAACGCTTTACCACTACCGACTGAACTTCAGACTGTCGCAGTTTACGTTTCCCTTTTTTCTGTTCCCTTGGCTTAATCTCTTCGTTAATCAATTTATCCCGACATTGGGCAATAATGGCAGGGGTTGAATCAGCAAGCGTATAAACCCCTATGTTTTCCTTCCACCAATTAAGCTGCGCCACCTGGCTGCGCCCGCTTCTGGGCTTATTAGGCATTACGTGCTTAATATAGCGCTCTAATGCCTCCCCAAGGGTGTGGCGCTTAGCTTCAGTAGTCTTAAAATGGCGTCCTTCTCTTACCGCTGTCTCGGTTTGCTGTACCCACTTACGGGCATCGGTTATTCGCTCAAAAGTTGCGCACTGGAGAGGGAAGCCTTTAAGGCGTATGCGGACACGGTACATTGTCGTGCCATCTTGGGTGGTTCGCTTTTGTATAGTGGCCATATTTTGTACTCGCTAATGCTAATACCGATAAGTCTATGGACACTATAGCAAATGGCAATAACATGCAAGCTGATGAATATACATCAGATTCAGAGTGTTACTAACTGCATAATTTATCGGGAGGTTTTGAGAAAAAAGGGGAGTTGAGGTCCACACATGGTCCACTCTATGTGAAAAAGATTTAAAAAAGCACAAATAATATTCAATTGTAAACCCGTAAATTCTGTTTAAAAAACACAAAAAATAGACTAACCTCCTTCGATTAAACAAGTGAGGTTGCCTGCATGGGAATGTATAATATCTATTGCGATGAATCATGTCATTTAGAGCATGACCAGCTTCCAATTATGGCTCTAGGCGCTACTTGGTGCCCAGAATCTGAGCATTCCCACCTTGCACAAAAAATCTCAGAAATTAAGGCCAGACACAAAGCCAAAGGCGAGTTGAAATGGTCCAAGGTGTCAAAGTCACGCCTCGATTTTTATTTGGAACTGGCAACCTGGTTTTTTTCAGAGCCCTCGTTACGCTTCAGGGCGCTCATCGTCTTAAACAAAGATAGGCTGGACCACAAGAGCTTTAACAAGGACTCACACAACAATTTTTATTACAAAATGTATTATTCCCTTTTAAGCAAACTCCTCAGCCCTGAAAACAAATACAATATCTATATTGATATCAAAGATACGCAAAGCCGTTTAATGAACCAAAAGTTAAAAGAAGTGTTATGTAATAACGTGTACGACTTTACAGGGGAAATGATAGGCAAGATTCAAAACATACATTCTCATGAGTCTCATTTAACACAATTAACAGATTTCTTCCTCGGCGCACTTACTTACAAGCACCGTAATCTCTCTACAAATACAGCTAAAACAGAGATAATTAAGTTAATAGAAAGCAAAATAAAATATCCACTGACAAAGTCCACTCCCCTGCGGGAAGAAAAATTTAACCTTTTTTTATTTACCCCCAAGATCATCGCTCAAAATCAAAAGGATAATGAATGATGTCCATCCCATCTTGGCTACCGGCGTTATTCAATGTTAACCCCTGGGATCATACTACCTATGATTCACTATATAAGATATTCCACAACGATTTTATCGCTAACAAAACGCATCACCGTAAAATTCCAGTTGGCTTTGCTCGCGAGAAGGAAGATGGAAAAGAAAAAACATTTTGGCACGTAACAACCCGCGATGATAAACAGAATAGCGGACGCCTGCCAGATTTCAGACGTTGTGAGCGCTTACCTTGGCTCAAACCAATTTTGGAAAATCATGCCAAGCCAGAAATTCTAGCATGGGAATTTACGGAAGGTGATGGCACGCTAAAAGTGTATGTCTGGTTAAAAGACCATGATTATTTAGCCATCATGAAAAAAACAAGTAAAGGTGGCCTGATCTTGCTTACCGCCTACTGGCTTGAATATGGCAATGCTAAGAGAAAACTGATGAAAAAATATGAGGCCAGAAACAAGAAAGCCAACGCTTAGCGTTGGCTCAACTCCTTCTACCTTTGGTAGATGAGATACCTGTATTATGGCTTATAGCCAAGAAAAGTGCAAATCAATTCAAAAAAATCGCGCATTTAAATCTCTATTGTATCGTTACTTTAATATAGACTTTAGGCATCCCTCTATAACACCTTGATAAATATATACATCTAAGTTACCAGATGTCTGCCAAATACAATAGCCTTATTGTTTAAAAATAGAATTAATATTAATTAATTTCATGTATAGCCCCACCACAATCACGATAAGCACTCCCGTGACAAGTTAATAATATAATTTGATATTTCTGTGAGGCACGAAACAAAATTTGTTTCATTTTTTCACGCCGCTCATCATCAGTGTTTACCAATGCATCATCTAAAACAACGATAGGTAGCATCCCACTTTCAGCTAACAAATCTGCATAAGCAAGTCGAATCAAGATCGCTAGCTGTTCTCGTGTCCCTATACTTAAATTCTCAAACATTTCAAGAATGCCATTTCTCTTAATATTCTGGAAATTAAAATTCTCATCTATTACAGGTTCAGAATCAGGAAATAGAATTTTTAAATAAGGTCGCATTGCTTCAGATAATGGTTTAACAACCAATTCTTTTGTTTTCTGAATTTCCTCATTAAGTATTTTACAGAGTAGACCTAATGAGCCAATATGCTGACTCATCCTTTCAATCTCAGTAGAATCACTAACCAGCTGATGTTCTGCTTGTTCTTTTTCCTCAGCCAAACCTCTATGTCCAACAGCCACAAGCTCCAATTCAATGTCATGAATATCTTGTTTAATTTTATTTAACTTTTCATAAAAACATTGCAAAGTACTCCTGCGCCGATCAACCTCTAATCGCGCCCCTTCGATATCGACATCCTGCAATTTAAGTTTAACTTTAGAAAGCTTTTCAATTGCATCTTCCACATTATTTTTTAATTCTGATTCATGACCCATTAGCTGAGCATCAGATAAACTTTTTCTAGCCGACTCAAGTTGTGTTTCAAGAGCCTTAATAGCATCTTCCATCTGTGTAATTTGGCTTTTGATTTGAATTGCTTCCGCTTTTTTTGAAGTATAGTGATCGTGAGATGCTCTCTCATTTTTTTGCATCTCCTCATATTCATTTTTAGATTTCTCTACCAAGGCATCTGCATCTTCGATCAAACAAAGATTTTCTTGTCCTACTTTAATTAAAAGACTTTTCTCTATTCCTTTAGCCTGCGCCAATAGTTCTTTTAAATGGTCAGCACCCTCTGGAGAAATAATATTTATTTGATTCTTTATTGACTTAGATTCAGAACTTAAAGCTACTTTATTTTTTACTTGAATATCAGCTTCATCAATTGAAGAAACTTCATATTTATTAAACAAAGATTTCATACTTTCATTAGCGCGCAGCAAATTAAGGCGCAATGTTTCAAGTTCGTCTCCACCAGGAATAATAGCTATTATATTCGCGCCAAATTTTAATTCAACAGCTTCGGTTATAAGCTCTTCACCGCTTCCATTTAATGTTTTATTATTAAGCAGAACATCGTCAGCATCCTCAATAGAAAATCGTAGTCTAGTAGCTACTGAATCGAGCCTTATTTTCAGAGTTTCAAAATCTTTATTTGCGTCTTTAATCTTATTAAATCCAAAATCATCAATCCTAATCTGGGCGGATTTTTGCTGCAAATTAGCTAATTCATCTTGTAGCTTACTCACCTGGGATAATTGAGAGCTAGTCTTGTTAATGTGTTCTTGAAGTTTAACCAATTCTTGAGCAGAACGAGCTTTATCTAAAACACTCAACGCTTCATCATGAGATTTTTTAGCTTCTGTTAGTTCTACTTGAGAAGCAAGCAATCTTGATTGACATTGAGCCAAATCAACATCAACTTCCGCATTTTTAAATTTTCCTTCATCCAAGGAATATTTGGCTTTTTCAATAGATTCGATCAATTTTATTCGGTCATTTTGCTTTGATTGCGCCGACTCATGCTTTGCTTTCAATAATTCCAAGTTTTGCTCATATACTTTATATTCTTCGAATAATTTCTCTATGCCCTGCAAATCATCTATAGTTTTTTGCAATTTTCTCTTATTTTCTTGTTCCGCATCCCTCTCAGTAAGTCTATAATGCTCTTTCTTATAATCATCTAATTCATCAACTTTTTCTTGATAATTTGCTAATTCAGCCTTAAGAAAATCCAATTTTTCTTGGGTATCCTTCATTGATTCTATTTTTGATTTAAATTCACCGCTAGGTTTTCCAGTTTTTTCTGTTTGAAATTGTTTAAGCTCAGTAGAAAAAGTATTTAGCAAATCCTCTCCTTTTCCACGACTAAGCATATCAGTTATCTCATGACTCAAAACAGCTTGAATAGCATGAGTTGCATTTGCATTTTCGGATAATCTTACTTGCTCCCAAGCTTGGCCTTGGCTAACCCAAAGAACGCCATATATTCCTTGCTGCTCTTGTTTAGCAAGACCTCTGTCAACCGAATCAAATTTTAATAGATTAGCAAGTTGCATTTCAGCTTCAGCTGCAATCCACTGATTTCCATTACTGTCAGTAAGAACCGCTCTACCTTCCTTTCTTTTAGAAAAAATTTTTTCTAATTTATAATTAACTCCTTTAAACTCAAACTGAATCGAAACTTCTGGAGCACCACCTCGATATCCGATATAGTCCTCGCCCGCCTTTCCATTAAAACGATCAAATAAGATCGCACGCAATGCTCTAAGCAAAGTTGATTTCCCTGCTTCATTATTACCATAAATAATATTTAAACCAGACGATAATTCATTTAATTCAAAAATCTTCTCGTAACGCTGAAAATTCTCAATTTTTATAGATTTAAGAAACATTAGCTAACAACTCCCCTCATTTGACTGCAATTGCTGCCAAAGCAATTGAATGGCACGCTCAGCATATTTATTTTCGTCATGCTGTCTATCATCTCTAATGGATAATAACCTTTCAAAAGCCATACCTAGAAACCCTGTGCCAGAAAAATACTGTAAATCATCTTCACTTGGGGTTTGCTTTAATTCGCAATCATCCACTTCTAGCATAGCCAAACGCGCTTCCCAGCTACTAATAAGTGTTGCCACCTCTTGACGGAGTGCAAGTGACACATTTCCTTTTAAACTAAGCCGAACAACTTGGCATTTAGGTTCTACAAATTTCAGAAAATAATCATTTAACGCAGCTATATCAGCTTCACTATAAATCTGAAATTCAATACTATGCCACCGGTAAGTTCCTATAGGCATTGACACCACTGCCGGATGATTCCCCTTTTCCGTTAAAGAAACAAGCAATGCATTTCCTGAGTCATTATCGTGGAAGCGGTCTTGTTCTGGTGTCCCTGCATACCAAATTTTTGGGGATATTTCTAACTGTCCATGCCAATCACCCAAAGCCAAGTAATCTAAAGATGCAGTTTCAGCTCTATTTGAAGAAATCATGTTATGTATTTCAGCCGATTCAGGGAGAAACCCTCTCATCGAACCATGCGCAAGGCCAACCTTGAAAACATTCTCATTTACATTATAATTTTCGTACCACTCCGTTAGGTCATTAAATTCATGTCGCCGCTTCAACGGAGACGGAAAAATAACTAAACGTCCATCAGCAACAAAAATGGGCTTAGGCTCCGTGGCTAAAATAATGTTTTCGGTCTTTTCAGGAAGGCGTGCGATACGTGTCCAAACGCTTTGCGCTAGCGCAGGATCATGATTCCCAGGCAATAACACCCATGGTCCTTTATATTCACACATTTCATTTAAAGCTCTACGCAATGTAGTATCACTTACTTCATTTGCTTCAAATACATCGCCAGCTACCAAGATCGCATCAACATGATGCTCATTTGCCATCCGCGCTATCTTTTTTATTGCTGAAAAACGACTCTCTCGCAAGAGCGCAGCGATATCTCCACTAATTTTCCCAAATTGCTTTCCAATTTGCCAATCAGCAGTATGAATAAATGAAACAGTCATGTTATATAACTCTCATATTAATTAACGAACAAAAAAATTATATTTGACACCTATCCAGTGACAGGCTCAATTCCAAGCTCATCTAGTTTTCTCCACAAACTTTCAAGAGCTTTGTCTTTAAAACGGTAAAAAGAACTGCCAGTAACACGCCAGAACTCCCACCCAGCCCTACGCAACTGCTGTTCTCTTGAATAATCCTCATCAAAATTCTCAAGGGTATGATATTGATCACCATCACATTCAACTGCTAACCTTGCATTCTCTCCTTGAATAACCAAATCTATCCTACGACCTATTACCTCATACTCTGCTAAAACTTTATAACCACGGTCAATAATAAGATTTCCAACATCTAATGAAAACTGAGAAGCACGCCCACAGTCAAATTGCTTTTTCAGGGCATCACGGCCAGCCTTTAGTTCTTCTGTCATAGGGTCATAGAACCAGCTAAGCAATCGATATCTCCAATCCTGCTGATTTTTGAACTCACTCAAAGGTATGGAGTGATAGAGAAACACCTGATCACGCGCACGCGTTACGGCAACATTAAAACGCTGCTTTGCCCCCTCATCGGTAAGAGCTCTTACAGTGTCATTCTGCTTATTAGAATCTAAGGCTCTAACCATAGAAAGAAAAATAACCGATCTTTCATCGCCTTGAAAATCATACGAATCACCGCAAATTATTTTCCTTTCCTCGATTACTTTTTCTCCGATTTTAGGATGATTTAAAATTAAACTCTTAATATACTTTGCTTGATCAGCAGCAAGGAGAGAAATAATACCAAAGGTGCAAGGTTTACCATCTGGTCGGCTTTGATAACGTGGGTCCTCTAAACACTCCACAAGTTTTTCCACAATCGCTTGCGCCTCGGGCTCATTAACTTTGTTATTAGTATTTTGATAGCCTTTTTCAACATAAATAGGCACTAAAGAGGGTTTCAGCAAACCCTTCGGGTGTGGGTACCTTAAGGGCCTTAATTTAGATTCATAAATATAATGATTACTAAATGCTATAATTTCAGGCACACACCTAAAATGTTCGTTCAACTGGATCATTGTGGGTATTCTTACTTTTGCAAGGTCGAATAAACTAGAGGTTATAGAAAAGTTGTTTTTATGCGGGATATCAAACAAATATCTCGATGTTAGATCAAATGATTTCTCTTGGTCTTGAAAAATACCTGCGGGGCTGATTTGATCAGGATCACCCACTACCAATAATTTTTTACCGAGATAACTAAGCGTCAAACCACGAATATCACACTGACTTGCCTCATCAAAAATAACAACATCAAACATGCCCGCTTTAGGATTAGAAAACATTTGAGCAGCTCGAGTCATTGGCATAATCCATACAGGAACCGCTGATATTGCCTCCTTCAATGACTCCTGCGCTTCCCTTAACCATTTTTTAGCGTATTTACCGGTGCCTTTCCCATATTTCCTCATTGCTTCTGACCAAGCCATCAAAGCATCACGCTGTTGCTTTGTAACCTTGTCAATTTGCCTTTGCCAAGAAAGGACCGTTATAAGATCGGCATTTAAATCTAGTTCGCGCTTTGCTAACCGCTCAAGATCCGGCTGCGCGACATCCAAATTTATACCTTTGTGAATATGATTGAGCCATGACTCAAGCCTTGCAATCTTCCACTTAAGCCTTAGCTCTGGCGGACAGGTATAGCAAACACCATGATCAACTGCTTCTACAATGCCCGCATAAAATTTTGGTGCAAACTTGCCGAGCTTATCAGACAGAAATCTAAGCTGTAATGATTTTTGCAGCTTGCCCTGCAAGATATTAATTTTATCAAATGCCGTGTTCCAATCACCGATACTTCTCTTTTGAATCGATTCCTGCAAGTCGTACACAATCTCATGAGCATTATCTCCATAAGATGAGAGAGCTTTATACCATCCAGACAAGGCACATTCAGCTTTTTTCAGTTCCATTTTGGAAGCCAGTGAGGATAGTAATTTTAGTAGCTCCTCAATATCATCTTTAGAAGTGAATATAAGCCTAGAAAGACGCTTATGCCTGTCTAAATTAAGACCTATATCTTTATACTCAACATAGTAATTAACGACCTCCGCTAAAGATGAAATAGATGCCTCTAGCAATATACTATCCTTGCAGATATCTTCGATATCAGGATGGGACTCTATGCCAGCAAACCCCTGCTTAAGCAAAAGCTGGATTTCTCTTTCTGTTTTTTCTATTATAATTTTCTTGCGAAGGAGTGTAACTCTTTCCAAAGTATCAGGTACTCTATCATTCACTTTATATGACGCTAATACTTTTTTTGAATTTGAGGAAAGAAGAAGTTTATTTATTGCGCCAATCTTACCTCTCTTAACAACTCTGTCCGCTAGTCCGTCAACCGCATCATATAAATCATGCAGCGGTAGCACCACTTCCCCTGTGATCACATGCCCAAGCAAATCATTCCTATTTTCTCCAATTATCTTTAATTTTTCTCTTATGCGCTCAATTACAATATTCCATTTATCTCTTTCATGTTGACTTGCCACGCAGTTATTAAAAATATCAGTCTGATAGACATGGCTAATTGAGGCTAACACACGCTTGGCGCTTTTTAACTGATCTATTAGCTTGGATAGCTCATTAAAATCCATATCCAAGCTTTCAACTCCAAATACATCGTCCCAGTATTTAGATGCACCGATCAACTCATGATAACTTGAAAATACATGTGCAATTTCATCTTTTAAGGGTAAAGCAGATACATCTGGCAATTTATATTTATGCAATTCTCTTTCTACGGGCTTCAAATCTGAAAGAAGCTTAGCAACTTCATTTACCTCGCTAATTTCAAAGTTAATTTCGCAACTAAAGTTCACCGCGTCTAAATACCAGGACAATGCTTCGTTGTCATGATGTTCATTGATCAACTTTGCAGCATCAATTGGTTTATAATGGTCTCCATCGATATTTATCGTTTCAGTTGAATCAGCAAGAATATATTCCCGAAGTCGATTTGCTAATAAAGCCCTTGCCTCCCTTACCATCCTTAACTCTTTTCTAATATTACTTACCCGATCCTCACTAAATTTAGTATGGCGCTCGCCAAGATTAGAGCTTATTTCGCTAATTGACTGATGCAGCACATTATCTTTTCCAACCGTACTTTGTAGCTGCGAAACAGCTAATGAGCGTATATTCTGAGGCAACTTATCGCGCAAAACATTAAGCGGCTTGCTGGTCTGCGCAGTCACGAGAACACTCTTCCCTTGTGACAAAAATCTGGCGATTAGGTTGGCAATTGTATGCGTTTTTCCTGTTCCCGGCGGTCCTTTAGTTACCACTCCATAATTTGACTCTATCTGCTCTGCAATTCGTTTTTGTTCTTCATTCCATGGCAAAGGAAACAGTAACTCGCCCTCTTTAATTCGACTAGATTCGGTAAATTCCGCACCTGACCCTAGGCTTGCCTCCGCAAGTCCATTTAATGATTGGCTATATTCGCCAATAAGGTCCTTAATAAAATCAGTTGGCTCTTCACCGTTGGCTTCAATATCTCGCCGAATTGCTTCGGCATATTTTGACCACGAACTGTTAGTCCTTTTACGACAAAATATAACTGGGGCATTCCAAATCGTTGGCGCTTCGGTTGTTTGTGGTTCAGCAACAACTCCTTTTGAAAAAAAATCTTCCCCAGAAGAAGCTAAATAATTCACTAAAATTTTGGACTGCAACTTTAATGACTCAAGATGCCAAAAATCAAATGGCTTTTCATTTATTATGCTGGCCCATTTATCTAAATCAAATTCATTTAAATTTTCCATTTCGTACAGGGAAGATATTTCCACAAATCCCCTATACAATGGGTCTTGCAATATTTCCATGATGCCTTTTGAAGCATCAAAATCGATCACTACTGGCGTCATAAATATTGGCGAATATATACCGCCAACATCCTTATGCTCCCAGGTTAATAAGCCATGGCCAAGCAACAGCTCATAATTATCACCCTCATTATTCAGTAACTGTCTTAATGCAAACAACTGATCATATAAAGCATTTGCCAGATAAATATCACGGACTTTTTTTGACCACGGCTTCCATTCATTTTCAATGTAACCTTCAAGCAATCTTTGCAGCTCACCGTGATCAGACCAGCTATCATTTATGTAGTTAGTTTCAATTTTGACTGGCAATTGGCCTGGTGTGACAACAACCCAATCCCGTAACAACGATGGGAGCAAATTTCCTTGCTTGTAGTCTTTCCTATATTTCTTAAATTCAAGCTCACGCTCCTTGCTTTCATCAAACCTCACTTCTCGCGCTATTCGATCTTTTGGTGTTGGAATTTGAGTTGGAGTAACTTGACCTACCCATTCATCTAGATTCTTTGGCAATTTTGGCGCAGAGTCTACAGCTTTCTTTTCAACACGCAGCCATGCGTCCATCTCCTGCTGTGCATTATCAATAGTTTCTTCAGTTTCAAATGATCTAAATCTAAGATTTTCAGCTTCAAGAGGAAGATTTGCTAACCACCATGGGGAAAACTCTGGAGCAGTCGTTGTTCGAAAATCTCTGTCTACAGACTCATTGAGAGATAAGACCTTCTCAATATATGTGAACAATCTTATAACTTTATTTTTAACTTTTTCACCGACCTTGTTTAGCGCATCGGAAATCTTGCCATGCCCAGAGTTATCGGTGCAATCATCAATACCTACGGCTTCATTACTTTTAGATTTATGCAGCATTACTAAATACCTGGCAAGAAACAGCCTTATCTCAGAGCTAAGGGAAATATCATCAGTTATGATCTTTAATTGGACATGAATTATATAGAATGGCTTCTTTGTAAGCAATGAAATGCTTGTTTTTTCTTTTTGGGATATCAACGATAAGCTGACTACAATTTGATCAATTATTGCCCGCATAAACCAGAAGATTATGATTAGCTTTTAAAACACCCTACCCAAAAATAGCAAGGAGCTATCAAACTACTAGCAAGGTCGGTTATTTACCTGTTTTATAATTTTTTGCCTAACTCTAAAATAAAAAACCCCAGGATATACCTAGGGTGTCTCTTGCGCCCTGCTAAGTTAATGGCAGAAGCAGCAAGCGCTTATCTTTTTAACCTACGCTACATATAAATAAAATGACATTTATCAAACCAGTGCTCATTGCCAAAATTATCGACAATAGCAATATCTTCTATATATGGCTCACCCACTTTTTTTATAGGGGGCTGAACCCAACACTCAATACTGACTTCAACCATTGCTCTAGGGGTTATAATATAACCTGCCGGAGCCATACGGGATCGTGCAAGAATTACATGAATTGTTGCTCTGATCTTTTTCTTCCTGCCAATTAAGGCTCCAGATAACGCAATATTTTCTGTATCTGTTATATTTGTAATTAGGAAATCAGCTATAACCTGCATTGTATCTTTGCCTTTAATACCGTCCTTCCCCATATGCCACCAGCAGGAATTTGGTCTATTTACATTTGTAATCGTGATTGTTCTATAGGGATGAGAGGGGAGGTAGAAATAGTATTTTTTCCTGCCCCAGGAAATAAACTTAGCAACAGGACTTACAATGTTTTTTAGTAACTCGATAATCCAGCTCACATTCATTCCTTAATGTCTGGTCCTTTTTTTATTTGGAATATGTCGTCATTTATTGTTATTGACTGGACCACCAGTGGAGCACGGCGACCGACCCACCGCGATGACACTCTACAACCTATTGATTAAATTACTGGGCCGTGTTGGGATCGAACCAACGACCCGCTGATTAAGAGTCAGCTGCTCTACCAACTGAGCTAACGGCCCCATCTGGGTGAACGACGGGGATCGAACCCGCGACAACCGGAATCACAATCCGGGGCTCTACCAACTGAGCTACGTCCACCATTAACTCTTCGAGGGATTTTTCCTCTAGAGGACGATAAATTAATGCATCTTGGAGCTCAGTGCAACTGGAAAATCCTCTTATTCTAAAGACTTTGATTGACGGGGCAGCCTGGTCTTTGTAACATTCCTATCCTAAGCTAGAAGACTCTCGGGGTATAGCGCAGTCTGGTAGCGCGCCTGCTTTGGGAGCAGGATGTCGGGGGTTCAAATCCCTCTACCCCGAATAAATCCGACCTCAGCGCCTGTAGCTCATTCGGATAGAGCATCGGCCTTCTAAGCCGAGGGTAGCAGGTTCGAATCCTGCCAGGCGCGAGAATTTAATGAAGGGATGGTATGCCTACTAAAATCATCGATGGCAGATCGATTGCTGCCAAATTACGAAGTAAAATTCGCTCTCAAATTCTCACTCGAAGCAAACAAGGCAAACCCCAGCCTAAATTAGCAGTCATTTTAGTGGGTAAGGATCCGGCCTCGACAATCTACGTCCGCAATAAACATCAGGCTTGTGAGGAAGTGGGAATTAAGCCGGTAGATTATTTTTTACCCAAAACCCTGACTCAAAAGAAATTACTTCTCTTAATACAAAAATTAAACAAAGATAAAACAGTCAACGGGATTTTGCTGCAATTACCTCTCCCCAAACATCTTCACGCCGAGGAAATTCTGGAAAAAATCCACCCTTTAAAAGATGTCGATGGCTTTCACTCTTTTAATCTAGGCCGCCTAGCCCAAAATCGTTCGCAACTGCGAGCTTGTACGCCCTATGGGGTCATGCTCCTCTTAGAAGCCATTAAGCAGAAATTTCTTGGAAAACAGGCTGTCATTGTCGGCGCTTCCAACATTGTGGGTAAGCCGATGGCCTTAGAACTTTTGGCAGCAGGCTGTACCGTTACCATTTGTCATCGATTTACGAAAAATTTATCGGAAGAGGTCAAAAGAGCAGATCTTTTGGTTTCAGCAGTCGGCAAGCCGGCTTTTATTAAAGGGAAATGGCTAAAAAAAGGAGCTACGGTAATAGATGTCGGTATCATTTTATTGCCTAATGGCAAATTAACGGGTGATTTGGAATTTAAAGAAGCAAAGAAAAGAGCCAAATGGATTACACCCGTACCCGGCGGTGTTGGACCCATGACAGTAGCCGTTTTATTAAAAAATACGCTCTTAGCCCAAAAATTACAGGAAACAATAAAGAAAAAATAAGGCTCATCGGAAGAATTTTCATAAAAAAGGAGATAACTGTGTATTTCATTAAAAAATTAACACTGACAACTCTGCTTGCCGCCGCCATGCAAATGGCCCTTGCTTTACCTAATTTTCGCGCGGAAACTACCCCGCCGCCTAATGCAGGAGCCATTAGTGCAGAGGAATTAGGACCCGTCTTTTCGCATCCCTTCGGAGCAGATGAGCCGACAGCCGCGCCAAAAACATCTGAAAAACAGGAAAAACAGCAGAAAAAAGATATTCTCTCCTTATTTCAAAATAGCAATAAATCAAAGACAGAGGAAAATAATCCCTTAGAGGAAATGGCCAAGGAAGAAATGAAGGCCTTAGAGGGACCTAAGAATCAAACTAGAGAGGAGCGGCCCCAGGTGGCAGAAGAAGAAAACAAAGAGGCTACGAGGCTCGCTATGAAATCAGAAAAAACAATCAAAGAGATTGATTTAGATAATCCGAATCCCGATTCAAATACCTTGCCTGCAATGTTACGCTGAACAATTTATCCTTCGGTCATGCAAGTAGATCCAAAGGAAGCTGATAAATTTTTATTATTCTCAGCCCAACTCCTCCAGGAATCTCCTATAAATTTAACTGTGCCATAGGACCACAGATAAGGTTGATCATCATTTAAAACAACTGGCCCTGTTACGCCATGATGTGTAAGATAAGGGCCAGTTGCGATCTGATAACAATGAGATCGGTTTTCAAAATCAGAAATAACAAGCTTTCCTTTTATAGAACAATAAGAATTGTCAACTGCCCCGCAAGTACTTTCATAATAAATAGCTAAGCTTTGGCCTGGCTCAATCTTCATCTGTAGCCTATCTTTAAACGAGGCCTTACTGCCTAAATCACTTGCTATAGCACCATAATCCATTGAAAAAGACAAAGACCAGGGTTGCTTGGAATAGTTATGTATATACCTCATCGTTATTATCTCAAAACTATGGGCTGTCATCGCAAAGCTGAGAAGAGAAAAGAGAGAAAAAGCAATAAAGAATCTTTTATTTCTAATATTCATATTTTTTACCATTAAAGATTATAGTTTAAGTTCCCACCACTTCCCTTTCCGCTTCTACTTCCAAAACCTCTCTCACTACAAAGCGTGGGCGTTGTCGAACTTCCTGAAAAATGCGGCCAACGTATTCTCCGGTAATACCGAGACCTAAAAGCAAGATACCGATCAGAAAAAATAAAATAGCAAAGAGTGTAAATACGCCTTCTACTTCCGGACCAATTAACAAGCGGCGAATAAACAAATACATCACAAAGAGAAAAGAGAAAAAAGAAACCACCACTCCCGTGAAAGTAATAGCTTGTAAGGGAAAAAGAGAAAAGCCTGTAATCAGATCAAAATTATAGCGAATCAGGCCATAGAAATTATAGCTAGAGGTACCGGCCAAACGTTCAGCATGCGCCACGCCAACCTCAGTAGGATTAACAGCATAATTCAAGGCTAAGGCAGGAATAAAAGTGGTGGTTTCGCCTGTTCCAGCCATGAGATCGACAATTTCGCGGCGATAGGCGCGAAGCATACAGCCCTCGTCTCTCATACGTAATTTAGGCATCATCCATTCGCGAATTTTATTATGTGCCTTGGAAACAGCAAGACGCCACCAATGATCTTGGCGATCTTCGCGGTAGGTATTCACTACATCATGACCTTTTTCCAAGGCTGCTATTAGTTTCGGAATTTCTTCGGGCGGATTTTGCAAATCAGCATCGAGAGTAATGATCAGCTCGCCTCGTACACGTTCAAAGCCGGCCATAATCGCCATATGCTGTCCAAAATTACCATTAAACTCAATCACCCGAATTTGTGTAGGACGGAGTTCATGTAAGGATTTTAAAATTTCAGAGGAACGATCAGTACTACCGTCATTGGTGAGGACAATTTCATAAGGTTTAGCTAGCTGATCCAGCACCCGAGTTAAGCGACGATATAAAATCTCCAGATTTTCTTCTTCATTGTGAACAGGAATAACCACGCTAATATAGGGTTTTTGAAATGTCATTTTAAAGTACCTATTTTTTCAATACCGGGTATTATATAAGAAACTTTATTCAAGGTGTACAAGTCGATCCAAAGGAAGAATTGGGTTGGTCTTTATCTTTACTATTAGACCAACTCTTCCAAGAATCTCCTATAAACATCACACTGCCATAGTTCCAGGCATCAGGGGTATTTCCATTTAAAACGACAGGACCAGTCACTCCTTTATGCTCTAGGTAAGGGCTCTCATTAAAAAATCCTGCAGTATCGATACGATAACAAGCAGCTTGCTTGTCGACATCAGAAATAACAACTCTACCTTGGATAGAACAGCCAAAATCGCTACAGAAGTATTGATAATAAAAAGGTAGGATTTGTCCTGGCTCAATTGTTATTTGTAAGTTTTTTTTAAAAGGCTTATCCTGTCTCAAATCAGTAGCAATACTACCATAAGTAATTGAAAAAAATAAAGTCCAAGCTTGATTGGAATAGTTATATATACAACGAAGATTGATATTCTCACCGCTCGCTCGAAGAAATTCATCGGTGTCGCTATAGGCGCTTAAACTGAGAAGAGCAAGGAGCAGGAAAATGAAGCTTCGTTTTTTAGTTTTAATATTCATCAAACTTTTCATCGTCGTAAAATTCAGCCTCATTCAAGACAAGTCGAGCCAAAAGTAAGATTAGGTTTATCTTTACCTTGTCCAGACCAAGTTCTCCAAGAATCGCCGATAAACAGCACATTGCCATAAGACAAAGAGTCCTCATTTCCAAAATTTAAAACAACAGGACCTGTCACACCCTCATGCTTTAAATAAGGTCCGCCCTCCTCATATGAATGTGGGCCTATATAGTAGCAAGCAACAAAGGGACTTTCAAAATCCGAAATAAGCAGGCTTCCCCTTATAAAGCAAGAACCACAGGGGCTTTCATAATAAATAGGAATAGTTTGTCCAGGTTCAATTTTTATTTTAAGATTTTCTTGAAATTGATTATTTCTTAAATCATAAGCAGCAATATAACCCGAAGACATTAAAAAATACAAAAACCAGGGTTGATTAGAGCGATTGTGAATATATCTTGTTGCTATATCTTGGCTGCTGTATGCGCTTACCGTTAAACTAAGAAGAAACAAGGCTAAGATTAAGCTTAGCTTTTTATTTTGAATTTTCATAAAATGTTTCCTCTTTTTGTTTTTATGTAAAATTTTTAGAATATTGTATAGAATAAAAATAGAAAATCGAGGATTTTATTCAATGGATGCTAAAAAAATAAACAAAATTTTTGCCTGCTTTAAAAAAGCCAATCCCCATCCCACGACTGAACTCAATTACCATAATCCTTTTGAGCTTTTACTTGCCGTTATTTTATCAGCCCAAGCAACCGATAAATCGGTGAACAAGGCAACAGCCTCGCTTTTTCGAGCAGCTAACTCAGCCGATAAAATATTGCAATTAGGAGAAGCCAAACTTCGGACTTATATAAAAACAATTGGCCTGTATAAAAACAAGGCTAAAAATATTATTTCAGCCTGCCGCCTCTTGCTTGATCAATTTCATGGCAAAGTACCTGCCACTCGCGAAGCACTGGAATCCTTGCCGGGGGTTGGACGCAAGACTGCCAATGTTATTCTCAACACCTGTTTTAAACAACCCGTCATCGCAGTCGACACGCATATTTTTCGAGTAGCACAGCGGATTGGCTTAGCTAAAGGAAAGACACCGCTTGCTATTGAGGAACAGTTGATGAAAGTCCTTCCCCCAAAATATCTACACGATGCCCATCATTGGCTTATTTTACATGGCCGTTATATTTGCACGGCTAGAAAGCCTAAATGTCCCCTTTGCCCTATCAGGCAGTGGTGCGAGTTTCCTGATAAAACGCCTAGCCTAGGCTAGACCTCAGACTTGCTCAAGATGCAAAAAACAAGGGCCTAGGATTGAGCTAGCAAGTCTGGCCAAAACCTGGTGCCGGCTTTCTTCCCATTTCATCCACATCCCAGTCACTCCATGATCCGCCTATAAACGTCAGACCGCCATATTCTGCATAACCTGAGCGAGGAAAAGCTCCATTTAAAACAACAGGACCTGTTATTCCATGATGCTTGATATAGGGTTTAGCGTTCCAGGTAAGACGATAGCAATGAGCTTGGCCCTTAAAATCAATAATAGTAAGCTTTCCTTCTAGCTGACAAGAAAAATACCAAGAGCAGTTGTTTCGATAATAAATATGCTGATATCCCCAAGCGGGAAGGTGGATGACTGCGGAATCCTTAAAAACATAATCAGAATCGGTAGCCACTTGTCCAGAGGTCATTGAATACATTATAACCCAGGGTCTCTCCTGTGGATTATAGATAAGGCGGGGGGTTGTTATTTCCTCACCCTGTGCTGTTATTGTTAAAAAACTGAGAAGCGCAATTAAAAAAAGTTTTAGCCTTTGTTTATTACAGTCCATTTTTATTTCCTTATTGTTTAATTTTCAAAAAACGACAGTAGCCAAGCTTGAACCAAATACTGCACTCTAAAAGTAAAGATCAAATTGCAGCGTAATTACATTATCCGAGGTGCCAAGTCCCGTACTGACTGGAGACACATTCGAACCTGTTGAAGTATTACTGCTGGCATAATTGATATCGTGACGAAATTCAAGACTTTGAATGGTATTATGCCAAATAGAGGTATTAATAACGATACCCATTCTTTTTTCGGGCAAATTAATCGCTAAAGCCTCATGTCCTTGGCTATAGCCAATACCAATAGAAGAGGGTTTATCAAAAGCCTGAAAGGTATAAGAGGCTTCAGTATTAAAAGCCCAGGGCTTGGCTCCCGAAGCATTAAAGCTCAAATCATTGGGATTAAAGGAAGTGGTGACACCAACATATTCGGCGATTAAGTCGATGCGATCGCCAATAGAAAAAATTCCCCGCACATTTAAAGCAGGAACACGGTGAACGATTTTTTCCAAGCCATAGGGGACAGGCCCTGCAAAGCCATTAAATTGAGGAATATTATTCGTATGTTGCATGCCGACTGAATCTGCAATATTAGCAATCCAACCCACCCCAATATTGCCATTTACATAAGGGCAAAGCTTATCGAAGCGATAACCTAGATTAATACCGCCATTATTAATACGCGAGGTTGCACTGCCGTGACTATCGCCTTTAAACGCATAGAGAGCGAGATAAAGATCATTAGCAGCTTGACCCTGATATCCCACTAAAAGAGCACGTGCTTTCGTTCTACCTAAGGTCTTGGTGAGGGGAGAAGAAATAAAAACGGAGGAATAGGTTCCAAAAGGCACAAACATTTGACCAATGGTGCCATAGAAAGGAGAACGACTAAAATCACCTAAGATGATAAAAGCATTATTTAGAAAAACCCGAGAATTCAACACTCGAGAATTGGTTTCAATGGGGTCGGTTCCATTGTCATAACTAAAAGAAAAGAAACCCGATACCCAGGGTGAAGGCGTTAAGAGAAAACCATCGAGTTCGGCAGCAGATAAATCAATATTACTGGAGGTGCCATTATTGCCAGAACCAAGATTACCGCCCTGTTGTCCATAGCGAATGTATTGACCCTGCCCTTCTAAGATACCGCTTAAGAGCAAATGAGAATGATGCGTATCTTCTCCCGTATGAATACCCCGTGCAGCCATCCCCGCCTGTGCTGCCTTGCGTAATTTTAATAAAGCAACATCAGTATTAATTTTAGGATCGTTTACAATCAATTGCCTGCCATTAAACTGAATAGGCACATTCACATAAGGACCAATTGAGACAAAAGATTGGCCGGGATTATCCCAATCTAGTGGAAGGTTTTGTAAATAGCTTTGGATTAAGAGATCTTCATTAGAACGTCCCGTTGGGAGTGTCAGATTATTAGGCACAACCGTGTTTAAAGCTGGATTGCTTGTCATTGTCGCCAGGCTCTGTGTTGTACGCTTTGTCTGTGATTTCGCTTTTTGGGAAGAAGAGGCAAATGTGGGATTCATGACCATACTTAAGACACTTAAACTGAAGATAATTGTTTTTATTCTCATTAAACACACTCCTAAGACAGAACGGATTGCCGATCGTTTTTTATTATTAAAATAAGCAGGAGTGATACGCTAACAAAATTTAAAATGAAGCACAAGATAAAGATAAATAGAATTGATCAAGCCAAATAAAAACTTTTTCCCTGAACGATGGTATAAACCGGCCATCCCTGCAAGACTCTTCCTGCAAAAGCAGACCAGCCGCATTTTGTTTTGAGCTTGCGAGCTAAAACACTTGCTTTTTTATTTAAGTCAACCAAAACCACATCGTCTGTAGGCGCTAAATTAAAAATGGTCTGAGCCCGTTCGGAGGTCAAGGCTTTGATCTTTTCCAAGGAAATTAATCCTTGATGATAGGCAGTTAGCAAAAGCGGTAGCGTGGTTTCAATTCCCGGCATGCCTGAGGGACAATCCCCGTAGGGTCTTGCCTTTTCCGCTTCAGTATGTGGCGCATGATCAGAACCGATGGTATCAATTAGATCGTTTCGAATCGCCTCTAATAAAACAATATTTTGCTCTGCAGCACGTAGCGGTGGATTAACTACCGCTTTCCCTTGCAAACTTACATAGCAATCCTCATTTAAGAACAAATGATGCGGAGTTGTTTCCGCATAAACCGCCAAACCTTCCTGTTTAGCTGCTTTAATAAGCACAAGCTCTTCTTTCGAACTCACATGCAAAAGATATAAACGCGTTCCATACTTTCTTGCTAAAGCGATAGCCTTAGCAACTGCGCGGGTCGCCACTTCCACATCTCGAATGGCAGAATGATCCTGATATGTTGTTGAACCCTGATACTGTCGCTTGCGTTCCTGTAGGCGCTTTTCATCCTCTGCATGAACAGCAACAAGCATCTTGTGCAAAGCCGCCAGTTCAAAAACAGTCTGCAAACTCTCGTCATCGTCAATCACTAAATTGCCCGTACTACAACCCATAAATACTTTTATACCGATTACAGCTCCTTTAACCTGCGGAATTTCCTGAAGATGCTGCTTATCCGCCCCAAAAAACAATTGGTAGCGCAGCGGGATACCACTCTCCCGCAGTTGAGCATCGATTAAGGCTTTTTTTTCTTTCAATAGTTCGGCTGTAATTGTCGGCGGCAGCGTATTTGGCATATCAAAGACTGTAGTATAACCACCATGCAAGGCAGCTTGCGCTGCGCTCCGCCAATCTTCTTTATATTCCATTCCCGGCGTACGAAAATGAACATGAGGATCAATCAGACCAGGGAAAAGCGTTAAGCCCTCGGCCTCGATTTCGAGCTCTTCCGAACTCGGAATAGTCAGATCCTGCTTTTTGCCCGCTAAGGAAAAAACATTTTTAAGATAGATCACAGTTTGCTTCCTTGATGAGTCATTTAAATACCGACGGTCAATTGATCCCGATCATAAATTTTTTCACAATAATGACAGGTCAATTTAATCTGCCTACGATCTTCAGAAATATAAAAATGACTGGGTATGCATTCAAGATGGGTAATACAAGCCGGATTGAGACAGAGAAAGACCTTTTTCATGGCAGTTGGCAAGCGGGTTTTTACTTTTTCAGTCACTTTAAAATGTTGGATGACATTAATGGTCGCAAAAGGAGAAAAGACAACAATTTCATTGGCCTCACTATCAGACAAAATCCGATTCTCGATTTTAATGAGATCCTTTTTTCCCATGCTTTTACTTGGCAGATGTAAACCAATTGTCACCTTGGTTCTATTCTTCTCAAGCGCTAGCAAATGGATAATACGCAAGGCTTGGCCGGGCACCAGATGATCAATCACCGTACCATTTTTAATGGCTGACACAGCAAGGGTTTCACTCATACGAGGGCCTCATTTAAAATTAAACTTAAGAGTGCCTGTCTAACAGGTACAGCATTTGCAGCTTGTTCAAAATAATAGGCATAAGGCGTTTCATCTACTTCTTTGCTAATTTCATTCACTCGCGGCAAAGGATGCAAAATTTTTAAATTCGGTTTCGCATGCGCCAAAATAGTAGAGCTCAGAATAAATTGATTGCGGACTAATTGATATTCAGAATTACTAAAGCGCTCTTGTTGAATACGCGTCATGTATAAAATATCGATCTTTGAAATAACCTCTTCCACACTGCGGTGAAAGGAAAAACGCAGACCACGTTTTTTGAGTGTATCACAGACGGATTCTGGCAAAGCCAAAATCTCCGGAGAAACGAGATACAAGCGCACATCAAAAAGCGAGCAGAGCTGGGTAAAAGAATGAATCGTGCGCCCATATTTTAAATCGCCAACCAAGGCAATAGCGAGACCATCCACTCGACCCTGACATTCTCGAATAGTAAAAAGATCTAATAAGGCTTGCGTAGGATGCTGATTCGCGCCATCTCCGGCATTAATAATAGGACAACTGGCCGACTCTTTTGCTAACACAGAAGCTCCTTCTTGCGGATGCCGAAGCACAATGAGATCGGCATAGGCCGAGACAATCCGCATAGTATCAGCAAGCGTTTCGCCTTTGTGGGTGGAAATATCATTTCCATTGGTAAAGCTAATTAGTTTACCGCCTAAGCGCAGTGTTGCCGTCTCAAAAGATAAACGAGTACGCGTGGAGGGTTCAAAGAAACAATGCGCAATGATTTTGTTTTTTAAAGTTAGCCCCTGTTTGTTTTTCTTGTATTGTTGAGCTTGTGAATAAATCAATTCCCACTCGGCCAAGGAAATATCCTTGGCTGAGATCAGACTGCTTTGAAATAAAGAGGGAATACTCTTTTCATCGCTTACTTCGATTAGATTGGCGTTCATGCTACACCCTGCAACAAAGGAAGAACTGGCGCTTCAGCACCCACTATTTCTTGCCAGGAACGTACCGACAGCGTGACATCGCTTAATTCAATCAAGCATTGCAACATAATGAGTGCCTTTTGCGGATTAGTAATTAAAGGAAGATGATGATCAATCGCCATGCGTCGAATGCGATAGCCATCAGTTTGATGATTCGGTATATGATTACTCGGGATATTGATAATTAAACCAACCTTTCGCTTAGAAATGATGGTTTTAATATTCGGTTCACAGTTTTCACTGGCCTTACAAATAAAATAAGAAGCCACGCCGTTTTTAAATAAAAAAGAATGTGTCCCATCTGTACTATACAGTTGCCATTTTTGTGCTTCTAATTGTTGTAAATAGGGTAGCAATTTTGCCTTGTAAGTATCAGCAATAGAAACCAAGATATTTTTATTATGCAGCCCTTGTTCCGAAGCTAGCCAAGCTCGCCAATAAGCATCCAATAAATTATCCCCAATACAGGCCACTTCTCCCGTAGAAGCCATCTCGACATGAGCAACGGGATCTGCGCCCTTTAAGCGTTGATACGAGAATTGTGGAGCTTTCACCCCAACATAATCTAATTCTAAAGTATTATATTTTTTCGGTTGCGGCAGACCTAACATGGCCTTGGTGGCAATTTCAATTAAGTTGAAGGTCGTCACCTTTGACACGAAAGGAAAAGAGCGTGAGGCCCGTAAATTACATTCAATCACCTTAATATGATTATTCTTTGCAATGAACTGAATATTGAAAGGACCCGTAATATGGAGGGCGCGTACAATTTTTCGGGTAATTTTTTTAGTACGACGAATAGTTTCTAAATATAAGTTCAAGGGCGGTAAAACCAAGGTGGCATCGCCGGAATGAACGCCGGCATTTTCAATATGTTCATTAATGGCTTCGATGATGATTTCGCCTTGACTAGCAACGCCATCAATTTCTAATTCTTTGGCATCGAGAATAAATTTAGAAATAACCACAGGATGTTCTGGCGAAACCAAAGAAGCCTGTTTTAAATATTCTTCTAAGGAGGAATCATCATAGGCGACATTCATAGCCGCACCCGACAAAATATAGGAGGGACGAATCAGAACCGGATAACCAATTTCCCGGGCAAAATCTTTTGCTCCTTCCAAAGAGGTGAGGCTCTGCCAAGCCGGTTGATCAATATGTAGTTGATTTAATAAAGCAGAAAATTTTTCCCGATTTTCTGCGCGGTCAATGTCTTTAGCAGCCGTTCCCATCAGCTGATAACCGGCTTCGGCTAAAGGCAAAGCTAAATTATTCGCGATTTGACCACCGACAGAAACCACGATGCCACTTGATCTTTCAAAGTCTGCAATGTCTCGAACTCGCTCTAAGGTTAATTGCTCAAAATAAAGTCGATCGGATTCATCATAATCGGTAGAGACTGTTTCTGGATTGGAATTAATTAAAATAGCCGTCTTACCCAAAGCACCTAAGGTACGTGAGGTGTTGACCGCACACCAATCAAATTCGACAGAGGAACCAATTGCATAAGGACCCGAGCCTAAAATAAGAATCGGACGCTCTGCGGAAGGAGCAAGATCATGTTCGCAGCCATGATAGGTCATATACAAATAATTAGTTTCCGCTCTGAATTCACCTGCCAAGGTATCGATTTGTTTCACAAAGGGAAGCACACCTGCCGCCAAGCGCTTTTGACGAATCAGCTCTTCGGGCTGTTTCCATAAACGAGCTAAAGCGCGGTCAGAAAAACCCATTTGCTTGGCCTGTTTAAAGGAGTAAGCACTGGTCGGCAAACCTTCTTCTTTCAAGCGCATTTCGAATACAGCAATATCAGCAAGCCGCACCAGAAACCAGGGATCAATTTGACTCCACTGCGCAGCCTCGAGAATCGTTCCGCCTTGAAGAAAATATTGATAAAGGGCGAAGAGTCGTCTGTCAGTCGGATACTGAATTTCCTGCTGACAATCTTTGATTTGCTGGGGATAATCACTTAAACAAGAAGCGCCAATATTTAACATGCCTACTGCTTTTTGCAAGGCTTCGGGGAAAGAGCGACCAATCGCCATCACCTCTCCCACACTTTTCATTTCAGTACCAATGATTCGATTTGCACTTTTTAATTTTTGAGTATCCCAACGCGGGATTTTAACGACTAAATAATCTAAGGCCGGCTCAAAAAAAGCGCAGGTTTTCTGCGTTACGCCATTAGCCACCTCATGCAGCAAATAACCTAAGGCCAATTTAGCAGCAACAAAGGCCAGGGGATAGCCTGTTGCCTTGGAAGCTAAAGCAGAGGAACGAGAAAGTCTGGCATTAACCTCAATCACGCGATAATCGCCATTTTTAGGATTCACTGCAAATTGAATATTACATTCGCCATTTATTCCGAAATGATTCGCTACCCGAATGGCCATATTACGAAGCGATTGATGCTCAGTATTGGTCAAGGTTTGAGCGGGTGCAACAACAATACTTTCTCCCGTATGGATGCCCATCGGATCCATATTTTCCATGTTACAAATAGTTAAAGTATTGCCATCTTCATCACGTACAATTTCATATTCAAATTCTTTCCAGCCCAATAAATATTCTTCAATCAAAATTTGTGGAGCAACTGCAAAACATTCCAAGGCACGCTGCCTCAATTCCTGCGCATGGCTAATTTTACCGGAACCCAAACCGCCTAAAGAAAAACCCGAGCGCATCATGACCGGATAGCCCATTTTTTCCGCCGCAAGCAGCGCCTCGTCGACTGTCGTTGCGCAAAAACTATGGGGGGATTGAATGCCAATGCTTTCCAAGGCCTGCTTAAAAACCTCACGGTCTTCCGTTTGACGAATAGCTGCAATCGGCGTGCCAAGCACCTTCACGCCGTGCTTGGCTACAATCCCTTTTTCTTCTAATAATAAACCTAAATTCAACGCTGTTTGGCCACCAAAGCCAAGCAGAATACCATCGGGTTGTTCTTTTTCAATAATCGAGCTCACAACTTCCAAACTAAGCGGTTGTAGATAAACTTGATCTGCCATCTGTGGATCGGTTTGAATGGTGGCAATATTGGGATTGACTAAGATGGTTTGAAGGCCTTCCTCTTTCAAGGCCTTAATCGCCTGCGAACCGGAATAATCAAATTCTCCAGCCTGGCCGATGCGCAAACCGCCTGAACCGAGAATCAGTACTGTTCTGCCCTTAAACCGCATATTTGACCTCGATCTTAAGTGTGCAAACTTTCATAAAACTTTTGAAACAACCATTGCGTGTCACAGGGTCCGGGTGCCGCTTCCGGATGGAACTGAACTGCAAAAAAAGGCAGCTCCTGATGGGCAATACCTTCAACACTTTGATCATTTAAATTACGAAAACTCACTCGCCAATCGGAAGGTAGGCTCGCCTCATCGACGGCATAACTATGATTCTGTGAGGTTAAAAAACATTTTCGATTGCTTAAATCCATGCAAGGTTGATTATGGGAGCGATGACCAAAGGGTAATTTATAGGTTTTTGCACCGATAGCGAGCGCTAGCAACTGGGTTCCTAAACAAATACCGAAAACCGGTTTTTTCTTAGCGAGTACTTTTTGCAAAACCTGAATAGTTTCGCTGCAATGCAGCGGATCACCAGGCCCATTGGAAAGAAAGACGCCATCCACCTGCTCCTGACTATAATCATAGTTATAGGGTACGCGTTTGATACGGAGTGGATATTGTAATAAACAACGCAGGATATTTTCTTTAATACCACAATCAACCACAATAATTTGTTTTTCCCCTGAACCATAGGTGAGTGGTTCGGTAATCGATACCTCCGGCACCCAAGATTGAGCTGAAAAATCTTCAAAAGACAGCTGCTGCCTATCTTCTGTAACAATCGCACCGGGAATAACCCCTTTCGAACGCAAGCGTCGGGTCAAAGCGCGGGTATCCACGCCAGTTATATAGGGAATCTTTTGTTCCGCCAACCAAGCAGCCAGCGCGCCTTCTGCTCTATGATTGGAATAATGGGCAGCAAGCTCCGACATCACCACTCCCCGAGCATGAATTTTATGAGATTCCCAACTTGATTCGGCGCTGACGCCATAGTTTCCAATGAGAGGATAAGTAAAGACAAGGATCTGACCTGCATAAGAAGGATCAGTTAAAGATTCAACATAACCAACCATACCCGTATTGAAAACTACTTCCCCGTAGCAAGGTTTTTTCTGCGATGCCGGAATATGGCCAAAAAAAAACTCACCCGTTTCTAATAATATCTTGCCAGCTGCCATTTCCATGCTAATAAACCAATGATGGTCAAAATGTTAGCAATTATACCAGTTTTAGCGAGGAAAAAAAGTGTTTTCAGGAAAATATTCCAGAAATACTTAGTGCCCTCGATGCGCTTTCATTTTCACCGTATCAATAATAAACAATTTCTTATTCTCTACACTCCTCGCCTTAGCCCAATAACCAAAAAGCCGCTGATCGCCATGATCACCTACGTGTTTTAATTTGCCAGCAAAGCCGGTTTGAGCAGCCTCTTCAGTGCCAAAGAAGCGAACACCTGAGTCGACTTGTTTTCTACGAGCAATTTTTCCCTGTTGCAACATTGCCTGCGAACGCGAAATCAATTCCTCTGGACAATATTTTTGAAGCGCCTTCACATCTAAATACGCATATACACAAGATTCTTCTTTCAGATGCGAAGCAAGCGCCAATTTAAAAACCCAAGGATCATTTTCACTTAAAAACCTCCCCGGCAAATGCCAGCCATTTTCCTCACTCTCTTTTTCTTCTAAGGCTTTATTTTTAGCTTGCTGTTTTAGATCTTGATAATAACGATGTTCTTCTTGTTCAGGCGTTAAAGCCATGAGCTCCGCGGGAAGATTCGGTCTTAAAGGCTCAGTTAAGGAAATAAGAGTCGGCTCTTCTTTTTCTTCAACTTCTTCAAAAGCAGCACCCTCCTCTAAAGCCACAGAATCCTCTTTTGCAAGAGGAAGTTCAGCAGCATAAGGAAGCAGAGCAGGATTCAAGCTCAAAGCAGTTGAAAAATAGTGTAAGGCTTTTTTTCTCTGAGAGTTATAAAGAATAGAGCCTACCAGGAAAAGAATAATAGAATCCTTCGGCTTGCTGAGTAAATATTTTTTAAAGAGGGGAAGCGCCTCTTCTATTCTATTGCTTGTATAAAAAAACATACCCAAAAACCGAGTAAGGGTAGGAGGAAGGTTTCCCAAAGCGCCTAGCGCTAAGGCTTGTTCAAGCTCTTGTGCTAATTTTTCTTTTGACTCCAGTTGATAGTAAAAAATAGCCAGTCCAAAATGAACAATTTGTTTTTCAGAATCAGCTAGAAAAGGAAGGAGCGCTTCAAATTGGGTCAGACCTTTTTGAAAATCCTTTGTTGCTATATACAGATCCATTAAAAGGTACAAGCTATTTTCACGTTTTGGACGATCCTCGAGTAAATGAGGTTTAGAATCTCTCAGAAAAGACTGGAGTAATGCTTCTGACTTTTCATATTCACAAAGATTAAAATAAGTCCAGGCAATATTAAAACAGTGTAGCTCTTGTTCTGCTTGCGGTAAGGAAAGCAAAAGACGCAGGCCTTCATCAAAGCGGCCTTGAACATGATAAATCTTCCATAAACGAGAAACCGTGAACATATTCGAAGGGTCTTTTTCAAAAAGAAAAAGTCCAATTCTTTCAGCGAGTGCAAAATTCTTTTTTACAAGATTGAGCTGTAGCTGCTCCAATAGAAGCTGGCGATTCGCTCCCTGGTTAAAATCATCCGGTTTTTCAAAAAAAGCATCAAAATAACCTGCAGTGAGCTGCTTCTCTTCTGGAAATTTTTTCATGAGTGCCAAAAATAGCGTTTTTGATCTCCGCGGCTTACCACTATAAAAAGTCTTCACGGCTTGGGTAAGTAAAGTACTATAATCATTCGGATTGGCTTCGCTAAAATCTTTCATGCGCTCTTTTGTAGCTTCAAAATTTCCTAATTGCGTATTATAAAATATGCAGCGACTCATGGCCCCCTTTTTGAATTCAGACTCTTGCGGGCAAAGCAAGATTTTTTCACACACTTGAAGCGCTTCTTGATAACGGCCAAGCTTCTCCAGACTTTCCATTAAGCGGAATAAGATCTCCGTATCCGCTTCATCTTGTTGAAGCGCTAACTGTGTGAATTGAATCGTTGATTCATATTGCTCTAGTGTAAATAAAAGGTTTACTTTGTCTCTTAAACTACAAGCCTCATCGGAAAGCCTCAAGAGACGGTCGCTGACCGCTGGGATCTGCGCTTTTAAAACAGGGCATATTTTTAAAAAGTAACAAAACTCAAGGACAAATTCTAACTTTGCTGAAAAAGGGAGAGTGAGGGCTTGCTCAAAAAAAGAGAAGATTGTTTTTACAATGTGCGGGTCTTGCGGCTCTAAGGAGACTAAGAGCTTCAGGAAAATTAAACGAATTCCAAAGCTGGGCGTCTTTTTAAATTTTGCCAATAAGTCCGTCACTACATAATTTTTCTTCTTCGCTACAGCAAAGGCTTTCGTTTTTTCTAAATCATAAGTGATTTTAAGCTGTGTGAGAGCTTGTTCCATATCCGATCTAGTATAGACGAGACTTAATTTATAAGAGACCTCATGACGATTAATGATATTTAAATCATCATCTGCCACTGCCTTCAGTAAGTAATGCAATTCACCTGACTGAAGATCATAGGACGAAGCTAAACTTTTATAAACGCTACATTTGTCCTCTTTTCGAAGCAATTTTTTGCGACTCAAGAATTCAAGGAGCTTATCGACAACAGAGGGTTCTACAGACGGCGCCAAAGCAAGCTCTTTTAAAGAAGCTGGTATCGCTTTAGTCTGAGACAAACCAGAGGTCATTAGTTGTACGAGGCTTTTACTTTCCCCGAACTCATTGAGTAGCAGCGCAATCAATCTTAATTTACTCCCCGTAGAAGTTTTTTCATTGTTCAGAAAACTCTTTAAGCTTTGTTTGCCTTGAGCAGGATCTTCTCTATATTGTTTAATAATAACGGTATGGATAAAAAAAGGATCACGATTATTCATGTAAAATTCACCTCGTTAGTTTATCAAGAAAGCTTATTTTATTTTCCTCGATGCACTTTCAGTTTCACGGTATCAATAACAAACAATTTCTTATTCCCCACACTCCTCGCCTTAGCCCAATAACCAAAAAGCCGCTGATCGCCATGATCACCTACGTGTTTTAATTTGCCAGCAAAGCCGGTTTGAGCAGCCTCTTCAGTGCCAAAGAAGCGAACACCTGAGTCGACTTGTTTTCTACGAGCAATTTTTCCCTGTTGCAACATTGCCTGCGAACGCGAAATCAATTCCTCTGGACAATATTTTTGAAGCGCCTTCACATCTAAATACGCATATACACAAGATTCTTCTTTCAGATGCGAAGCAAGCGCCAATTTAAAAACCCAAGGATCATTTTCACTTAAAAACCTCCCCGGCAAATGCCAGCCATTTTCCTCACTCTCTTTTTCTTCTAAGGCTTTATTTTTAGCTTGCTGTTTTAGATCTTGATAATAACGATGTTCTTCTTGTTCAGGCGTTAAAGCCATGAGCTCCGCGGGAAGATTCGGTCTTAAAGGCTCAGTTAAGGAAATAAGAGTCGGCTCTTCTTTTTCTTCAACTTCTTCAAAAGCAGCACCCTCCTCTAAAGCCACAGAATCCTCTTTTGCAAGAGGAAGTTCAGCAGCATAAGGAAGCAGAGCAGGATTCAAGCTCAAAGCAGTTGAAAAATAGTGTAAGGCTTTTTTTCGATGAGTGTTATACAAAATAGAGCCTACCATGTAAAGAATATGGGAATCCTTAGGCTTGCTGAGTAAATATTTTTTAAAGAGAGGAAGCGCTTCTTCTATTCTATTTCTTGTATAAAAAAACAAACCCACAAACCGAGTAAGGGTAGGAGGAAGGTTTCCCAAAGTGCCTAGAGCTAAGACTTGTTCCATCTCTTGTTCTAATTTTTCTTTTGACCCTAGTTGATTGTAAAAAATGGCAAGCCCCAAATGAACAATTTGTTTTTCAGAATCAACCAGGGAAGGAAGGAGCGCTTCAAATTGGGTCAGACCTTTTTGAAAATCCTTTGTTTTTGTATACAAATCCAATAAAAGGTACAAGGTATTTTTACGGTTTAAACGATCCTCTAGTAAGTCAGGATGAGAATCTCTCAGAATAGACTGGAACAATTCTTCTGACTTTTCATATTCACAAAGATTAAAATAAGTCCAGGCAATATTAAAACGGTGTAGCTCTTGTTCTGCCGGAGGTAAGGAAAGCAAAAGACGCAGCCCTTCATCAAAGCGACCTTGCACTTGATAAGTCTTCCATAAACGACAAATCGTGAGAGCCTCCGAAGGAGCTTTTTCAAAAAGGAAAAGTCCAATTTTTTCAGCAAGTACAAAATTCCCTTTTTCAAGGTTGAACTGTAACTGCTCCGATAAAATGAAGGGATCCGCTTCCTTGTTAAACTCATCCGGTTTTTCAAAAAAAGCCTCAAGATAAGCTGCAGTGAGCTCCTCTTCTGGAAATTTTTTCATGAGCGCTGAAAATAGCGTTTTTGCTTTCCGAAGCTTGCCCTCATGAAGGGTATCGAGGGCTTGCGCAAGTAAAGAATCATAATCATCCGGATTGGCTTGACTAAAATCTTTCATGCTCTTTTTTGAGGTTTCAAAATTCCCTAATTGTATATTTAAAAATACACTGTGACTCAAGGCCTCTTTTTTTAGTCCAGATTTTAGTTCAGAATCTTCAGGACAAAGCGATATTTTTTCACAAACTTGAAGAGCCTCTTGATAACGGCCGAGCTTCTCCAAACTTTCCATTAAGGCGTATAAGGCCTCTATATTCGCTTCATCTTGTTGAAGTGCTAATTGTGCATATTGAATCACCGATTCATATTGCTCTAGTAGTGACAAGAGGTTTACTTTGCTTCTTAAACTACAAGCCTCATCGGGAAGCTTCAAGAAGCGGTCACTGACTGCTCTGTTCTGCGCTTTTAAAGCGGGGCAGATCTCTAAAAAGTAACAAAACTCAACAAAAAATTCTAAATTTGATGAACAAGGTAGAGTCAGCGCTTGCTCAAAAAAAGAGAAAACTGTTTTTAAAATTTGCGGATCTTGCGGTTCTAAAGAAACTAACATCTTCAGGTAAATTAAACGAGCTCCAAAGCGGGGCGTCTTTTTAAAGAGTTTCATCAATTCCATTGATACAGAATTTTGCCTCCTCCCTACACCATAGGCTTTCTTTTTTTCTAAGTCATAAGCCATTTTAAGCTGTGTGTGGGCTTGCTTCATATCCGTCGCAGCATAGAAGAGACTTAATTTATAATGGGCATCATGACGATCAAAGATACTTAAATCATCATCTGCCACTGCCTTCAGTAAATAATACAATTCTCCTTCCTGATGCCCATAGGACGAAGATAAATTATTATAAACCAGACCTTTGTCCTCTTTTCGAAGCAATTTTTTGCGACTCAAGAATTCAATGAGCTTATCAACAACAGGCGGCTCTACAGACGGCTCGAAAGCAAGCTCTATTAAAGAAACTGGTAGCTCTTTAGACTGAAGCAAACCAGAGGTCATTAACTGTACGAGACTTTTGTTTTCCCCGAACTCATTGAGTAGCAGCGCAAGCAAGCGTAATTTACTACCCATAGAAGTTTTATTATTATTCAGAAAATTCTTTAAGCTCTGTTTTCCTTGAGCAGGATCTTCTCTAAATTGTTTAATAATAACGGTATGTATAAAAAAAGGATCACGATTATTCATTTTATAACCATTTTATATTTAATTGTACAAATTTTATCATTTCCTGGCTTTATGTCAATATTATCAACAAAAAGAATAATTAAGTAAAAAATATATACCAATCATAGCGCTATGGAGGCCAAAATCTTGCCAAGTCAAGCGCAGCATTGAGCCTGTCTCCTCTTTGCTCTAGAATGTGGCAAATGAAAAATCAATTCTTGATTGGAATCAGTAAGAACGGTTTAGCCATCTTAGCCGGTGTTTGTTTAACACTCGCTTGTGCGCCTTTTTATCTTTTTCCTTTAGCTCTGGTTTCTGCCGCTCTTTTATTATTTTTATGGCTGGACGTTTCACCTGAAATCGCTTTTCGCCGTGGCTTTCTCTATGGTTTGGGCTTATTTGGTAGCGGGGTCTATTGGGTTTTTATCAGTATGCATAGCTTTGCTGAACTGCCCATTCTTCTTGCCGGCCTGTTAACTGCCTTGTTTATTGCTTGTCTTTCGCTTTTCCCGGCCGCCCAAGGCTTTTTACTCAATCGGTATTTTCCAAAAACCAATCAAGCAAAAATACTCTGCGCCTTTCCTGCTCTCTGGATTCTCTTCGAATGGATACGCAGCTGGCTTTTTTCAGGCTTTCCTTGGCTTTTTATTGGTTATAGTCAAACCTATTCGCCCTTGAAGGGTTATGCGCCCTTATTAAGTATCTATGGCGTCTCGCTTGCCACTGTATTCAGTGCTGCACTGCTCATTAATCTGCTCAGACAGCGAAAAAAACGTCTGGCAAGCTCAATAAATCTCGCGATACTTGCTCTCCTTTGGCTGATAGGAGGTTTTCTCGCTACTGTCTCTTGGACGAAGCCAGAAGGACAGGCCTTTCAAGTCAGCCTAGTGCAGGCTAATATTCCACAGCAGTTGAAGTGGCTGCCAGAGCAAGTCATCCCTACTCTGCTTCAATATAAAAACCTCTCAAAATCTCACTGGGATAGCCAGGTCGTAATTTGGCCGGAAGCAGCTATTCCCGCCCCGCTTGAAGAAGTCATGGGTTTCGTAGATGAAATGTCTGACACCGCCAAACTACATCATGCTCAATTAATTACAGGCATTCCTGTCAAGAATATCAATGATAATCATTATTTTAATGCTGTCATTAGTGTTGGCCATAATGGTGTTGGTTATTATCTCAAACATCGTCTCGTGCCCTTTGGAGAATTCATTCCCTTTGAAAAATGGCTGGGACGAGTTTTTGATTTCCTCAAGATTCCGATGTCGGACTTCACACCGGATACGGGCTTGTTACAGCCCTTAACTCTTCATAATAATATTAAAATGCTACCTTTTATTTGCTATGAAATCGCTTTTCCAGAGCAGGTCTTGCATACCCTGAAAGAAGTCGGCCTGCTACTCACCGTGACAGACGATGCCTGGTTTGGACATTCAATCGCTCAAGCCCAACATTTGCAAATGGCCCAAATGCGCGCGCTCGAAACCGGTCGTCCGGTTTTATTTGCCTCGAATAATGGTATTACGGCTATCATTTCCAATCAGGGTCGTCTGCTCTCTGTTGCCCCTCCCTTTGAAACCTATGTATTAACTGGCAGCGTCCAAGCTTATACTGGAAAAACCCCCTGGCAACGCTATGCCATGGACCCCATTTTATTACTGCTACTTTCTCTTTTGATCGTAGCGATCAAATATCGTCAAACCTAGAAATCATCTTGAGGAAATAATGGAAGAACAATATAAGCCGCAGCAAATTGAGGAAAAAACGCAGGCCTTCTGGAAAGATAAGGCCTGTTTTCAAGTTTCAGAAGACTTAAACAAAGAAAATTTTTATTGCCTGTCTATGTTTCCTTATCCCAGCGGCCGCCTACATATGGGCCATGTTCGTAATTATACGATAGGTGATGTCATCTCGCGCTATCAGCGTATGCTTGGTAAAAATGTGCTTCAGCCTATGGGTTGGGATGCCTTTGGCCTGCCTGCAGAAAATGCGGCCATCCAAAATAAAATTCCGCCGGCTGAATGGACTTATCAAAACATTGAGGTCATGCGTCAACAAATGCTGCGCCTGGGTTTTGCCTACGACTGGAGCCGCGAACTCACCACTTGCAAACCGGAGTATTATCATTGGGAACAATGGTTTTTTATTCAACTCTATGAAAACGGACTGGTCTATAAAAAAAATGCCGAAGTCAATTGGGATCCGGTTGATCAGACTGTCTTAGCCAATGAACAGGTAGTAGATGGCCGAGGTTGGCGTTCGGGAGCACTCGTTGAAAGACGAGAAATTCCACAATGGTTTTTAAAAATCACAGCCTATGCGGATGAACTCTTAAATGGTTTAAATGAACTCGATGGCTGGCCGGAACAAGTGAAGACCATGCAGCGCAATTGGATTGGGCGCTCCGAAGGCCTTGAAATTCTTTTTGAAATCGAAGGTGAAGAAGAGCCACTCAGTATTTTCACCACTCGAGCCGACACGCTTTTTGGCTGTACCTATATTGCGCTTGCTCCTCAACATCCGCTTGCTAAAAAAGCGGCTGAACATTCTGCGCAAATACAGCATTTTCTAAATGAATGCCGCAATATTAAGGTGGCGGAAGCCGAGCTTGCAACCATTGAAAAACGCGGTCTTCCTCTGCCTTTTCAGGCTATTCATCCTTTAACACAACAAAAAATACCGGTCTGGGTTGCTAATTTCGTCGTCATGGATTATGGCAGCGGCGCTGTCATGTCTGTTCCTGCCCATGATCAACGCGATTTTGAATTTGCACAACAATATCAGCTACCTTTAAAAGAGGTTATTCTCTCTACTGATGACAATAAATGGGATTTTTCCTTTGGCGCTTTTACAGGGCTTGGCAAGCTACAAGATTCGCATTTGTTTTCTGGTTTAGAATCCACAGCCGCTCAAGAAGCAATCGCGGCTCATCTAGAAACACTCGGAAAAGGCAAACGCAAGGTCAGTTATCGCCTACGCGACTGGAGTATTTCACGCCAACGTTATTGGGGCACACCGATTCCGATGATCAGCTGTCCCAGCTGTGGGCCCGTACCCGAAAAAAATCTGCCGGTGATTCTACCAGAAGAAGTTAAGTTTTCTGGCGTTGTCTCGCCCTTACAAGCCCTGCCGGAATTTTATCGAACACACTGCCCTCGCTGCGGAGAAGAAGCTCGCCGTGAAACCGATACCTTCGATACCTTTTTTGAATCCTCCTGGTATTTTGCGCGTTACACTTGCAAAAAGCAGGATCAAGCGATGCTGGATGGTCGCGCTAATTACTGGCTGCCCGTTGATCAATACATCGGCGGTATTGAACATGCCGTCATGCATCTCTTATATGCCCGTTTTATTTATAAGGCCCTTCGCGATGAGGGACTGGTAAACTCTAATGAACCCTTTACGCGCCTTCTCACCCAAGGCTTGGTCTTAAACCAAGGCATCAAAATGTCTAAATCAAAGGGCAATGTGGTTGATCCACAAGCCTTAATCGAAGCCTATGGTGCAGACACCGTACGCTTATTTATTATGTTTGCCTCACCCCCAGATCAAAGCATGGAATGGTCAGACAGCGGCGTTGAAGGCGCTTATCGTTTCTTAAAACGCTTATGGTCCTTTGCCTTTGAACACTGCGAACTGATTCGTAAGGCCAATCTCGCGCAAAAAGAAGAACCGCTTTCTATTCATTGGAACCAAGCCAATCCCGAACATCGGGAGTGTATGCGTCAAATCTATCTTGTTTTCGAACAAGCAAAATATGACTACGAGAGACAGCAGTATAATACCGTCGTTTCCGGCTGCATGAAGATTTTGAATCTCTTAAGCACAGTGAAGCTACCTTCTAGCGATTCTGATACTGACCTAGCCACACAGCGCTATATTCTAGGTAAGGGCATGAGTATTTTGCTGCGTTTATTAGCACCCATTGTGCCCCATATTACGCATCAATTATGGCTTGATCTACACTACAAGGGACTCATTATCGATGCACCCTGGCCCAAATCCGCGCTCGCCGCCCTACGCTCTGATAAGGTTCATTTAATCGTGCAAATTAACGGAAAAGTACGCAGCAAAATAGCCGTCCCCGACAATGCCGATTCTAGCCTCATTGAAAAGATTGCCTTAGACGATGAAAAAGTGCAGCGCCATCTTGCCGGAAAAGCCGTTAAAAAAATTGTTTCGGTCCCGGGGAAGTTAATTAATATTGTGGTGGGCTAGCACAGAAAAAGAAAATATTTTTATATCTATTTTTTTTGCGGCCTTGATCAAGGCTAGATCAAAGGTAGCCAGTGGAAGATCCATTCGGATTGCAAGATCGAGATAAGCTGCATCATAAGCACTTAATTTAAATTCTCGAGCCAGTTCTTGAATAGCTAAAATGGGTCTGTTTATAAGATTGTTATCCACTATAATAGGCAACAGGCTCAAAAGCTCAATAAAGGCAATCATTTTAGCATGTGATATTCTTTTTTTTCTTTCGGCAATAACTAATACATTTGCTACTTCTACAGGCCACAAAGCTGGCACCACAGCAGCTGACTTTGCAATATGTTCCAAGGTATATTCAGAAAAATCAGTGCTTTCATCTTCGAAACACCAAGCCATCGTTATTGAACAATCTAAAATCACTGAGGGCTGAGGATCCATTATTTTCGACCATCTTCAATCATTTTTTTAATGCTAAGATTTTTTCCTAACTTCACCCCCTTACGTAATTGTCGAATAGCTGTCACTACTTTAAGCGCTTTTGTAGTAGCACCTTCTTCCTTGCTATGAAAGGGAATCAGTTTAGCGATGGTTTCTCCATGCCGCGTAATAATGATCACTTCCCCTTTTTCCACTTTAGATAACAGTTGTGAAAAATGGGTTTTTGCTTCAAAAGCCCCTATTCTAACCATGGGTCTCTCCATATAGACTAGTTTAATGTTATTATAGACTAGTCTATATGGATAACAAGAGTAAAATGGAAGACTTTTTCGTATAATAAGCGAATCAACAATCAAAACCTTAGGTTTAAACTCATGCTCAAGTCTTATAAAATATTTCTACTTCTCCCTTTTTTACTCAGCCTAATGAGTTGCGGCTTTCATTGGCGAGAGCCTCTACCACTCGCCAAGCCTTTGCAAAACATGTATGTTCAATCCCGCAACCCTTATGACGAGCTAACCCGTTATCTCAAACAATATCTTCAGATGTCTGGCGTCCATCTCGCTGCTTCTCCACAGCAGGCCTCGACTATTTTGAATATTACTCAAGAGGTCATGACGCAAAATTTACTGAGTATTAATAGCTCTCAACAAACCCGCCAGTATAATCTCTCCTTAACTGTGACTTTTGAAATCACCGATACAGAGGGCAAAATACTGATCACCCCGCAAACCCTTACAGAATTGCGTCCGCTCACCCTACAATCCAATCAGATCTTAGCCGGCAGCAATCAAGCTGCTCAACTTTATCAAGACATGCAGCGGGCGCTTACCTATAACCTCATGAATCGACTTGCTTCCAAAGGGGTGAGTAATGCGCTCCTTGCCAGCACCAAGGCCCAACCATGAAAATAACAGCTTCTCAATTAGCCCCGCATTTTGCTGAAACTCTCGGCAAGGTTTATCTGATCTCTGGCGATGAGCCTTTCCTGGTCCAAGAAACCCTTTCCTTTATCCGGCAAAAAGCAGCGCTTGCCGGCTTTAGCGACCGGCTGCGTTTGGATATCGAAACCGATACCGACTTAGAAAATTGCTATACCCATGCCTATACCTCTCCCCTTCTCGCTCAAAAACGGCTACTAGAACTCCATTGGAAAGGAAAACTCTCAAAAACCGGCCAGCAATTTTTACAGCATTATGCTCTACATCCAGCCCCCCATAGCCTGCTTGTCGTTCGGCTGGGGAAACTAGACAGCAAAACAGAGAAAAGTGCTTGGTTCAAAGCACTTGAAAAAAGAAGCGTGCTGATTTCAATCTGGCCGCTAGCAGCTAAACACCTCCCTGCTTGGCTGCTACAGCGGGCCAAAGCACAGAAATTAGAGCTCACTCCCGATGCCGCCCGTCTGCTCGCCCATCTTGTAGAAGGCAATCTTCAAGCCGGGGCACAAGAGCTAGATAAATTGAGTCTTGTAGAACAAACCCCTATTGATCGGGCCACAGTAGAAAGCCTGGTGATGGATCAAGGCTGTTTTACTGCCTTTGATCTCGTTCTGCAAGCGCTTACTGGAAATGGCCCAGAGATTCTACGTATTCTCCATTATTTGCAAAAAGAAGGCTGTGAGCCGCTTCTCATTCTAGGCGCCTTCACCTTTGAACTACGCACCCTCGCCAAAATAGCAAGAGACCTTCAAAAAGGAAGCTCTCTCCACTCTCTTTTTGCTGCCTATCATATTCGCTTCAACAAAGAAGCTTCCTTTCGCGAATTTTTCAAACGCGGTGGGGAGCTGCATTTATTTGATTTCTTTTTAAAAGCCGCAGAAATTGATCGCCTTGCCAAAGGAGCCGCCCCTGGACAGGTATGGATCGCTTTAGAAGAATTGAGCCTTGCTATAGCAGGGATAGGATATAAACTGAACTAAATGCTGCGCTTTGTTTTGTTCGGAGGGGGAAGAAGCAGAGTTACTTGAAAGCATATATAATTTTCTGGAAAGCATATATAATTAAAGTATGCATCAAAACAAACGAGCAGTTGGTCTTTTGGGAGGCACCTTCGACCCAATTCATTTTGGACATCTCCGTTTAGCGCTCGAGCTTTACCAAGCCTGTGATCTAGAGCAGGTTCGCATTATTCCCTGCTATCAACCCGTTCATCGCAAACTGCCTGTCGCCTCGCCAGAGGACCGACTAGCCATGTCCAAACGAGCGGTGGCTAGTGAACCCGCTCTCAAAATCGATGAGACTGAAATTAAACGAAAAGGGCCTTCTTATACCATTGATACCTTGCTCGATTTACGTAAAAAAGCCCCTCAGGTGCCTTTCTGTATTCTTATTGGCATCGATGCCTTTTTAGGCTTTACCAGTTGGCATCGCTGGCAAGAAATTTTAGACAATGCCCATCTTGTCGTAGCGCATCGTCCGAATTATCAACTGCCCCATACCGGTATTGTCGCTAAACTCCTTCGAGACCGCTTGGTGGAAGAGGCGACACAGCTTCATCAGAAAATCCATGGTTGTATTTTACTACATCCTATTACCTCGCTCGAAATTTCTGCGACCGACATTCGTAAACAAATAGCCATGGGCAAAAACCCCCGCTATTTGCTTCCCGATAATGTTTATGAATATATTAAAAAACGTGGAACCTACAGTGTCAGTACAATCTAAAGGAGGTCAAGCATGCAAACAAACGATCTGCAAAAAATAGCCTTAACAGCTTTAGACGATTTACAAGCCCTCGACACGAGCGTTATTGATGTTCGCCCCTTAACCACGATCACAGATCTTATGATCATTTGTACAGGCCGTTCGACGAGACATTTGAAATCAATTGCAGATCATCTTGTAGCAGAAGCTAAAAAACATCAAGTCAGTTATTTACACATCGAAGGAGAAGAAGGTAGCGACTGGATTTTAGTCGATATGGGAGATATCGTTGTTCACCTCATGCTCGCCACCACCCGCCATTTTTATAATTTAGAAGGTTTATGGGAACCGATGGGCGAGTTAAAAGTGCAGGTCTGATTGGCTCATGCTCCATATCCGTTTGATTACGATCAGCAATAAGCCGCCGGCCTGGCTAAGCGAGGGCTTTCGCGAATATAGCAAACGTTTGTCTGCCCTCTGTCATTTCGAATTACTTGAAATTCCGCTCGAAAAAAGAAAGAAGCAGTCCTTGATTGAACGCGAAGGCGAGAAAATTTTAGCTGCTATCAAACCGCAGTCCACTGTTATTGCCTTAGCCGTGCAAGGAAAAAGCTTCTCTACAGAAGCACTCGCCTCTCATTTAGAAACTTGGCTACAAGCAGGAAAAAATCTCGACTTTATAATCGGCGGACCAGAAGGCTTGGCAGCTGGTTGCCTACAGCGCGCGGAGCTGAGATGGTCACTTTCTCCCTTAACCCTACCCCATCTTTTCGCCCGCCTTCTGCTTGCAGAACAACTCTATCGCGCTTTTATGATTTTACAGAATCATCCTTATCATAAATAAATTTATGCTGCTCTTTTTATTCTTTCAACCTTTAATTTTTTTCTTATTTTTTCTAAGCGAGACAAATCATAATCTCTTTGCAAATTCATCCACATGGTTGCTGGCGTTCCTAATGCGATTGATAAGCGCATGGCCATTTCAGGACTGATTCCTGCATGTCCATTAATGAGTCTTGAAAAAGTAGTTCGATCAACGCCTAGCTTTTTAGCAGCCTCTGTTACGGTGAGCTGAGGCGCTTCAATGCATAATTCTTTTATAATTTCACCTGGATGTAAGGGTTCACGAATCATAGCTCACCTCAATGATAATCTAGATAATAGAATCAAATACTACTCGTTGCAGAAATAACTGAGAGCAGAATTTTGACTTGCTCTTCGCTGGCTTGGTAGGCTGATTTTTTTTGATCGAGCTCGAGGTGGAGTTTTTGAAGGTTTGGGATGGCTTGTGAATGATCGAGGCTAGCTAAGGCGGCTAGGCTAGCCTTGAAGGTAGTCTTGAGATAAATAGCATTTTCCTGTTCTTGCAAAATACGGGCTCCAAAATGCTCGGGGTCTTGCTCTCGTTCATGAATGAGGGCAATAAAATCATTGTGAGCTTGTCGGATGGTTGAACAGGCCCCTGAAGCTCTTATTCCTTCGAGACAGCGCTCATAATTTGTCTGCAGATCTCTGGGATGTAACATAAGATAAGAATAACTTGATTTTTCCTCGAAACAGCCGGAAAGAAGGGCAAGCAAAAATAAAAGGCTTGCCCAGGAAACTAGTATGCGAAAAATTTTTCGAAAAAATAACATTTATTTTATCCCACCCCATAAGATTTTAAAGGGAATGCCATTGTCTGTGATTAGGTAGGCAAAAGGCAAGAGGAGTAATAACAAGCCGATAATTACAAGCCAAACAACCATGCTAATTGGAACAGATAAGGGACTTTTACGATGCTCAAAATATTTAACTAGAGCTGCAAAAAGACAGGCCATACCGACAAGCAGACAGCCAATGCTTACAAAGCCAGAAACCGCCTCAATGGGCTCTGTTATATTTTGTGCAACCTCACCCAGACTTAGATTATTCCAACCAGCAAAAGCAAGGGAGGAGAGAAAGAATAAAAATGTGCCGATCATTTTCTGCATATTATTCTTGCCTCGTTTTATCATTTTTTAGCGAGAAGTCCGTAGCCAATGCCACATGACTAGTAAAGCTCCAAAAGTAACAGCCATATCAGCCACATTAAAAACCGGCCAATGCCACTTTGATACATAGAGATCGATAAAATCAATGACATGCCGATAATGAAAACGGTCCCACAAATTTCCGAGAGCGCCACCTAAAATAAAAGCCAAACCTACACAGAGTGAGCTCTCTTTCCGCGAGAGACGAGCTAGCCACAACAGAATCAGCACACTAACTGTAGCAGCAATAATACTAAATAAGCGATTAGGTTGAAAGGCAGCCTGATCGAGAAAACTAAAAGCGGCTCCCGTATTAAAAGCAAGGGTAAGATTAAAGTAGGTAAAAACCGGATGAGGCAGATAAGGCAGTAGATAAGTGAGCGCTAAAGCTTTAGTTGCCCAATCCGCCACAAAAACCAAGCCGGAAATCCATAAAAAAAACAAACCAGAATTCTGTACAGTCTTTTTAAGCATAGAGACGCACCTCTCCCGGCCCGTCCACATTCACAATACAGCGCTCACATAAACCCGGATGAAGCGCATCCTGTCCCACTGAAGGAAGACGATGCCAGCACCGTTCACATTTTGGAGCAGTTGTAACCTTCACCGTAAGCCAAACATTTTTTAATTCTGCGGCCCGCGCCTCGTCGTCTTTTTTGTCTAGAGGAAGCACTTTCGCCCCTGAGGTAATTAAAACAAAGCGCAGCTCTTTACCTAAGGCTTGTAATTGCTGATACAAGCTCCCCTCACAATAGATGGTGACCTCTGCCTCTAAAGCCGAGCCTAAAAGTCCTTGATTACGTTTTTCTTCAATTTCTTTATTCACGCAATCACGAAGCGCTCTCACCGCTTCAAAATAGCCTTGATTCATCACTTCCTTTTCAGGAAGAGCGGCTAAATTCGTATACCATTTACTCAAGAACACGGATTCTTCACCAGCTTTTTTTCCTTTACCGGGTAGATATTGCCAGATTTCCTCAGCTGTAAAGCTTAAAATCGGTGCCAGCCAGCGGCTCATGGCTTCAATGAGATGATACATCGCGGTTTGTGCCGAACGACGCGCCTGACTTGTTGTTGGAATAGTATATTGCCGATCTTTAATAACATCTAAGTAAAAGCTGCCTAAATCGACCGTACAAAATTGATGGAGCTTTTGATAAATGAGATGAAATTGATAGCTCTCATAGGCCTGAAGTAGTTCATCTTGAACCAAGCGCGCCTTATCAACAATCCATCTATCAAGCGCAAGCATTTCTTCCGGCTGAAGAAGCTCTTGTGTGGGATCAAAGTCATGTAAATTAGCCAGCAAAAAGCGAGCGGTATTACGAATACGTCGATAGGTTTCGGAGGTTCGGGTAAAAATTTCATTGGAGGCATGAATCTCTGCCCGATAATCAATGGAGGCTACCCACAAACGCAAAATATCAGCACCCAAGGTTTTCATGAGTTCTGCAGGATCAATAACATTTCCTACAGACTTCGACATTTTACGGCCTTCCAAGTCAATGACATAGCCATGCGTTAAAACTGTTTTATAAGGCGCCTGTCCTTCCATCGCCAGTGCTGTTAATAAAGACGATTGAAACCAGCCGCGATGCTGATCAGAGCCTTCTAAATAAAGATCTGCTGGAAAATGAAGTTCCGGTTTTTTCCCTAAGATAGACGCATGGGTCACACCCGAATCAAACCAGACATCTAGGGTATCCATTGATTTTTGATAAGCTAAGGCTTCCGCTCCGAGTAAATCTTCTGCTGAAAGTTTATACCAGGCCTCAATCCCTTCTTTCTCCATACGCTCTGCTACTTTTTCCAAAAGCGCAAGCGTATCGGGATGTAATTCGCCGGTTTCTTTATGAATAAAAAAAGCCAAAGGCACGCCCCAGCTACGTTGGCGAGAGATACACCAATCCGGACGATTTTCAATCATGGCGGTAATTCTGGCTTTTCCCCAATCCGGCACCCATTTAACCTTTTCAATAGCCTGCAAGCTCTGCTCACGTAGATGTTGGCGACTCATGCTAATAAACCACTGTGGTGTAGCACGAAAAATTAAAGGAGTTTTATGACGCCAACAATGAGGATAACTATGACTAATCATTTCCTCATGTATTAAATGATGATGCTTCTTGAGCTCTGCTATGATGAGTTCATTCACCTTAGAAACATGCATGCCAGCAACAAGCGGCGTTCCCTTGACAAAGCAGCCCTGATCGTCCACTGGATTATGAATAGGTAGTCCATATTTTTTACCGATGAGATAATCATCTTGGCCATGCGCTGGCGCAGTATGCACTGCACCGGTTCCAGAATCCATAAGAACATGTTGGCCTAAAACAACAGGCACCAGTCGCTCATAAAAAGGATGCTGTAGTTGAAGACCTTCAAGCTTTTCCCCGCGGACTTCACCGAGAATACGATGATTTTGTATGCCATAGCGAAGCAGCACTGCTCCTAATAAGTCTTTTGCAAGTAGGAGCTGTTTTCCAGCTGAGATCTCAAGCAAAACATAGTCCACCTCAGGATTCAAGGCCACGGCTTCATTGGCAGGCAGGGTCCAGGCTGTTGTTGTCCAGATGGGAATGGCTACAGCAGACAGTGCTGAAACCGGCAGCCCCAAACGACTTGCTAAATCTTCTATTTTTTGCACGGGAAATAACACATCTAAAGCCTGCGAGTTTTTATCTTGATATTCCACCTCGGCTTCCGCTAAGGCAGAACGGCAGGCTAGGCACCAATGCACGGGCTTCGAGCCGCGCTCGATATGGCCTTTTTGCATAATCTGAGCAAGCGCACGTAAAATAGCTGCTTCAAAATGATAAGCCATGGTGAGATAAGGATGAGCCCAATCAGCAGAAATACCCAAGCGGATGAAAGCATCGCGCTGTAAATTAATTTGAGTGTTTGCATAGTCACGGCAAGCCTGACGAAATTCGCTGGCCTCTACTTTTTCTCCGGGTTTGCCGAGCTTCTTTTCAACACGCGCTTCAATTGGCAAACCATGGCAGTCCCAGCCGGGGACAAAGGCTGCATTAAAGCCGCTAAAGGTTTTAGACTTAACGACTATATCTTTTAAAACTTTATTGACAGCATGCCCCAGGTGAATGGGGCCGTTTGCATAAGGCGGACCATCGTGCAAGACAAAATTCGGGCGTCCCTTACCCTGCTCACGTAATTTTTGATAGAGTCCCAGTTGCTGCCATTTTTCGAGAATAGCTGGTTCTCTTTTCGCAAGATCGGCCTTCATGGGAAAATCGGTTTGAGGAAGATTTAAAGTATTTTTATATTCTTTTTTAGATTCAGGCATAGCTTTTTCCCGCCTTATCGAAATAAGCTCGTGCTTGTATTACATCTTGGGCAATTTGCTCTCGCAGAAGATCCACAGTCTCGAAGCGTTGTTCCTCACGTAATTTTTCACAAAATTCTACCCTGACGTGCCGATGGTAGATATTTTGATTGAAATCCAATAAATGTACTTCTAATAAGGTTCGCGTACCATCGACTGTGGGTCGAATACCTAGATTAGCAACACCTGGTAAAGGCTCCGCAGCTAAGCCATAGACACGAACAGCATAGACACCTTGAATAGGGGTTAAAGCGCGATGCAGCTCAATATTAGCTGTCGGAAAGCCCCACTGTCTTCCTAATTCTTGACCTGCAGCCACTCGACCACTCATGGAATAGGGATGCCCCAAGTATTTCAAAACCACAGCTTGCTCGTCTTTGGCAAGCGCCTGTCTTAAGCCCGTACTACTGACCCGCTCACCGCCTGTTAAAATAGGCTGAATAATTTCTACACTAAAGCCATGCTGGTCGGCTAGGGCTTGTAGCTGCGGGAGATCTCCACTGCGTTTATGACCAAAACGAAAGTCTTCACCAACCATGAGATGGGTAACACCCAGGGTTTTGACTAGAACTTGAACTACAAAGTCTTCCGGACTCAAGGCTGCAAAAGAGGGATTGAAGTAGGCCAGTAAAACCTGATCAACAAGCGGACTGAGCGCTTCATATTTTTCACGCATTCGCGTCAGGCGTGGCACCTTTATTTTACCTTTTCCATAGAATTCAAGTGGTTGCGGTTCAAAAATCATGACCATCGCTTGGCTGTGTAAAGCCTGTGCTTTTTCTTTAAGCAGTTTTAATAGAGCCTGATGGCCAACATGTACGCCATCAAAATTACCAATGGTTAAGACCGAACCCTTATCCTGGGGTTTCACATTATGTAAGCCACGAATGAGTTTCGTCACAAATTGCTCTCTTATCAAAGTAATAGGCCTTTCCTCAAGGAGGAGCCAAATTTATACACCCATCTTGCCGCTTATGCCACTGTCATTGAAAAAAGGATTATAATATATACATCATGGAGATAAAGCGAGGTTTCAATGCCTGTGGATCCTTCCTCAAACCGTTTTAACACTAAGGACATCTTGTTTTATTTTGTTAATCTTTTAAGTCCAGAGAAATTCAAAAATCTGGATCCGCATGCAAAGGCAGCCATCGCCGAGGTCAGTAATGAATTGGCGCAAATTGCTAAAGAAATACAAAACCCTTTTCCGAAATCTGTCGATACCCTGAAAGTCTTTCTGGGAACACCAGCAAAGGGATCGAGACCACTCGAGATTCTAACGCGCCTGACTACCTTTGAAAATAATTTCCTGCCGAATCTCATGCTACAACAAGAGGATTTAAAAAAGGCAAGAGAAATACTGAAAACTCAATTTACCGTACTCATTGCGCAAGGCGAAAAATTGGATCCTGCTCGAGTAGAAAATTTAAAAGCAGAAATAGCGAAATTGAGAACGGGCAAGGTACAAGCCTTTTTAACACAAAAAGAAGACTTGCTTGAAAAACTGGGGGCTATTCAAGGTGAAGCAGAAAAAGCAACAGGGAAACCCTTAACTAGCGCTACAGCTGAGCTTGAAGAAGGCTTGACTGTTGCAGCGAAAACTCCCCCAACACCGCAACCCCCGCCTCCAGCTGCTGAAACACCAACTCCGCAGAATAAGTAGCTCACCTTAAACGCCGCGCGGATAGAGGGGTCAAGTGCCACCTTAATGTACAAAAAATTTGACTTTAAATTAAAGGTGGAAAGTTCTTGTGCCTTAAGGTGGCACTTGACCCCCTCCGCATTATTTATTTTTTTTAATCAAATCTGAAGAAACTGGTAAAACCGATGAAGATAATTTTCTTTTTCCATTGTCCTGACAAGCTGACAAGAAAGAGGGATGACTACTCTGACGCTCTCTAAAATACTGCTTATGAGAAGGGTCTGCCGCAGCATAATCAATGACTGGCTCAGTTTTGTCTGCTGCAAAGACCTGACTATAGAAAAGACTGGGATTAATATTCTCTTTACCGCTTACCCCTTTTACCAGAAAGACTGTGCCTTCTTCTTTCTCCTCATCACTCACCTTCTTCAAGGGTGGAGGAGTTACTTCTCCTTTTTCCTCCCCGCCTTCATCCCTCAGCTGAAAAGCAGCTTCTACTTCCTCTGTGAGCATGATAATAGGAGCCATTAAATCTAAGTCTGACAAGTCTTCTGTATCGACAGCATAGGAAGATTTTAATCTGAGGATGGCAGGAAATTCCTCTGTACTCTGCAATGCTAAAAAACCGCCGACCTCCTTCAAACCCCTATTAATCCCGATTAAACCCATTCCGGCACCGCCAAGACTTTTGCCTCTTTGCTTATCCGAGCTTAATTTATTCTTTCCGGGGATGGTGAGATCTTGGAATTTCACAATAGTTTCCTCGGAATGGAAATGCTCCGCAAACTTACCTGCTCGAAAACCACAGCCCTTATCTGCAGCCACCACTTCCACTTCTTTATTGATTTCGTCTTTAAAAATGATAAGGTCAAACTGACTTGAATGGGAATCCAGAGAATTTTTGATGAGCTCGTAGAAACTTCTGCTGAGGACTTGATAAGCGCCAGATTCCAAGATCTCCGCATCGAGACATTTTTGAGGGAGGTGGAGTTTATATTTTCCACTGAAAATCATTTGTAGGGTGGCTTCGCTTTGCTTGCTATAGTCGACTCCTCCTGTCTCGCTTGTGCCAAAAGAGTCGCGCAGTTCTGCTTCTGTAGGAAAGCTATAACTGTGTTCAAAGACAGCAATAGCCTGGGCCAGAGTAGATTGAATAGGCATAAGTTAATCTCAAATTAAGTATTAATGTATATGCGCTCTCGATTGTCATCCTGAGCATAATTTGTCATCCTGAGCGTAGCGAAGGATATGACTTATCTAATGAAATATAGATTCTTCGCTGCGCTCAGAATGACAAAAATGATTTTTGTACCCTAAGAGCGAACAAACTCAAATATTACAATAAAATCATATAATTATATTGAAAATGAACTACAAGGCTGCTGTCTGAGGCATGAATAAATCCTGTAAGCGAATACCGGATAACCACAGAGCAGCAAAATAAATAACAAGTGAGGCAAATAAAAGTCCAAATAAATGCAATAAACGCCAGAGGCCGGATTGGACAAGCCAGGTTGATACATCTCCTGCTCCAAAACTAAGCCACAAGGCCAAAACAAGATTCGCAAAACAAAGTCGTACAACAAAATACTGCCAGCCAGAACGCGGCTGATAAATATTCTCCTTTCGCAAATGATAATATAAAAAACTCGCATTCACTAAAGCCGCCAAAGAAGTAGCCAAAGCAATACCCGCGTGCTTGAGTGGAAAAATAAAAAGCAGATTTAAAATCATGTTGGCTACCATCGCAATGATGCCAACGCGAACAGGCGTACTTAAATTTTGCTTTGCATAAAAACCAGCTGCCAAGACCTTAATCAGCATGCAAGGCGCAATACCGAGAGCAAACATCATCACACTTTTACGGGCCATGAGCACAGCGTAATCATCAAAGCGACCATAATGAAATAAGGTACTTAAGAGCGGAACAGCAAGCAGGCTTAAGACTACCCCGGCTGGTATACCTATTAATAAAACCATTCTTAAGGCCCAATCGAGGGTCAAAGAAAACTGCTGAGCAGAAGTAGTCGCATGATGACGAGACAAATGCGGCAAAATGACTGTTGAGATCGCGACACCAAAAACACCCAGCGGAAACTCCATCAGACGATCAGAATAATATAACCAAGAAACAGAGCCTACAATCAGAAAAGAAGCAAAGAGGGTATCCAACAATAAGTTAATTTGTGACACCGAAACGCCGAATAAGGCAGGAACCATTAACTTCAACACCCGATTGACGCCACTATTTTTAAAATTGATACGCGGACGAGGCAGCAAGCGTAAGCGCCATAAAAAAGGTGCTTGAAAAGCCAATTGAATGAGGCCGGCAACAAAAACGCCCCAGGCGAGGGCTTGAATGGGAATATGCAAATGAGGCACCAACCACCAAGCGGCCATGATCATGCAAAGATTTAAAAAAACGGGGGTGAAAGCCGCCACCCAATAACGACTGTAGGTATTTAAAATGGCGCCGCAAAAGGCAGTTAAGGAAATAAACAGGAGATAAGGAAAGGTGATGCGTAAGAGTGTTACAGCCAAAGCAAAGCGTTCGCCATCTGCTACAAAACCAGGTGCAAACAAGCGTACAATCCAGGGAGCGAGCAAGATGCCTAGAAGAGAAACGAGTAGTAGCACCAAACCAAGGGAACCGGCCATGGAGTTAATAAAGGCTTTAATTTCATTCTGCGATTTTTGCTGTTGATATTCTGATAACACTGGAACAAAGGCCTGTGAGAAAGAGCCTTCAGCAAAAAGGCGGCGCATAAAATTAGGAATTTTAAAAGCAACTGAAAAAGCATCGAAGGCAGCACCGGCACCAAAAACCTGCGCTGTTATCATATCGCGCAAAAATCCGAAGATTCGCGAGATGAAGGTCATCGCCACAACCACGGTGGTTGATTTAAGCAAGGCTTTACTCATGCATCAAACTCACTGTTTTTCTGCAAGGCAAGCCGCAGTCCTTGCAGCACTAAATCCTGAATAATGACGTTAAAAATATCTTCTGCCTCAAATAAATTGGCAAAACCACCGGTTCCGATCACAACCGGTTTTTCTTTCTCGAATTGCTCCCTGCTAATCATGCTGATAATTTCACGCATTGCTCCTAAATGACTATAGTACAAGCCGGCTTGAATATTGGAAACAGTTGTTTGGCCAATAATGCCGGTTGGCTTTAAGATATTCACCGGCGGTAATTTAGCGGTATTTTCATTCAAAGCCTTCATGGCAATATGAATACCCGGAATAATAACGCCGCCCTGATAAGCATGATCTTTGGATATAATATCAAAAGTTGTTGCCGTACCCAAATCAATCACAATGATATTTTTATCAGGAAAGAGTTGCATGGCAGCAATACTATCGGCAATGCGATCGGCACCGACCTCATGGGTGTTTTTATAATGTATTTTAAGACCGGTCTTGACCCCTGCTTTTAGAAAAAAAGGCTGAAGAGAAAAATATTTGATGAGTGAGGCTCGCAGTGAATAATCGAGTGAGGGGACAACAGAGCAAACTGCGATTTGTTTGATGCGAGCAGGATCTAATTGGTTTTCACGCAAAATACTTTTAAAAAAAACACCCAGCTGATCCGAGGTACATTGCAGATCGCTTGGGTAGCGAAATTGGAGCAGGAGTTTATCATGCTCAAAAACACCGCCGTAAATGTGACTATTTCCAACGTCTAGGCATAAGATCATAAATTATTCGACTACAATATTATCAATCAATCTCACCTCACCCAACTTCACTGCTGCAAAACGCCGTCCATCATACTCCTCTATATAATCAACTGCAAAACCCAGCTCCTGCAATTGCTTTTTAATTTCCTCGCAGGAGAAAAGCTTAGAATGAAAAAGAGCGGGAAAATGTTGGGCTTGCTGATATTGCTCACTCGTTAAGCGTTTATTGCGGGAGCTTAAGGGTAAACCAAATTCATTACGAATCGTCGGACAGCTGATTATTTCTGTTGGAATAAAAAAAGCCTGCACCATCCCGCGGACTAATTCGACTTGCTGATAATCCTTTTCACCAAAATAAGCGCATTTTGCCTGAGCTAAGAGCAAAAGCTTGAGAACAACTGTGAGCACGCCACTAAAATGTCCGGGTCGATAGCTGCCTTCGAGCTGCTCACTGAATTTTACTTCTCTGAGTTGATAAGCATAATCATCTGGATAAAGATCTTGATAGCGAGGCAGCAAAACATAATCGACTTTCGCCTCTTCTGCGAGCGCTAAATCAGCTTCAAGGGTACGAGGATAATGCACATAATCGTTTGCTTGATTAAATTGAGTGGGATTCACAAAAATACTAAGAAGGGAAACAGCTGTTTCTGCTTTTGAACGCTGTAAAAGACTGAGATGCCCCGCATGTAAATTACCCATGGTCGGCACAAAACCTAAATCGGAATTTAAGCGAGGACGCAAAGCCTGCCAAGCTGCAAGCGATTTAATTATTTCTGTCATTTAATAACAATGCTCCTTGAGATCAGGATAAATGGTTTGTTTGACTTCCTGATCAAAGGCATTGAGTGCCTCACGTACCAGTTCAAAACCATTTAAATAAGTTTTTAAAAATTTTGGCTTAAAGGATTGTGATAAGCCCAGCAAATCTTGCCATACTAAAACCTGACCGGAAGTATAAGGGCCTGCACCGATGCCAATGGTTGGAATAGAGAGCTGCGTGGTAATTTCCGCAGCTAAATCAGCAGGGACACATTCTAAAACAACAGCAAAACAACCTGCTGTTGTTATATCTTGTGCTTCCTGAATTAAGCGCTTTGCTACCTCAGCCACACGGCCTTGTACGCGAAACCCACCAAGGGCATGAATGGCTTGGGGGGTGAGGCCAAGATGTCCCATGACAGGAATACCGGTTTCCACGAGATGTCGAATGGTTTGAAGATTACCGGCTGCACCTTCTAATTTCACCGCGTTTGCACCAGCACGCATTAATTTTTCAACAGCATCCATGGTACGCGTCCGATTTTTTCGATAAGAACAAAAAGGTAGATCAGCGATAATAAATTTATGGGGAGCGCCTTTGGCAACAGCTAAAGTATGTTGAGCAAGCATATCGACGGTTGCACCTAGCGTATTCGCACAACCATGCATCAGCATACTGCTACTATCTCCAACTAAAATACAATCAATCTCGCTTTCATTCAAAATAGAAGCTGAAGAATAGTCATAGCAGGTGACCATAGAAATTTTAGGGCCCTTTAATTTTCGCTCTTGAAAATCTTGAATGTGAAGAGCGCGACGCGCAATGGAATGAATACTCATCTTGACCTCAGGGTGATGAAAAAGAAGGTTGAGTTTGATAAGCCTCTACAAAAGCCTGATAGACTTTTTGGAAGGCATCGTTTTTTAAAGCCTGTAAATTAGCTTCAAGGGTTGTCTGATCATGGCGCACTAAGGGCCCGGTTAAGGCCTGCTCTGAATCGCTTAGCAGATTCTGCATCGCTTGTTGCAGATAGGGATGCAGAATCTGTCGAGGTAGTTGAAAACGATTTTCAAATTCCTTAAAACATTTTTGCCAGAGGAGCGCTGTGAAATTACCCCCTAAGACACAGAGGGCATGATAATAGGGACGCAAGTGCTCGCTGATTCGATAAGCTTGATTGGATAAACCTGGCAGGAGTTCTGAAAAATCAGGGCCGCTCTCTGAAATGATAAAAGGTATAGCTTGATAGGTCTGCAGCGTATAGATTTCGGAAGTAAAGCACATCAAGGGATGGGCACTCGGAATATCCGGCAAGGATAAACAACCAGAAAAATGAACCAGCTTTTTTTTCTTTAAGAAGGGATGAGTGTCTACAAATTTAGCAATTGCCTGATCGCTAATTAATAACAGCAGCGGCGAACAAGTTTCACTTAAGGCAACTAAGTCTTGAATACTGCTTTGCCGCGACCACAGTTTAAAAGGAAGACCTAAGTAGCTGAGATAGCATTGAAAATGCCTAGCTACTCGTCCCGAACCAATAACGAGATAAGGAGGTACCTGTCGCATCGATCAAGTCCTTTAACTAAGTTAAGCGGGATAGTTATATCATTTTAAGCAGCACGCTGCTACCCCCAATTCACCTCAAGAATTGACAATAAATAGAGGTTTAGTGCATCATAGGCGCCGGAAAGAATATTTAACCACTTAGCGGAGAAAGCCCCTTGGCCAATACAGCTCAAGCAAAAAAACGTGCGCGGCAAGCCGAAAAACACCGTCAGCATAACATGGGTATGCGTTCACAACTGCGTACTTCCATTAAGAAAATTCATACTGCCATTACTGCTAATGATAAGAAAGCAGCTGATACCAGCTATCATGAAGCTCAGCCTATTATTGATAAAATGGTCAGCAAGGGAATTATTCATAAAAACAAGGCAGCTCGACATAAAAGCCGTATTCAAAATCAATTGAAGAAAATGGCGACTGCTTAAAATATCTCTTTGTAAACTTTGGCTTGCTTCGTCACTGCGTTCCTCGCAATTGTATAGGTTACATAATTCCTTAATGAAGTGTATAAACTTTACGCTTCATTAAGGAATATAATTCATATAAATCCGTTCACCCTGAGCTTGTCGAAGGGTGAGCTTGTCGAAGGGTGAGCTTGTCGAAGGGCGCTTCTTTTTTCTTCCGACTCCAGCCTTTAATCTGTCTTTCAGAAGCTAAAGCTTCTTCTCGAGTTGTAAATTCCTGAGAAAAAACCAATTGAACAGGCAGCTTTGTTGAGGTATAGCACTCAGGGAACACTTTGAGGTGATGCTGAGCAAGTCGATTTTCTAGGTTATCTGTATGACCAGTGTAGTAACTCTGGTCTGCGCATTTTAAAAGATATACCCAAAACATGAGATTTCTCCATTTCTTTGCTTTGTTTAGAGGCCCTTCGACAAGCTCACCCTTCGACAAGCTCACCCTTCGACAAGCTCACCCTTCGACAAGCTCAGGGCGAACGGGGTTATAAAGCTCACCCTTCGACAAGCTCAGGGTGAACGGGTTTATATGAATAATGATGAATGCTTACCAGATCGCCATGAAGGATTAGGATTCCTGTTCTTTATGCTTATTTTCTTCCAAATAATGCATCGTCTGCTGCACCAATTCCTTCGTACCTGTTTTATCTAGCCCAGAAATAACAAAATATTTTCCTGTCCACTTCAATTGCTTGATTATCTTTTGAACTGCTTTTTTTGCGAGCTCAGGAGAAATTAAATCGCTTTTATTAAAAATTAACCAGCGTTCCTTGGCTAATAAATCCCCATCGTATTTTTCTAACTCCCTCGCAATGACCCTTAAATCAGTCAAAGGATCGCCTTCAAGCGGGGCAAGATCCACTACCTGCCAAAGAAGCCGGGTTCTGGCTACGTGCTTTAAAAAGCGAATACCAAGCCCTGCCCCCTCTGCTGCCCCCTCAATGAGGCCGGGTAGATCGGCTAGCACAAAACTGCGGTAACGGGAGGCTCGTACAACGCCTAAATGAGGATAAAGCGTGGTAAAGGGGTATTCAGCCACCTTGGGGCGGGCGGCTGATAAAGCACGTATAAGAGTCGACTTGCCGGCATTGGGGAGGCCCACGAGACCCACATCTGCCAAGACCTTAAGCTCTAAGCGCAAAAGGCGCTTATCGCCGGGGGCGCCGGGGACAGTACGGCGAGGTGCACGATTAGTACTGCTTTTGAAATGGGTGTTACCAATGCCATGGCGGCCGCCATGGGCTACACAGGCCTGCTGTCCATGGCTGTTTAAATCCACAATTAATTCATTGGTATGCTCATCGAAAACCATCGTCCCAACGGGCACCCTTAAAACAAGATCCTCACCACCTTTTCCTGAACAATCGCAGCTGCCGCCCTTTTCGCCATCCTCTGCTTTATAAAAACGAACAAAGCGATAATCCACGAGGGTATTGATACTCTCGTCTGCCAGCAAGTAGATACTGCCGCCATCACCGCCATTGCCGCCATTCGGACCGCCTTCTGGCATAAATTTAAGTCGTAGAAAGCTACAGCAGCCATTGCCGCCCTTGCCGGCTTCTACCTTAATTTTGGCCTCATCGATGAATTTCATGCTTGGTTCCAGAAATAAAAAAAGCGGGGCAAAGCCCGCTTTTGAGAGTTATGTTTAAACTTTAGGCTGCTGCTGCCGTGTCTTCTTCTTTTTTCACTTCTTGACTGAGTGGTTTAATGCTAACCGTGCGCTTCTTTAGAGGACCTTTCACACTGAAGACCACCACACCTGCAATTAAGGCATATAAAGTATGATCTCTACCCATACCCACATGATGACCAGGATGAAAATGCGTACCCCGTTGACGAACAATAATCATACCAGGATGCACAAGCTGCCCACCAAATTGCTTGACCCCTAAATATTTTGGATTTGAATCGCGGCCGTTTCGCGTACTACCACCGGCTTTCTTATGTGCCATGAAATACCTCTTTTATCTTAAAGCGCTTAGGCTTTAATCTCTGTTATTTTAACCTGAGTATAGGCTTGACGATGCCCCATCCGCTTCATGTGATGCTTACGGCGTCTGAATTTTAAAATTCGCACCTTCTCATGCCGCCCATGCTCCAGAACAGCTGCTGTTACGGTACAGCCCGTTAAATAGGGCTTTCCCAATTGAATGTTTTCGCCTTCACCGATCATGACTACTTGATCGAAGTGAAGTGTTGCCCCCGCTTCAAGCGGCAGCTTTTCTAATTTGAGGATATCCCCTTCTTGAACGCGATATTGTTTACCGCCACTGATAATCACGGCATGCATATGATAACAACTCCACTAGGCTAGAATGCAAAAAGTGAGGGGATTATAGACAGAATTGGGGGGATGTGCAACAGGAGTGATGGGTTGGGAAGCTAGTGTACGGAAGTGGGGTTAGTGAGGCGATGGCGGTGAAGAGGAGCCAGGCAATGGCGGTTGAGAGGGAGGTTTATTATCTGGGGCAATAATACTAACCTTTTTTCCTTGCGCTTGCTTTTGCTCGGGGCCATGGTCTTGATTTTGGTCACTATTACGCAAAATACCTTTTTTTCTTGCCCCTCCTTTACTCTGCACATTGATATGAGCTGACTCCGATAATATCTTTGCTGTATCATTGTACTTTCTCCCTAAATCTCTAGAGTTATGGCCGTCCTCAACTGATCGCCTATTAACTGAGTCTTGGTCAATCGCAAAATTCGCATATCCTAACCCAGCGATTACACTTATTCCGCCTCCAGCTATAAATGTAATTGCCGTTCCACTCGCCATTCCAGCCAAAATTGAAAAACTGGCTAAAGCACCAATACCAGTCAAAAAAGCACCAATTCCTAAAACTGTTGCCGCTGCCGCTAAGGCAATTTTCCAGGCTGAGGCCTGTTCGATGATAGGTTTTATCCGCTGAATTTTATTCTGAGTAAGCAAAGATGCCTTGGTAGCTTTATTGAAAAGATCGGAGATCTTACTAATTAATTCCTTATTGTCTTCTTTCAGTTTAATTTTTTCACATCTTTGATAATTATTAAACAATAAATTTTCAATCGCCGTAAACAGAAAATATAATTGCTTAATTTCGTCCTTCTTTACAGAATTAATCTCTTCTAATTTTTTATATTGCTGAATGATCTCTCTTTTTTCTATTTCAAGATCTGATTCTTCTTTCTCAAGTCTTTGCAGTTGTAGCTGTAATTGCTGCAATTGAGATTGCTGTTGCTGTTGCTGTTGCTGTTGCTGTTGCTGTTGCTGTTGCTGTTGCTGT
>CAYXNR010000007.1:0-62745 GCA_964466595.1 uncultured Coxiellaceae bacterium | reverse complement strand
CGAATGATCTGAATTATCAATGAGATACAGATTCTTCGCTGCGCTCAGAATGACAATTACGCTCAGAATGACATAAAGGCTGTGCTCAGGATGACAAAAGGCTGCGCTCAGAGAAAAAAATGATTTTTGTACCGTACAGGGGCAGTCTAGCCAAGACGGCAATAGCAAATGATATAAATCCCAGCTCTAGGAAAGCAATCCCAGCTCTAGGAAAGCAGCCCAACTTACTGCTATCATCAGCAAAAGCTTATCCAGGGAAAAGGTCATGTCACTCAAAGATTTGTTTCGTATCAAGCCACTAGAACAGGCCCCTCCACTCGGAGAAAGCTTACAACCTTGCCTCAATGCACTTGATCTGACGCTCTTTGGAATTGGCGCTATTATTGGCGCAGGCGTTTTTGTTTTAACAGGCGTAGTCGCAGCAACCACCGCTGGGCCGGGGGTCGTTTTTTCTTATTTAATCGCGGGGCTTGCTTCGATGTTTGCTGCCTTATCTTATGCCGAACTCGCAGCGAGTGTGGGCGGCTGTGGTAGCGCTTATAATTATGCCTATATTGGCTTTGGAGAATTTATCGCCTGGTTAATTGGCTGGAATCTGCTTTTTGAATATGGTCTCGCGGTTTCTACAGTTGCCATCGGCTGGGCAGGCTATGTGAACGATATCCTGCTTTCCTTGCATATTTATCTGCCCCCTTCTCTTGTTCAGGGTCCCTTTTTAGGGGGTACGATTAATTTATTAGCGGTAATTATTGTTGCTCTTCTCACTGTACTGCTTTGTCTCGGCGTAAAAGAAAGCGCGCGCTTCAATGCAATCGTTGTGTTTATTAAGCTGATCACCATTGCTGCCTTTCTCATCATTGCCTTTAGGCATTTGCAGCCCGCTTATTGGCATCCTTTCTTTCCCTTTGGCTGGTCGGGTGTCATGGAAGGCGCTGCCCTGGTCTTTTTCGCCTATATCGGTTTTGATGCGCTTTCCACTGCAGCAGAAGAAACGATTCAACCACAACGCGATATTCCTATTGGCATTCTTATTTCGATGGTAGTCTGCACCTTGATTTATATTGTTGTATCTCTGTTTTTAACCGGGATTGTTTCTTATAAAACTTTAAATGTCAGTTCACCGGTAGCTGCTGTGATGTTGCAACTCAATCATCATCTTGCCGCCGGTCTCATTGGCGCTGGCGCCATCGCTGGCTTAACGACTGTTATGCTGGTGATGTTTTATGGTCTAACCCGTATTTTTTTAGCAATTAGTCGAGATGGTCTCTTACCGCTTGCTTTTTCGAAAATCCATCCGCGTACTCGTACACCTATTTCTATTATTATCACAAGCGGTGTCCTGATTGCTTTTTTTGCGAGTCTTCTGCCTATTCACCGCGCCGCTGAACTGGTTAATATTGGAACCCTCACTGCTTTTACTCTCGTCTGTGCCGGCGTCATTATTTTACGCAAAACCCGACCTGAGCTACCGCGCCCCTTTAAATTACCCTGGAATCCGCTGATTCCAGGCTTAGGAATTATTTTTTGTCTTTATCTCATGATTCATTTACCAGCCGTGACCTGGTGGCGGTTTCTATGCTGGCTGATCTTGGGTATTATTATTTATTTTGTCTACAGTATAAAACACAGTGTTCTTCAAAAAAATGCCTATTCTCAATCCTCACAATGATCCTTACCTAAGCTTTGCAGAAAATGAAGCGCGCCAGGGAAAGCGTCAATTCTCACCCTGGACTAGCGAAGATCCAGAACTTCTGCATATCGCTCAAACCTACTTTCCACAAATTCCTATTGTTCCTGTTCACTTACTACAACCACCGGATATGACAGCTGTCGAAATACTGGCTTTGAACAAACTACCGACTCTTGCTTCACCGCCTCCCCAAAAACAGATGATTGCTGTCGGCGGACCACCAGCTGCAACTGTTGCTTTAGAAAGTAGTCTGCAGGGTAAATCTGTTTTATATGTTAGTGATCTTGATCAGCATAGCGATGGAAAAATAAGCCGCCCCATTTGGGCTGGTGCAGGCAATCACGGCGAACCGGATAGCTTAACAGAAGGTCCGGCCTATATGAGGGGTGACTATCCCCTCCAATTTATTTTAAAGGAAATCCTGCGTTTATTTCGACCGGAAGCTTATGATTCTAGCGTTCTTCACCCTGATTTTTCCTGGCTCAGTTTAAATTGGTTGGAATGGCTGCGTCATCCCAGAGAGTGGCTGGCTGCTTTTCGTATTGTCTGGGGCAATCATCAACTAGCCAAAGCTTATACGCAGGCTATACAAGCAGGAAAAATGCCTGAGATCTTAGAAGAAATGCAAAAAAGAACGAAAAATAGCGGGGAATATTTAAATCGCTTAAATCAACGTTTGAAACTTCTACGAGAACCACGCGGCTCCCTACTCATTGCAGCAAGCGCAAAACAAGAGCAAGACTTACTCCGGCAATATCAGAGCCTCTTACAAAAGCAAGATCACACACTCAAGCCGCTGCGACCTGAAGAAGTCGAAGAAAAATATGGCTTTCTGCCTCGACAAGGCAGTTACTTCATGGAAAAAGCAGCTGATTTTATTTTTGAACCTGATTTTTTACAAAAAATAACGAGGGAAATACAAAAAAGCGGAGGCGAAGTCAAAACCAATTGGCGCCTGAAGCGGGTGTTTCTTGATCCGGATAAAAGCAAAGGTGGCATACTTGAATTTTGTGAATTAAATCATTCACAAAATATCTCTCATTATCGCGCCTTTTCACAGGCCCATTTATCCTTAGGACCGACGCCCTTTTCTCCTTCTGTCTATGATTTACTCTCCGTCACCGGCGTATCGATGAATGCGCTTATTATTGGCGCTGATTTAAAAGGCGGACCTGTAGTCTGTGGTGGTAGTAATCATCTTGTTCCTCTCATGGCCCCACAAGTGATTGAGATGAAAGATCCACTGAGTGGTAAAGTACAGCCGTTTAATATTACTTTTGCACGCCTGAGTGCCGCCGGCTGCGTCAATCCCTTAAATCGCGGGTCTGCCTGGTATAACTATGATGGACGACAAGCAATTCACCTCTTGCATCACATCCGTAAAACACTGCCGCAAAACTGGCTAGTGAAACTTTTGTCTGTTAGCGGTTGTAACCGTGTGATTGGTAAAGATGGTCGACAGATCGAACTTCATCCCTTTATCAAATTTAATCATAAAAAAATAATTTGCGAACAAGTTACCATTCAAATAGGCGCTGGCGGCGGCGGACTAACTCAGATGGGGGTTGTGCCAAAAAAAATGCAGGAAGAAAGTACGAACGCACTAAGTAATTCTTTTAAGTAAATATATTTTAGTTGAAATCAAAAGTTTAGTTCTATATAAACAATATCGACTCAATAATATTGGTTAAAAATTATGCAATCCCACAATCGTCATCAAGAAATTAGTTTAGCTCTTGCAATTGAAAGACTGAAATCGAATGATCCGAAATGGAATTGTTTAAATTTTAATAAGATCATAATCAATCCGCTTCCGGGTCACGATAAGATGATGGTTTCCCATATTACTGATGCTGATTTATTACAGCTTGCGGAAGCCCTTAAAATAAATACAACACTTTCAGAGTTTGACTTCAGCGATACGGGTTCAACACACTCTTTAGAATGGACAGCGCTAGGTGCAAACGCGATAGGACAAGCACTAAAAGATCATCCGCATTCATTTAAGTAACCTTACAATCCATTTAAGCACCCCCGACCTTACAGAAAATGAAATCATCGGCTTTCTTGAAGCCTTCATAGGGAAAGCTATTAGAAATTTAAGGCTCTCCGTTTACTATATCGGTGACAAATTTATTTCAAAACTAGGAGATATTCTTCTTCAAAATACCCAATTCAATAGAATATTCATTAGCTCACACGACAATTTGCCCTTGCATTCAGATTCTGTAAAGAAATTAGCTGAGGGACTTGCTTTCCAAAAAAACTTGAAAAGCCTAGAACTTTATTCCTTAAATCTTGGCGACAGTGGCGCAACTCATTTAGTAAGCCCTCTTGCAGGCATGAAACTCTCGCAACTGACTTTAAGCAATCTGGGCCTTTCTGCTAAGGGAATAAGTGAATTAGTGCCTGCTATAAAATTAAACCGAGAGTTGATTTATTTAAATTTTCGCAATAATCACTTAGGCTTAGCCGGTCTGCAAGCCTTAATGCTAGGCTTGCCTTCTCTCGTATTTTTAAAACACTTAGTGCTTGATGATACAAAGCTTGATGATGAGGCCATCCATTATTTAGCTCGTGAGTGGAGAAGGTTAAAATTAAACATTAGCAATCTATCTCTATCATATAATCAAATTACTGACACCTCAATTGTAGCTATTTATCATTTAATTGATGGGAATTCAAACTTAAAAGAACTCCATTTAGATTTTTGTAAGCTAAGCAGTAAGCAGCTAGACATACTTGCTCCTTTACTTTCAAACGCAGAAAGATGCCATCTTGAAATTTTTTTCTGTGGAGAAGACCAAGACCAGCAGTTCACTCTGAAAGACTATGATAAAATAGAAGCAATATTAAAACGCAACCTATTCATCCAACTCTATCCACCGCGTTATACCGTAAATATTTTCGAAGGAAATGCTACCAATGAAAAATATATTCTTATGAAACATCAGCAAAGAGGTCTTAACCAACTTATTCAAATAGCAAATGCCTATACGGCTCTCACAGACTCTTCAAAACCAAGTCTTCTTTCAAACCCACCTATTGATACCATGTTAGTTATTATTTTCATGCTTTATGGGGATAATATAAAGGGTATAAATATCGCCTTCGGTAGTCGTCTTATTCTAGAAAATTTTAAAATGAGGCGAAAATTAATAAATGAAAACGCTTATGATCATAAAGAAAAAAAACCGGAGATAAACAAATGGTGGAAGAAAGCTCTTGAAATAAAGTTAGAGGAAAGACCTGAAACTCTAATACTGTTTCAATCCAATCCTGATGCAGCCTTGTTTTATAAAGAACCAAACCGCGCAGCTTTATTTTATCATGAACCAAGCTACCAAGAACCCGAAGAGCTAAAATTATCCCCTTCGGATAAACCCCTACCATCTAAGCGCGACCGCTCGAATTGCCGCCTCATGTAACTTACCTTAAGCAATTCATTTAAATGAATATATTTTAATTGAAAATATTATTTTAGTTCTATATATTTACAATATTAATTATAAGATGGTTAATAATCATGCAATCTCGTTATCTTGATGAAGAAATTAGTTTAGCTCTTGCAATTGAAAGACTGCAATCGAATGATCCGAAATGGGATTGTTTAAATTTTAGCAAGATCCTAATCAACCCTCGTCTGGTTCATCTGGATGACGATGAGATGGTGGTTTCCCATATCACTGACGATGATTTAATAGAGCTTGCGGCAGCCCTTACAACAAATACAACGCTTTCAACCTTTGAATTCAATGGCACAGATTCAACCCGCTCTTTAGAATGGACAGCGCTAGGCGCAAGCGCAATAGGGCAAGCATTAAAAGATCATCCCAATTTAAGTAACCTTTCAATCGATTTAACCACCTTCGACATTACAGAAAATGAAATCATTGGCTTTCTTGAAGCCCTCACAGGGAAGGCAGCTATTAGAAATTTACGGCTCTCCGTATACTGTATCAGTAACGAATTTATTTTAAATCTAGGAGATATCCTTCTTCAAAATACCAAATTAAATAGAATATACATACAAGGACAGAGCTTACAAAACAATTTGCCCTTGCATTCAGATTCTGTAAAGAAATTAGCTGAGGGACTTGCTTTCCAAAAAAACTTGAAAAGCCTAACACTTTATTCCTTAAATCTTGGCGACAGTGGCGCAACTCATTTAGTAAGCCCTATTGCAGGGATGAACCTCTCCAAACTGACTTTGGATAAAGTCGGCCTTTCTGCTGAAGGAATAAGGGAATTAGCGCCTGCTATCGAATTAAATCGAGAGTTGACCCATTTAAATTTTGGCAATAATCGCTTAGGCCTACCCGGTCTGCAAGCCTTAATGCTAGGCTTGCCTTCTCTCATATTTTTAGAAAGCTTAGATCTTGATGATACAAAGCTTGATCATGAGGCCATACATTATTTAGCTCGTGAGTGGAGAAGGTTAAAATTAAGCATTAGCAATCTATCTTTAGCGTCTAATAAAATTACTGAAGAGTCGATTGCAGCTATACATCATTTAATTGATGGGAATTCAAGCTTAAGGGAACTCCGTTTAGATTTTTGTGAGCTAAGCAGTGAGCAGCTAGGCGTACTTGCTCCTTTACTGTCAAACGCAGAAAGATGCCATCTTGAACTTTTTTCTTTTGGAGGAAGCAGCCCCTTCATCCTGAAAGACTATCGCAAAATAGCAGAAATATTAGAACGCAACCGTCTCATCCAACTCTATCCACCGCTTCATCACGAGAATATTCGCAAAGGAAATCATAGCAATAAAGAAAATATTCTTATGAAGCATCAGCAAAGATGTCTTAACCAAATTATTCAAATAGCAAATGCCTATACAGCTCTCACAGACCCTTCAAAACCAAGCCTTCTTTCAAACTTACCTTTTGATACCATATTAGCCATTATTTTCATGCTTTATGGGGATAATATAAAAGGTATAAATATCGACTTCAGTAGTCGTCTTATTCTAGAAAATTTTATAATGAGGCGAAAATTAATAAATGAAAACGTTTATGATCATGAAGAAAAAGAACCGGAGATTAAAAAATGGTGGAAAACCTCTCTTGAAATAGTGGTAGAGGGAAGACCTCAAACTAAAATGCTGTTTCAAGCCAATCCTCGTGCAGCCTTGTTTTATAAAGATCCAAGCCGCGCAGCCATACTTTATCATGAACCAAGCTACCAAGAACCCGAAGAGCTAAAATTATCCCCTTCGGATAAACCCCTACCATCTAAGCGCGACCGCTCGAATTGCCGCCTCATGTAACAGCGAGCGCTAGGCAAAGTCTGAGGCCCGACCAACCTTAGATTCTGTATTTTTACCCACTTGCTTGCTAATAAAGCGACCGACGGTAAGCAATTTTTGAAGGTCTACCTTGGTTTCAATACCTAAACCCTTTAGCAGATACAAGACATCTTCCGAAGCAACATTTCCCGAAGCACCCTTGGCATAAGGACAGCCTCCGAGTCCTGCTACCGAGCTATCGACAACAGCAAGGCCACATTCTAAAGCAGCATAAATATTAGCAAGCGCTTGTCCGTAGGTATCATGAAAATGAACTGCCAATTTTTCACGCGGAACTTTTTCTGTCACCTGCTGTAATAGCTGCACAACTTGTTTTGGCGTCCCAACACCAATGGTATCGCCAAGCGAGATCTCGTAACAACCCAAATGAATCAAGCGTTCGGCTAAAAGCGCTACTTTTTCAGCCTTCATCTCGCCCTCATAAGGACAGCCGAGCACACAAGAGAGATAGCCACGGATGCGCAGCCGATGTTTTTTAGCAACTGCAATCAGTTCTGCAATACGATTTAAACTGTCTTCGACAGAACAATTAATATTATGTTGATTAAATTGCTCTGAAGGTGAAGTAAATACTGCAATTTCCTTCACACCGCCGCTTAAGGATTTTTGCAAACCTTTTAGGTTCGGCACGAGAACGGGATAACTCACGCCCTCTTTTTTATGTATCCCCTGAAAAACCTCAAGCTGATCAGCCAGCTGTGGAATCCACTGCGGTGAAACAAAGCTCGTTACTTCTATTGCTGATAAGCCTGTATCAGAAAGTTGATTAATAAAATCGATTTTGATCTCGGTAGAAAGAATTTTTTTTTCATTCTGCAAGCCATCTCGTGGCCCGACTTCAACCATTTTAACAAAGGCGGGGAATTTCATCTTAGTCATCCCAAACTGGTAATCTTTTTTCGATAAAAGCCTTTAAACCTTCCCGCCCTTGTTTAGAGAGACGCATAGTCGCCAACAATTCAGCCGTTTTTTTTGACAGCTCCGGCGAGATGGTTTGCCTGCTCACCCAAGGCAAGAGGCGTTTTATTTCCTTTAAGGCCGCAGGACTATATTGTAAAAGCGTTTGGGACAGCTCTAAACCAGTAGAAATTAATTGTTCTGTCGGCACGAGTTTTTGTACCAAACCAAGGCGCAAAGCTTCTTGTGCTGCAAAAGCTTCGGCAGTTAAAAAATAATAGCGCGCAGCTCGCTCGCCAATGGTAGCAAGCACATAGGGGCTAATCATTGCAGGCACTAAACCGAGCTTCAATTCAGAAAAACAAAACTGTGCATCTTCCGCCGCTATAATAATATCCGAACACACTAAAAGACCAAGTCCGCCGCCCATGGCACTACCCTGCACTAGGGTAATAATGGGCTTCGGAAAGGTATACATTTGATACAATAAAGAAGCGAGTGCTTCGGCATCCTTTTTCCCTTGTTCTAAGGAACTTTGCGCTAATTGATACATCCAGTTAATATCCGCGCCGGCACAAAAATGACTGCCGGCTCCGCTTAATAAAATAAGACCTGTTTTATCATCCTGACTTGCTGCAAAAAAAGCTTCTTGTAAATGTTCTACCAGTGCACCATCTAAGGCATTACATTTATTCGGCCGATTTAAGGTCAGTGTGGTAATCTTATCTTGGGTGGCAATACTTAAGTTTGAATGAGTCATTGCACTCACATCCGAAATAAACCAAAGTGGGTGGAAGGAATTGGCGCATTAAAGGCAGCAGCTAAACTACGCCCTACAACCTGACGCGTATCGATGGGATCGATCACACCATCATCCCACAATCTAGCAGTTGAATAATAGGCCTGGGATTGTTCCTGATATTGCTTAATGAGCGGTGCCTTGAACTGCTCCTCCTCTTCTGCTGACCAAGGCTCTTGATGACGCTCTTTTTTCTCGCGGGTTACCTGGGCTAAAACATTGGCAGCTTGTTCCCCGCCCATGACAGCAATTTTTGCATTCGGCCACATCCAAATAAAGCGTGGATCATAAGCACGCCCACACATCGCATAGTTGCCTGCTCCGTAACTGCCGCCAATAATGACCGTCATTTTGGGAACCGCTGCACAGGCAACAGCTGTCACCATTTTAGCACCATGCTTGGCTATGCCTTCTGCCTCATACTTACTGCCGACCATAAAGCCAGTAATGTTCTGCAAAAAAAGAAGTGGTATGCGACGTTGACAACAAAGCTCGATAAAATGCGTTCCTTTCAGTGCTGATTCTGAAAATAAAACGCCATTGTTGGCAAGAATGCCAACCGGCATGCCATAGATGTGAGCAAAACCACAGACCAGCGTTTTTCCATATTGCGCTTTAAATTCATCAAAGAGAGACGCATCGACAAGCCGAGCAATGACTTCACGTACCTCGAAAGGATAACGCGGATCAGCAGGGACTAAACCATAGAGTTCTTCAGAAGCAAAGAGCGGTTCTTTAAATTCCTCGACAAATTTCTTTCCTCTTGTTTTAAAATTTAAATTCGCAACCGCTCGTCTTGCCAATTCCAAAGCATGGCTATCATCTTGTGCATAATAATCAGCTACGCCAGAGAGGCGACAATGTACCTCTGCACCACCTAAGGCCTCAGCACTCACCACTTCACCCGTTGCCGCTTTGACCAAAGGGGGGCCTGCTAAAAAAATAGTCGCTTGGTTTTTTACCATGATCGCTTCATCAGCCATCGCGGGAATATAAGCACCACCGGCCGTACAAGAACCCATCACCACTGCAATTTGCGGTAAGCCTTGACTAGATAAATGGGCCTGATTAAAAAAAATCCGTCCGAAATGTCTTTCATCAGGAAAAACTTCATCTTGCAGGGGTAAGTAAGCACCACCAGAATCTACCAAGTAAATACAGGGAAGATGGTTGGCTGCAGCAATTTGCTGTGCTCTTAAGTGCTTTTTTACCGTAATGGGATAATAGGTGCCGCCCTTCACGGTTGCATCATTGATCACAATCATACAGTCAACATTCATGATTCGCCCGATACCCGTGATGAGCCCACCGGCTGCAAGCTCAGTATCGTATAAGTCGTAGCCTGCCAAAGCAGAGAGTTCAAGAAATTCCGAACCCTCATCAATTAACATTTGCAAACGCTGACGAGGCAATAATTTGCCATGCTGTTTGTGACGCTCACAAGCCTGTGGTCCCCCGCCTTGCTGGATAGCTTTAAGCTTTTCTTTTAAATCTTTTACTAAAGCCTGCATCACCTTTGCATTCGCCTGAAAGGTTTGATCTTTTGCATCCACCTGTGTCTGTAAGAGACTCATGTCTAAACCTCATGCTGCACTAAAATTTAGAAGCTGTTCGAACAGCTTCTAGGCTGTTTCATTATATAATTCACGCCCAATTAACATACGACGAATTTCTGAGGTGCCTGCACCAATTTCATATAATTTAGCATCTCGTAAAAAACGCCCCGTTGGAAAGTCGTTGATATAGCCATTGCCTCCTAAACATTGAATCGCTTGCAGAGCCATTTGGGTAGCCTGTTCGGAAGTAAAAAGAATTAAGGCAGCAGCGTCTTTGCGCGTCAAGCTGCCGCGGTTGCTCATTTTTGCCGTTGTATATAAATAAGCACGGGAAGCCATTAAGGTTGTATACATATCTGCTAACTTTCCTTGTATCAATTCAAATTCTCCTATTGGCTTATCAAATTGCTTCCGTTGATGTATATAAGGCAGCACGACATCCATGCAGGCTTGCATAATGCCGACAGGACCAGCAGCAAGAATGAGACGCTCATAATTTAAGCCGCTCATCAGAACCTCCGCCCCTTTATTCACTTGGCCCAGCACATTTTCTTCAGGAACCTCACAATTTTCAAAGACCAATTCACAGGTATTAGAACCACGCATACCTAACTTATCTAGCTTTTGTGCCACAGAAAATCCCGAGAAGGATTTTTCAACAATAAAGGCGGTAATGCCATGCGGGCCGGCAGCAGGATCGGTTTTAGCATAGACCACAAGCACCGTTGCTTCTGGACCATTGGTAATCCACATTTTTGTGCCATTTAAAAGATAGCCTTTCCCTTTTTTTTCAGCACGCAAGCGCATACTCATGACATCCGAGCCTGCCTGGGTTTCGCTCATCGCCAACGCGCCAACCCCTTCTCCAGAACATAGACGGGGAAGATAATGTGCTTTTTGTTTCGCATTACCATTCAGGGAAATTTGATTCAAACAAAGATTAGAATGTGCAGCATAGCTTAGGCCAATGGCTGCAGAAGCCCGGCTAATTTCTTCCATGACAACAACATGTTCCAGATAACCGAGGCCTGAACCACCATATTTTTCTTCAGCCGTTATACCTAAAACGCCTAATTTTCCTAATTGAGGCCAGAGTTCAACAGGAAAGCTATTTTGCTGATCGATTTCCTGCGCTCGTGGTGCGATTTCTGAAGAAGCAAAATCATGGACTGCCTTCTGCAACAGTTCCACTGTTTCTCCCAGCGCATATTCAGAAAATTCCACCAGACTTCCTCTCCGCCTTCCATAGATTTTATGTTATAGGATAAGCTAAGCGAGCTCAAGCAAGAGTCTTGAAAGCTATTTGACAAAAGAAAAGTTATTGTTTTAACATTGCACTATTCTAATTTAAGGGCATAGATATAAATAATTGAGGAGTGATTGTGAAAAATCTGTTTCGTACCAAAGCCTTAAGCCATCAAACTGAGCACAATGAATTACGACGCTGTTTAACCGCAACGGATTTAACCCTGCTTGGCATAGGCGCCATTATTGGCGCCGGCATTTTCGTCTTAACGGGCGTAGCAGCTGCCACGCAGGCAGGGCCGGCTATTATCTTATCCTATCTTTTTGCCGGTCTCGCTTGCAGTTTTGCAGCTCTTTCTTATGCTGAACTCGCTTCTTGTTTTGGCGGCTGTGGCGGGGCTTATAACTATGCTTATGCGGGTATTGGTGAGTTTTTTGCTTGGGTAGTGGGCTGGGACTTATTGCTCGAATACGGGATGGATGCCTCAACCGTCTCGATAGGCTGGTCAGGATATGTACAAAGCGCGCTCCATGCCTTTGGAATTAGCATGCCCGATTTTTTGGTAAAAGACCCCTTTAGTGGCGGTCTCATCAACTTACCAGCCATGCTGATTGTCTTAGCCTTAGGCGGCATTTTATCTTTGGGTGTGAAAGAAAGTGCCCGTTTTAATGCCTTTGTGGTGGCGCTCAAATTAGGCATTATCGCTCTTTTTATCGGTATCGGTGTTTTCTATTTTAAACCAGAAAATTGGCATCCCTTTTTCCCCTTTGGTCTACAAGGAATCGTAAATGGTGCCGGTCTTATTTTTTTTGCTTATGTAGGCTTTGATTCAATTTCAGCTGCTGCTGAGGAAACGATTAATCCGCAAAGAAATCTGCCGATTGGTATTTTGACCTCTTTAGTCGTCTGTACCCTGATTTATGTTCTAGTAGCAGGCATTTTAGTTGGCTTGGTTCCCTATACTGGTCTCAATGTCAGCTCACCTGTGGCCATCTCTCTTTTTAATATCGGCCATCGTTTTGCAGGAGAAATTATCGCCATCGGCGCCATTGGCGGCCTCACCACAGCTATTTTAGCGATGTACTATGGTTCCACTCGCATTTTTCTTGCCATGGCAAGAGATAATTTATTACCCCATTTTTTTGCAAAAATACATGCTCCGAGCCAAACGCCTCGTCGTTTAATTTGGATGATGGCTTGGACAATTGGCCTCATCGCAGGATTTTTTCCAATTAACCATATAGCTAGTTTAGTTAATATTGGAACGCTAGCTGCATTTATTGCTGTTTGTGGTTCTGTGGTCGTTTTGCGAATCACCAAGCCTGATTTGCCCAGACCCTTTCGAATGCCGGGGAATCCACTTGTGCCCCTACTGGGAATCCTTTTATGCTTATATTTAATGAGTAGTCTATCGCTACCAACTTGGATTGGTTTTGGTATATGGACGGCTTTGGGTTTAGCAATTTATTTTCTCAGACAGTATTTTTTGAGCCTTAGCCCAGCTAAAGATGTAGTTGTTGAATAAAATGGGTCCACTTCAGAAACAAGGAAGTTTTCATGAATGTCGGTCGAAGGAAAAACCAAGGATTTCTATCACTGCTTGCTGTCTTATTGATTTTAGTGGTTGGCTTTATTGGTCTTGCTTTCACCTATATGATGGTTACGAGCTTTCGTTCTACTTCTGATGCTGTACAAGCCACCCAGGCCTTTTATCTAGCAGAATCCGGCCTACAACAGGGTATCCATCAACTCTTAAACTCCACCTTAACGCAGCGCAGTGCCTGTTCGAGCTTAAGTCTCAGTAATAGCCTAGGCAGAGGGACTTATAGTCTCAGCTCAGCAGGTCGCTTTTATAGTAATGCCGCTTCCCTCAATGGCTCCTTAACAAGCACTGCAACCACTATTACAGTAGGTAGTACCGGAGGCTACGCCAGCTCAGGACGGATTATGATAGATAATGAACTCATTAATTATGCCGGCATGGATGCCAGCCATTTTCTGGGCGCAACACGCGGTGTAGATAGCAGCACAGCAGCTGCTCATGCTACAGGAACGGGGGTTGGACAGTATCAATGTACTCTAGCTTCACAAGGCGGTGTCCCCAGCCTCTCCTCCCCCGCTAATCCGGGCAGCCCTTTTGGTAAACGTAATTTACAGGAAGCCGTGCAGCTGCAAGAAGGATGGGCTGTTGGCAATCAAACCAGTAATGGCTTGGCCTTTGCACGCTGGAATAATCCAACAGAAGTACAGTGGAACAATGCTACCGTGGTTTCTTCTTGGCGCCCTAATTTAACCGCTATTTGTATGCTCTCTTATGCAGATGGTTGGGCAGTGGGTCAAAATTCAGGATCGACCTACACGCTTCTCCATTGGGATGGTAATGCTTGGTCAGCTGTTAGCGTAAGCGGTGGTTCTGATTTAAACGATATTGATTGCAATAGTAGTACGGATTGCTGGGCTGTTGGACAAGTAAATAAGAAAAATCCTACTATTTTACACTTTGATGGCTCGAGCTGGTCAAGCGTTACACCGACAGTGCAGGCCAATGCAAGCGCGAATGGCGTCTATTGCCTCAACAGCAGTGATTGCTGGTTAGTCGGTACTGCCTTAAGCAATTATCCCTTGCTAGAACATTTTGATGGGGTAGCCTGGTCCCGTTTCACACCCAGCGCCCAAGCCAATACGCAACTGAACAGTGTTTATTGCAATACTAGTAATGATTGTTGGGCTGTCGGCAATGTGCTGACAGGTAATCCTTTAATCGAGTATTTCAATGGCAGTACTTGGTCACGAATCACACCAGCCGCTTCCGCCAATTCTAATTTAAACAGTGTTTACTGTAATGCTTCAAATGATTGCTGGGCTGTTGGTCAGCATTTAACTGGCAATTTTTTATTTATTTTACATTGGAACGGATCGAACTGGTCGACCACGTCTAGCATCAGTAATAGCAATGACTTGTATGATGTATCTTGTACCATAAGCAGTGATTGTTGGGCTGTTGGTCAGAACGCCCTCTTTGTGCATTGGGATGGCTCAAGTTGGTCAGTCGTTTCAGCGCCCAGCGGTTTTCAAAGCAATGTTACTGTCAATGGAATCAGTTTGCTCGGTCCACACACCAAGCCACAAGCAGCCTGGCAAGAGATTTTTGCTTAGCTTAGCTACTCAGATTTCTTAGAAAAACAGCAGTATTCACGCTGTAGCCAACTCCTTGTTGATTAAAGCTGAGTGCTACATTCACATAGCGCAGATTGGCCACAGTCAAGGCGGCATTGCCATTTTGATCGTAATAAGTAAAACTCAAATTACTGACTCCATCAGCTAAAACTTGTGAATTAAGCAACAAAGTCGTACCGCTGAGTTTATAATCTATCGCTACACCGTTTACATTAATAAAGCTAAATTCCGTTGCGGAATTGACGCTAACATCACTCGCTGAACGAACCAAGGCTAAATCTCGGGATAAACGCTCAAGCGCAATTTGTCCCTGCCAATTAGTATTCATCACATTTTGGCCCATCAGAAAAGCATTCAAGCCTTGGCCTAACATTTGACTTGCCATCTTGGCAATGATGGCTAACAAGACAATGACGATGATTAATTCAATCAAGGTAAACCCTTGTTGACTAGATCTTTTATTCATAATCCGCAATCATCGTTGTCAAAGTTAAAGTAGTAATACCGCTCATACTCACTGTAATTATTTTATAACTGGCATCACCGCCGATACTAGCACAGCTAATTGCTACACTGAGTGTATAGCCTGAGGGTGTCGTACAAAAGCCTGGCACGGCACTACTGGGACAAGCAATACTGTTATAACCCAAGAGACTTCTCTGCCCAATAAACCATTCCATGCATTTTTTGGCACTCTCGAGGGCAGTTAAATTTTGAATAAATTGAGGAGCCTTTTGTAAGGAAGTAGTAAAGGTAAGTAACAGGGTAGCTGCTAAGATACTGGTTATGACGATAAAAACAACAATTTCAATGAGTGTAAAACCAGCCTGGCTGTTCATGTGACAGGTCCCGCTATTCTAGCTTTTTATCCCTTGCCTTGGTCATCCCGAGCATAATTGTCATCCTGAGCATAATTGTCATCCTGAGCGTGATTGTCATCCTGAGCGTAGCGAAGGATCTCAATAATTTTACAAAAACAGATCCTTCGCTTCGCTCAGGACGACAATGTTCATGCCAGTGTTAATGCAACATTAATGCCAATGCGCATATACAGACCCTAATTAATTCCCGTTGCAGTAAAGGTTGCAGTGGTAGAACTCGGGCCCGTTAGGGTGCAGGTTGCCGTCGAGCCAGCAGTAACAGCGGCAGAAGTAATCGTATAACCTGTTGGCAAGGCACCACCTAAGAGGGCACTCGACATACTGGTGCAATTGGTCACAGCCACGCCATTTGACGAATTTTCGGAGCGAGCCGCATAATTCGTCGCATTGGCTGAAGATAAGGCAGCAGCGACGCCATTGGTGGCTGCGGTTTGAGCATCTGTTGAAAGATTAATAAATTTGGGCATCGCGATAACCGCCAAAATACCCAAAATAACAATAACGATGACTAATTCAATTAAGGTAAAACCGACTTGTTTCTGCTTCCCTTTCTTCATAATCAAGCTCCTTTTTATTCCTCTGTAAATTGTATCACATGTGAGTTAATTTAATTAAATCCCAAATGGGTAAATAGACTGCAAAAGCAAGGATTAAAATCAAGATTGATAAACAAACAATCAGAGCTGGTTCGATGAAATCACTTAAGCGTTTGAGATCATAAGTGACTTCACGCTCATAGAACATACTCATTTGCTCTAGCATTTCACCCAATTCGCCGGTCTCTTCGCTCACAGTCAGCATTTGAATCTCAAGAGGTGTAAAAAATTCTACCGATAATGCGGCTTGTGTTAAACTTTTGCCGCTTAATATGGCTTCCTTCATGCCCAGAATTTCCTTTTGAGCATAACTGTTATTGATGGCCTGGGCCACCAAGCTTAAACCTTCTAATAAAGGAACACCGGCCTTGGTGACAATAGCAAAAACTTGAGTAAAACGTAATAAAATAATCCGCTTTAAGAGTAAGCCGATCACCGGAATTTTCAAAAGAAAGCGATCACCTTGTAATTTACCCTCAGGTGTTTTGAGGTAATAGATTCCCCAGCCAAGAATCAGGGCTAGTCCTCCCAGCAAATACCAGCCATATTGAATAGTAAACTTCGAAATATCAATCAGAATACGGGTTAAGATCGGTAAGCTAAGATGGGCATTCTCATAAACCCGCGCAAAGGTCGGGATAACAAAATGATTCACTACAAAAACAGCCATGATCATACTGATAAAAATAAAAAGGGGATAACGCAGGGCTGTCGATAGGCGCTTTATAGCACTGGCTTCTAATTCTATATATTGATTGAGATGTAAAAAGGCCTCATCTAGTCGGCCGCTACTTTGTCCTACCCGAATCATAGAAATCATCACCGGCGTAAACACTTTTGGATAACGTTGCATAGCTGCTGCCAAGTCCTGTCCCGCTTCTAAACCTTCGGCAATACCATTCAAGGCCATTGTCATCTGTCTACTGCGGGCTGTTTCTGCCAGCCTTTTAATAGCAAGCGAAATAGGAACACCCGTTTTACTCAGCGTGTACATTTGCCGAGAAAAAATCCCCATCTCATCTGTTGAAATACGCCCACCGCCCAAAAGCGCAATCAAGGCTTGCCAGGGATTTTCTTCCTTTTTAACTATAGCGATTTGAACAGGAACAATTCCTTCCTTAAGCAATTGAGCGCTGATATTTTCAGCCGTGCTAGCAAGACGAATACCCGCTACTCGTTTTCCGGATAAATCACGGCCCTGAAATTTAAAGGTTGGCATCGGTTTTCACCTTGAGAGGAGCGGGAGCGATCATGGCGCCCTCACCCATGATACGAATCATTTCGCTAATGGTTGTGACCCCTTGATCAACCAAGTCTAAACCGCTCAAGATAAGCGGTCGAAAATGGGGACTCTTCTCTGCAGCATGATTAAATCCCGCCGTATCATTTAAACGCAGCATTTCAGCTAAATATGGTGTGATTTCCAGTAATTCAAAGAGACCGATTTGTCCTTTATAACCCGTATTATGGCAATAGGTACAGCCTGGTCCAAGATAATATACTTTTTCTTTATGAGAATAATTAGCTACAGAACTTAACCACAGTAATTCTTCTGCTACTGGCTGATGTATCTCAATACAATTTTGGCAAATGCGTCTGACGAGACGCTGCGCGAGCACGGCCCGTAAAATGGTAGCAACGAGAAAGCCTTCTGCACCCATGTCCAGCAAACGGATGGCAGCACTAATGGAATCATTGGTGTGCAAGGTAGACAAAACAAAATGTCCAGTCATCGAAGCTCGCAAAGCCATACTGACCGTTTCCTGATCGCGCAACTCACCTACCATAATAATATCTGGATCCTGACGCAAAACAGAACGCAAAACCCGTGCAAAGCTTAAATCGATTCGAGTATTCACTTGTACCTGATTAATACGAGCAAGACGATATTCCACTGGATCTTCTACTGAAATAATTTTTTTTTCGGCAGTATTCAATTCATTTAAAATACCATAGAGCGTCGTCGTTTTACCGCTACCTGTTGGCCCGGTAACTAATAGTAAACCATTTGGCATCGTGACAATTTTACGGATAATAAACAGTAAATCTGCTGGCATCCCCACATGTTCCATACCAAAGCTTTCTGCCGATTGATTCAGTAAACGCATGACTACTGATTCTCCGTATTGCACCGGCATCGTTGATAAACGCACATCAAAATTTTGATTGTGAATTTTCATACTAAATCGTCCATCTTGCGGTAAACGTTTTTCAGTAATATTTAAGCCGGCCATCAGCTTTAAACGGAGTGTCAATGCGGGCGCAACTTGTTTTTCTTTGATCATCTGCTCATGCAAAATGCCATCTATTCGGCTACGTATACGTAGGCCATTTTCTGCTGGTTCAATATGCACATCAGAAGCATTCGCACGCACCGCATCTTCAAAAATGGTCTGTAAGAGTTTTACAACCGGCGCATCTGAAACCGATAAACCTGCGGTGAGTTGATCAATATCATAATCACTCTTAACCAGCTCTTCTGATAATTCTTCAGCGAGTTGCGTGATTTCGGCCGTATGTCGATAAACGACATCAATTGTTTTGATTAAATCGATTTCGCGAACTAAGGCAACCCGAATAGGACTATTCAGCAGCCGACTTAATTCATCATGAGCAACGATATTTTGTGGATCAACCATACCGACCAGTAAAGCAGAGGCTTCTTTAGCTAAAACCATAGCGCGTAAATTACGCGCATAAAGCTCGGGTAAAAGATGAACTATTTCGGGAATCAAAGTATAGTTTTTTAAATCGACATAGGGAATTTCTAATTGTTCAGCAAGCAAAGCTAATAATTTTTCTTCTTTAATATAGCCAAGATCAATTAATACCTGTCCGAGCTTGCCTCCTGAAGCATGTTGCTGTGCAACAGCGGTTGTTAATTGCTCTTGCGTGAGCAATTGCTGTTCTAGTAATAATGTGCCGATATGAATTCTTTTCTTGAGCGGCATGCTTATCCTTACCCACAGGTCTCCATGCTTATCCTCTCAACCGCAGTCCCACATAACCACGCAATTCAGGATCTAAATCTAGACTACTATCTGCCTTGGTATAGGCCTCCTTGGCCTGCGCAGTTTTACCTAAGCCCTCTTCTGTTACACCCAAACCCAGCCACCACACACCTTTTTCTGGATGCAGCAGCGTCAATTGCTGATATAACTCTTCGGCTGCAGGCAATTGCCCGAGACGCTGATAAAGTGCTGCCATAAAAGCAAAGTATTCGGGATAAGTCGCTAAAGAAGGAGGAGCCTTTTTCAAAAGCTGAAGTGCTTGACTGGTTTTGCCTTCTTCTACAAGGAAACGGGCCTTGACTTCAATAAAGGGCGGATAATAGGGTTGTAATTGCAAGCCCTCAGCTAAGAGCGCAGTTGCCTTTTCTGGTTGACCTGCTTGAATAAAGAGCTTAATCAAAGATTCACGCGCTGCATAATAAGCGGGATAAGCTGTCACTAAACTAGCCAAGCGATCTAAGGCTTTGTCTATTTCTCCGGTCTCAACAAAATGAAGCGCTTCCTCATATTGCTCTGTGCTAGATAAGGCTAGGGCGACTTTTTTGAGTTGTGTCGATTTTTCATCGCTCTTTTGGATCAGTGCTTCCATTAAAAAATCTGCCTGCAGTTCTGGATATTGGCTTTCTTTATTTAATTCTAGATTACTCAAGCGTGCCTCGGGTTTCAGTAATAATACAAGTTCCAAGCCCTGATTAGCTGTAGAACGTATTTGCAAATCACGCAAAGCGCTATTCATGTAGTCTAAGGGCGGCAGATTCACAGTCAGCTGCGTATTTTTTAAGGTTAAAATCACACTATGCTCTTCAGAATTAGTCTTCACTTCATAGACAACTTCCCGATCTAATAAAAAACGCAAATAAGTCATCTTGCCATGCGTCTGCATGGAAATACCTGTTAAAGCAGTTTTTATACCCTGTGTTTCGATATGATTGATCGGCGGTTTCTGCACTGGTGTAACCACAGCTGCTTTCGGCTGACTTTTTTGCTGAAGCAGAGGCAAGGGATGATGATGACGATAATATTCACTGAGATTCCATAGCCAAATAACAGAGAGAGAGAAAAGAGCCATCATGAATAGATATTTTTTTGTCTTTTTGTGTTTTTGACTAGCAATAGACTGTAAACCGATGAGTAGCTGATCTGCTTGCGCAGCCTGGCTAGATCGTTCTTCCAGATCTTTTAACATTTGATTAATTACACTCATTAAATCATCCCTTTTTGAAGGATTGTCATGAAAATTAAACCCAACACTAAACCGAAAGCTAAGAAGAAGATAAGATATAAGCGCCGACGACTTGGCATAACGGCAGCCTCCGTGTCTTCAACAGCCAACCTTAACATTTTATGGGTAATCACCCGTTCACCTCGTCCGTAAGCCAGCAATAAAGCCTTATGACATAAAACATTAACAATGCGAGGCACGCCACGACTGCTTTTGAAGAGCATATTTCTCGCTCGCTTCGTGAATAAAATGCCATAGGTATAACCGGCAACAGCCAAGCGGTGAAAAAGATAGGTATCTAATTCCTCGCGCGAGAGTAAGGATAAATAATAGGAAAAGGTGATACGTTGTTTGAGCTGACGAAAATGCGGTTGATTTAAAACACTATCGAGTTCTGGTTGGCCAAACAAAACAACCTGTAGTAATTTTGCTTTTTCTGTCTCTAAATTTGTTAATAAGCGAATGGCTTCTAAACTTTCCAAGGGAATGGCCTGAGCCTCATCCAAGATCAACACTACTTTTTTACCTGCCGTACACAATTCCACTAAACGATTATTAATAGTAGTCAATAATTCATGTTGATCTTGTAAAAGCGTTAAATGAATACCCAATTCCCGAGCAAAAGCGCGACGTAATTCAAGGGGACTTAAATCTGGATTGGGTATATAAGCAGTAAAAAAATCTTCTTCTAAGCAATGTAATAATTTTCGGCAAATTAAAGTCTTACCCGAGCCGACCTCTCCGATAATCTTAATGAAGCCTTCTCCGCTTCGTAAACAAAATAATAAGGTATTCAGCGCTTCCTGATGACTTTTTAATTGGCAATAAAATTCAAGCTTAGGTGTTAAAGCAAAAGGCAAATCCTTAAATCTAAAATGATCGAGGTACATCAGTCACTTGCCCCTTTATATTTTTCAGTCCATGCTTCATATTGTGAGCAGTCTCTCCCTCGACAGCGAAAATCTTCTCTCTCGGCTTCGGTACCGAAGGTTTCAGGCAGACTCCCAGCATGAAAGCCGCGATCCAATTTCGAAAATTTTCGATCTGCCTCACTGAGTTCATTCACCCAGGTCCGATTTTCTACAATAATGGGACGCAATAAAATAACGAGCTCTGATTTTTCTGAGATTTGTTGGGTACGACGGAAAAAGGGTCCGATCAAGGGTATACGTGATAAAAAGGGAACAGCGGCCACTTGTTCTATCATATTATTTTGCATTAAGCCGCCAATGACTACGATCTGACCGCTCTTGGCACGCACCATATTATCAGATTCACGAATCGTGCTTTGGGCAAGAGGCAGGGTAAAAGTATTATTAGAGGCTGCAACACCGGGCGTTGAGGAAGGAGTGGTTCCTAAAATAATATTTTTCTGTTGTTCAGTCACCCGACTGATAGTCGGATGAATGTGTAAAATGACTTCTTTTTCGTGACTAATTTGCGGCGTCACATCCAAGGTAATACCAGAGAAAAATGGTGTAAGATTCACATCCTCTGAAGGCAGGGTATTATTACCCACAATGGTATTTGAGGTGGAAACGCCGGTTACGTAAAAAGAATCACTGCCAACTTTAATGACCGCTTTTTGGTTATTGACAGTTGAAATACGCGGACTGGATAGAACCTGCACATTACCCTGCATTTGCAATAATTTAATTAAAGTACCAAACTTGCCATAAACCCTCAGAGTAAAGATGCTGCTAAAATCATTGAGATTAAAATCAAGACCGGTGAGACTTTGGGCGCTCTCTTGACCTATACCGCCATTTCCAAGTGCAATACGGCCAAAAAGATTCCAATCAATGCCTGCTTGAAATTCATCATTTAATTGAACTTCAAGAATCTTCGCTTCTAAAACCACCTGGCGATTTAAATTAGATTGCGTGCTATCCAGATAGCGAGCAACCTCTTGCAGTTCGTTTGGGAAAGCGCGAACAATCACCAGACCAGCTTGGGGATCAACAACAACTGAGCGACCATTGGCCGTACCGATGAGTGATTTCAGCATGATCCCCAGATCATGCCAGAAATCCATTCGTGAGCGTGTATCAACACTACTTCCTGAACTTTTATCAGGGGCTGTGAGTACGGGCGTTGAGGTCGTACCATTCATGCTCGTGCCGGCTACTTTTTCACTAATCTGTCCAGAGGAAATTCCTGTGTAAGACTTACCAAGGCGTTTCACATTCAGGTAATTGACTGTGAACATTTGCGTGACCAGTTCTTGTGGCAAGACTTCATAGCCATAAGCTGTCTTGCGATAGGCATAACCATAGACATCACGAACCATTTCCATCGCTTCGTCAACGGTAACATTTTTCAGATTTAAGGAAATCTCTCCTGTAACCTTGGGGTTAACAATCATGTTAGCTGGCGTACCTTCTACCAAGCCCATAAAAAAAGCCTTGGCCGGCATTTTATTAGCACTAATATCAAAATGTCTTTGCGCCCGCTGTCCGAAGGTTCTAAACTGAGTTGAAAAAGGAGGAAGCAAGCCCTGGCTGACTACGCGTGGTAAAGCAATATTTTTACGGGCTAAGACACTGTCTGTAGCAGCATTTTTTCTTAAATCGCTACGCATCTCATCTAAGGCTGTGGGCTTACAAGGTGGTTTCGGTGAGGTACAGGCAGTCAAACCAAAGGCCAGCATCAGCAAAATACAAAATCCCTTTTTTGAGCTTTGCATCATCTGCGATCTTCCCTTATCGCCTGATCAGACAATTTTTTAATTGTTTGATTAAATAAGAATAAGATCATTTTACCATCAGGACCTTCCAAATGCACGGCATTCGGCGTAATAGCTATCACCCTGAGGCCGCCGAACTCACTACCGATGTGAAGAGTTTGTCCGTTAAAAATAGCTAGTCTTTGTTCTTTCGAAATAATGATAGCCTGCAGTTCCCCGCTTTGAACGGAAGCAGAAGCAGGCAGTTCTTGACTAATTGCAGGATAAGTGGGATCACGTAAATTAGCTAAAGCAATCTGCGTAAAAAATAAACAAATCATGCAAAGTCGTTTGCCCATCCGCTTAACTCCTTTGCTTACTTAATACATAAAAGCGGGCAACTACCTTGGCTTCGGGGTAAGTCAGGACTTGATAATCTAAACGCTCCCAATAAAGATGCCAGGGTAATTGTTCAAGATGCTCTAAAAAAGCAATCGTATTAAAATAGGAACCACGAAAACTGAGTTCCATGCTCTGTTTATCAATCCTTTGCAAAGAGGACAAATCAGGATTGTTGCTGTTTTTTGCTGGCAACCACGGTTCTGCTGAAAAAGTTTTCATACTAATCAGCAAGACTTCTTCTTGCTTGGCAATAATAGCACTGCTTACCTGCGGCAACCGTTCAAGCGGTACATAAGTCTGTTCTAAGTCAAGTAAGGGATTCCCGGCTTGGTTAAAGCGACTTTTTAAGTTCTGTTGCTTCTGCCAACTGCGAGTAAAAGCTGCACTAGTGAGAATTTGTTTGAGGGTGGTCACATTATTATTTTGAAGCGCAAGCTCTTCTACGAGGGTTTGCCTTTGTTTAACCAAGTCCCCCCTTTCATGCTGTAGACCTAACTCAAAAATAAGCTCCCAGAAGGTGTAAAGCAGAAAAATCCCAACCACAAAAATAAAGATTCGCTCTCGCGAAGAGCGTTGTTCTAGCCATTCCTGTACAGCTTTACTTTGAAGTTGTAAGTTCACTGCCCACCTTGGTTGAAATAATAAAATTTAAAAGTGTTTCTTTCTGTAGCTCTGTTTTGTTTACTTCTTGTAATTGAAAATGAAAGTCTGCTAATTCTTTTTGAGAAGCCAATTGCTTCATAAACTGCTGAATCGCCTGGGATTGAAGCGCATATCCTTTTAAAATGAGAACCTTGTTTTCTAAGGCGGCTTCAATATCAACTAACCATAGATCTGGTACAGCAGCTTTTGCCACACCCAACAAGTAAGTAGAAAAATTTCTATTTTTAGCTAACAAATCTAAGAGCTGATTTTTTTCTTCTATTTCAGCTTGTAATTTCTTGAGTGAATTTTCCATATCTTTGGTATCAAGAATAGGATACTGTTCTTGAATTTTTGCCAAATTATTCTTAACCTGAGTTAACTCTTGTTGAAGTTGATGAATGTGAGCGACTTCCTTGTGTGTGCTCCATAATTCACCGAAAAAATGAAGAATAACAAGACCGAGTAGGAGGCCATAAATAATCATCATCCGCCGAAGAGACAGAAACATTTTTTTCTCTGCCGGCAGTAATAAATATAGATTAATTTCCTGTTGCATGGTCTATCCTACTCCCTTAAGAATTCTCCCAAGAGCGGTAAAAAATAGCCGCTTGTTTCTATATTCACGGCATTCTGATTGTTAAAATATGCGGCTAAATCCATAGGTTTTACGGTGATATTTAAGCGTTTCGACAAAAGCAGTGCTATATCAAGCGCAGAAGGCAGGGCTGTGGCTACAAACACACGGCCGGGTTCCGGGAGTCGCCACTGACTTTGATAAAAATCAAAGGATCGTTGTATATCTAAGGCTGCTGCATTCAAAGCCTCTTCCAAAGGAGCTTGATTTTCTGAATGAGGGGTTGAACTGAGGATAGATTGTAGTCCAAAATTTAATTGCCTTGAAAAATATAGTTGTTGTTGATTTGTCACGATTAAATTACTTTTATCTTCTTCTAGATAAATCAGCGCCGAGCTTTTTTCATCCTTTTCGTACCAGGCTGTAAAATTGCGAAAACTCAGCTCCGGAATATCGATGGTAGTGAGGTGAAAATCGCTTGCAATAATTTGATCGACGATGGGTTTGATCAAGCTTAAACGCGCTATCACTAGCATAATTGTTTTTAGTGCGGTGGGAGATTTCACCTGAGGTAGAGGAAAGCTATCAATAATAGCGTCTTCTACAGGAAAAGAGAGTAAATGCTTAATTTTCCATCGTATCGCTCCCTGGAATTCCTGCGAAGCAACAGGTAGAGCTTCGGTTGGCAAGAGCTGATATTGTTCTGGCAATAAAATCCAAGAACAGCGAGGAGTCTCTAAACCCTGCTTTTGCCTGAGCTCGGATAAAATAGCTTTGATCTCAGTCAGATCTTTATAGGGAAGCGTCTCTGCTAAAAGGAGTTCTGTCTTGGTCTCGGTTTTACGAGCATGCAGGAAATCGATCTTATCTCGGCCGATACGCAAACAACAGCGGTCGGGAGAAAAAACAGTAGTCTGCGAGGGAAGCCAGCTTGTGTACCAAGCTTTCCATTTTTTAGCAGTTTCTCCTTCAAGAAACTGCCTTGCCTTACTCAGCATGTCGCATACTTCCTTGTTAGGACAATGGAGTTCTTTGACTATTTTCTTATAAATTCAATAGAATTGCTACTGAGTAAGGCAACAGCTAGAAATTGATGTGGATTTGGGTTCAGGTTCAGGTTCAGGCTCTGGTTCGGGTTGAGGTTCAGGTTCAGGTTTGGGTTGAGGTTGTAGGGTGCTAATCCCCGGAGGAACTGGAGAAGTACTAATTACCAATTCAGAATTCAATCCTAAGGCAATGGCACTAGTACCGCCCCCTGAGCTCAGTAAAGGAGAACCAGCACTCGATCTCTGTGCTTCAGTTTTTTTATAACAAATAGCATAGGTCATACTGAAGACAGAACTCATCACACCCATTAGACCAAAAGCAGCTTTATTTGCGACAAAAACCAAAGCCGTTGCCACAGTGCTTAAAGCATTAAGTAGAAACAGTAGGGAATTTATTTCCATCTTTGTTTGATAAGTTTGTTTTTGATTTTCATCGCGACTGACAGCAGCTTGATAGGCATAATAACCGGCAGCAAATAAATGAAATATGGATTTACAAGCTAAAGCTGTTGTAAAAATAAGCGGAGCAATAATTTCAAAACTGAGATGCGCAACCAGACTGCCTATGACAGCAGTCAGAACGGCAAGTGCAAAGAGTGTTTCAACCAGGGCTGTAACCGTAGCAGATCTTCTATTTTCTGGTCTTTCAGAATAGGCCTGCTTCATTTTTAAAATAGCTCGGATCAAACATGCGCAAGCAGTAATCGGAAAAAGGAGAATATGGCTAAGCGTTGCGAAAAGTACTGGTAAAAATTGCTTGAAAAGAAAAATAATACTAACATCCATCATTTCCACAGCAGTAACAGCTGTTTCTACTTGGTTAGCTCTTAAATCTACTTGCTGGCCACTTATCATGTTTTTTGCACACCCACAGATAATGGTCATATTTTATACTAATCAACTTAAGCTAACCTTAGGGGGCTTTGAAAAGTAAGTATTTGGTTAATAACCCCTTACTCTGTCATGCCAGCACGCTTTTAGCTGGCATCCAGGCTTTTACCTGCCCTGGATTCCGGCTTAAAGCATGCCGGAATGACAGTTTCTCGTTAGCGAATACTTACTTTGAAAAAGTACAAGTATATGATTATTCAATATTATTATAAAGAAGTGTAGGGTCTTTGAGGTATATTACCAATCTCACGTAATGCGGCTCTCGACATTCTTCCTCCTGTTCTATTTTGGATATCTTCGTCCTTTTCTTCTTCATCTCTTCTTTCACCCCTCAGCCTATTCTCAGCCTTAATAGCGTTTTGTAGCCTGTCACTTTCTAAAATAGCTTTATGCTCTTCTACTAGCTTATTATAGATAGTAATCATTTCATTGATCTGATCCATCTGTATTTTTAGCTCTTTTGACCGTCTTGGATATTCTTCCTTATACAAGACCTCCCACCAATAGCGCTTAAAGAGATCACATTCCTCTTCCTGATACCATCTCATAAAACCCTGCCCAAAAGCATGATGATCTCTTACATTTTTTTCTAGTTGTTTCATTTCTTTATAAATAAACCTTTTTTTCTCAGTCAAAGCCTTTTTCAATGAAGTTTTAAACAAGGTAAGTTTTTCTTGACGAAACCATACGCGCTGCTCGTCCAACTGATTAGCTTCAGTTAAGTCTTTTTTGAAATCTGTTTTTGGCGGAGATTTTTTCGTTGAGACTTTTTTAAAAAAAGTGCGAGTATTTTCATCTTGTAATTTTTTTTCCTCCACTAATTCTCTGCTTATAGCTGGTCCTTTCCTCAAGAAAGCTTCCGGACCTCTGTTATTAGATAGTTGACTGATATTCAAACTAGCAGGTCTTTGCTTTGTGGTGCTACAAGTCTTACAAAGCACATAAGCTACAGCCAACATACAACCCATCACTCCTAAAATACCAAATTGAGTTTGCTCCGCGATAAAAACCAAAGAAGTGGCAACGGTGCTGATGGTATGTGTCACCGTGAACGCTAAATTCATTATCATCTTTTCTCTATTCATTTTTTGTTGCGGCAATTCGGGGCTAAGCAGACTTCGAACTCCATAGTAAATAGTAGCGAAGAAATGAAAGAGTGTTTTAAAAGCAAGGGTTGGGATAAAAATAAGCGGCGTAAAGATGGCTGCTGCTGTGATCGCTAAAGCAGTAAGTATTTCAACACTTGCCCGAAGAATTGCCCCGCTTTTGTTTTCGCTTTTTTCAAGATAGGCTTCTCTCATTTTTAAAATGCCGCGAATGAGGCCTCCTGCAGCAGCGAGGGGAAAAAAAATAGCGCTCCCCAAACCAGCCAGGGGTAGGAATTGTTTAAATAGAAAGATGAAACTGCTACCTAGCGATTCTGTAACAGTAACTACCTCTTCCATTTTCTGATTATCAGTTAGTTGTTGTTCTGCTTGACTGTCCTGGTTTCTTAACATGGCTTACCCCTCTTCATCCTTACAATAGGATTAAACCTCAATTAGCTTAATGTTATCTTAAATTGTCTAGCATTTGATCTTCTCGATATTTTAAGGGAAAATATCAAGTACTCTACAAGGAAATACGCCTATGATTGATCTTTTCTTGCTAAGCCTTATTCTTATTTTCTTTGTTCTTTCTTTTGGACTGATCCGTTTTTTTGATTCCCTTGCTGAACCCCAGTCGAGAAATCCAACATGAGTCTTTATCTTTTCTGTGGCTTGCTTAGCTTTGCCTTATTGGTTTACTTAGTGATTGTTTTGTTTAAACCAGAATGGTTTTAGCTGCCTTTCTAGGAAAGAGCTAGAAGAGCCAAGCTAAGCCTGTTCCCACATAGTTATTAAACGATCCTAATTTGCCACTGATTCTTTGACCAAGCTCAAGATCGGTGACTAGATTAGGCGTCCAAGCATATTGAATGCCGGCATCGGCATTAAAGCCGGCTCCCTCGCTTGGACCGGTCTTGCTTTGACCATAAATCTCAGCGTAGGTCTGGAATTTTGGAGTCACTAACCAAGCCAAGACCAAATCAGGATTAACACTATTAAAACGTTGGCCAGAAGCACCATAAGGAAGGGCTTGTGTACTGACACCCAACATAAAAGTAAGGTCTAGACTGGGGCTCAGACTGTAATCGATAATGCCATTGATTATTCCTCCGGTGCCATCGCTACCAAAGGCTGCGCCACCCGAAGGCCAAATCACTAAGCCCTCAATGGAAGCCAGCCATTTTTCATTGTAACCGAGCTCATGTTTCAGACCGATCGTCGTTGGTCCCCAGCCGGCATGGGGTTGAACCGTTTGGCGAAAATAATTAGGAAAGAGGATGACCAATTCTGTTTTTGCAGGCAGCCCTAAACGAAGCACCGTTTCAGGCAAATTATAGCCTCGCTTACTTCCTTTTAGATTTTGATATTGAAAACCAGCTTCGATTATGCCCTTTTCAAAAGGCACCACACAGGCACTATCTGCAGCACTCGGACGATCTACTAAGGCGAGAATAGCGCTCGGTCCTCCACAGGGATCTGGCAGTTCAGCCGCAAAAACATTCAACCCCCAAAAAAATAGGGATAAAAGGGTCCATTTGTTATATCCCATCCTGTGAAATATCCTTTACAAATAGAAAATGGTAACAACATTCTGTATTATAATATAAAAATCCACAAGGAAAAGGATGGGTGCATGACAGGGATGAGTTTAATGCAGCTCGTATTTTATTTTTTGATCCTCCTTCTTTTGGTGAAACCTCTCGGTAGCTATCTTGCTCAGGTTTTTGAAGGAAAACCCTGTCTTGTCGATTTCTGCTGTCGCCCGATGGAAAAAGGGATTTATAAGCTTTGCAGGCTCAAGACAGATGCTGAGATGAATTGGAAACAATATCTCTCTGCTCTCTTGCTTTTTAATTGCCTGGGCTTGCTCGCCGCCTATGGCATTCAAAGACTGCAAGCTTATCTGCCGCTCAATCCACAAGCTTTTCCCGCTGTAGCACCCGATCTTGCTTTTAATACAGCCATTAGCTTTGCAAGCAATACGAATTGGCAAGCTTATAGTGGTGAACTCTCCTTAAGCTATGCCACACAAATGCTGGCACTCACTGTCCAAAATTTTCTATCTGCAGCCACAGGACTTGCTATAGTGATGGCTTTTATCCGTGGCCTCATTCGACAGGAAACGACCAACTTAGGCAATTTTTGGGTGGACCTGGTCCGTGGCACGCTCTATGTTCTCCTTCCTTTATCCTTGATCTTAGCACTGGCTCTTGCTTCACAGGGCGTGATTCAAAATTTTAAACCCTATCAAAAAATAAGCTTGCTGGAATCTAGCCAAGCAGCTGAACTACCCATGGGTCCGGTTGCCTCACAAATTGCGATTAAACAATTAGGCAGTAATGGCGGCGGCTTTTTTAATACTAATTCAGCTCATCCTTATGAAAACCCTACGCCACTTTCTAATTTTCTAGAACTGCTCGCTATTTTACTCATCCCCACAGCCCTCTGTTACACCTTTGGTCTCATGGTGAAAGACAAACGACAAGGCTTTGCACTTTTACTCACCATGTTCCTACTCTTTATTCCTTTTATGTTGGTCGGTCTGATATCGGAACAGGCTGGGAACCCTGCCCTGACTAGGATGAATATTGATCCTGTAGCGGAATCTTCTCATTATCCTGGCGGTAATATGGAAGGCAAGGAAAGTCGCTTTGGTATCACAAGCTCTGCCCTATGGGCCGCAGCTACCACAGCTACCTCTAATGGTTCTGTTAATGCCATGCATGATTCCTTCACGCCCCTCGGTGGCTTGGTTTTGCTCTGGTTCATGCATTTAGGCGAAGTCGTTTTTGGTGGTCTCGGTTCTGGCCTCGCTGGTTTATTAATCTTAGTCATCATCACTGTTTTTATTGCCGGCCTCATGATTGGCAGAACACCAGAATATTTAGGGAAAAAGATTGAACCCTATGAAATGAAGATGGCTTCTTTTTCTGTTTTACTCATGCCGCTGCTCGTACTGTTTCTCACAGCCTGGGCAGCTATTAACCCTAGCGCTACGAGTTCGCTGACTAACCCCACTGCCCATGGCTTCTCAGAAATACTCTATGCCTTTACCTCTATGGGTAATAATAATGGCTCAGCCTTTGCAGGCTTGAAGTCCAATACGCCTTTTTACAATCTGCTTGGTGGTCTAGAAATGTTAGTGATTCGTTACTGGCTAGCAATCCCTATACTTGCGCTCGCAGGCGCCCTGGCGCGTAAAAAAATCATTCCGACGACTTCCGGCACGCTAGCAACCCACACACCGCTTTTCATTATCTTGCTTTTGAGTGTAACGCTCATTCTTGGTGCCCTAACCTTCTTTCCCGCGCTTGCCCTCGGACCAATAGTTGAATACCTGACTCTAGGGGGGGGCTATGGGCACTAAAATATCGATCTGGGACCTCGATATCCTCAAATTAGCTATTCGCGCATCCTTTTTAAAATTAACGCCACGTCAGCAATTGCGTAATCCAGTTATGTTCACCGTGTATATTAGCTCGCTACTCACTTCTGGTCTTTTCATTCAAGCTTGTTTTGGAACAGGGGAAGTCCCTACCTCTTTTATTTTCGAGCTTAGCCTGTGGCTGTGGCTTACCTTGCTTTTTGCTAATTTTGCTGAGGCCATGGCAGAAAGCCGTGGCAAAGCCCAGGCTCACGCTTTACGTAAAGCACGCTGTGACATTCAAGCAAAAAAATTAGCTAAGGCGGATAAAAATGCAAAAATGACTCCTGTTCCTTCTACGAGCTTGCGCACAGATGATTTGGTTTTAGTCGAGGCCGGCGACTTTATTCCAAGCGATGGCGAAATTATTGAAGGGATTGCCTCTGTTAATGAAAGCGCCCTCACCGGTGAAAGCGCGCCTGTTATTCGAGAAAGTGGCGGCGATCGAAGTGCAGTTACCGGCGGCACGCAAGTCATTTCCGACTGGATTATCGTGCGTATTACCAAAAATCCCGGCGAAACCTTTATCGATCACATGATAGCACTCGTCGAAGGAGCGAAGCGACAAAAAACACCCAATGAAATTGCTCTGACTATTCTATTGGCGACACTCACCCTGATTTTTTTACTCGTTTGCACTACCCTTCTACCCTATTCCCTTTATAGCATCGCTGCAATGAAAGCAGGCAAAGCTATTCCGCTTACTGTTTTAATCGCGCTCTTTGTTTGCTTGGCACCCACAACCATTGGTGGTTTACTTTCAGCCATTGGTATTGCCGGAATGGATCGTCTCATTCAAGCTAAGGTGATTGCGCTTTCTGGACGCGCCATTGAAGCAGCAGGGGATATTGATATCTTAATTCTCGATAAAACAGGCACGATTACCTTAGGTAATCGACAAGCGACTGCTTTTATCCCAGCAGAAGGTGTTGCAATAGAAAAACTGGCTAATGCTGCCCAATTAGCCTCGCTCGCAGATGAAACCCCAGAAGGCAGGAGTATCGTTATTCTAGCTAAGGAAAAATATGGTTTACGAGGACGCGATTTGGTTGAACTAGGAGCGACTTTCATCCCCTTCACAGCGCAAACCCGCATGAGTGGTGCTAATCTTCCGGGTCAGCAAATTCGAAAAGGCGCTGCAGAAGCGATCAATGCTTATGTGAAGGATTTAGGTAGTCATACGCCGCCTTCGGTTCAAAAAGAGGTAGATAGCATCGCTCGACAGGGTGGTACGCCCTTGGTGGTTGCTGAAGGTAAAAATGTTTTAGGCGTCATTCATCTCAAAGATGTAGTCAAAGGGGGCATTCACGAACGTTTTGCAGAACTGCGCCAGATGGGTATTCGAACGATCATGGTCACAGGGGACAATCCACTCACTGCCGCAGCTATTGCAGCAGAAGCCGGTGTCGATGATTTTCTAGCAAATGCGAAGCCTGAAGATAAACTCAAATTGATTCGCCGCTTACAAAGCGAAGGCCATTTGGTTGCCATGACAGGCGATGGAACCAATGATGCCCCAGCACTTGCACAAGCTGATGTCGCTGTGGCGATGAATACCGGCACGCAGGCCGCCAAGGAAGCCGGCAATTTAGTTGATCTCGATTCGAATCCCACTAAAATCTTGGAAGTTGTTGAAATTGGCAAGCAATTACTGATTACGCGCGGCTCACTCACTACCTTTAGTATAGCTAATGATGTCGCTAAATATTTTACTATTTTACCTGCTGCTTTTGCGAGCACCTATCCTGCGCTCGATGCCTTGAATCTCATGCAGCTTAACTCACCAGAGAGCGCTATCTTAGCAACAGTTATTTTTAATGCCCTCACCATTATTTTTCTGGTACCTCTCGCTTTGCATGGTATCGCCTATCGTCGGGTCTCAGCTTCTCGTTTATTGCGCAGCAATGTTTTGATCTATGGTCTAGGCGGCTTACTCGTTCCTTTTATTGGAATTAAGCTGCTCGATTTTATTTTGACCTATTCTGGTCTCGTCTAAAGGAGCAACTTGATGATTTCTGAAACAGGCAAACAGCTCCGCATAGCCTTGAAGCTTCTTGTGGTTTTTACGCTTTTAACAGGTTTAGTTTATCCGCTGCTAGTTACAGGTCTCGCTCAAATTTTATTTCACTGGCAAGCCAATGGCAGCTTACTTCAAGTCAAGCAGCAAATAGTGGGATCTCGTCTAATTGGTCAAGCTTTTTCAAGTCAGCAATATTTTTGGGGACGTCCTTCGGCCACCACCCCTCTCCCTTATCAAGCAACAGCCTCTGCCGGCTCTAATTTTGGACCCGCTAATCCAGTCTTTTTAGCCCTGGTATTGGCGCGGATAAGGGATCTTCAAAAAATGAATCCGCAGCAAGCAAAACAAGCCATACCCGTTGATTTAGTCACGGCTTCTGCTAGTGGTCTAGATCCTGAAATCAGCCCACGGGCAGCTTTTTATCAAGTTGCTCGCGTTGCCAAAGCAAGAAATCAGCCTGAAGAAAAAATACAGGTTTTGCTTAAACAATTTATTCAAGCCAGAACCCTTGGTTTGATTGGAGAGCCGCGAGTCAACGTTTTGGCCTTGAATCTCGCGCTTGATCAGCTGGCTACTCATCCCTAGAGACTTCTATGCGCCAACGCCCTAATCCAGAAAAATTATTAAAGCAGGTACAGCAAGCGGAGCAACAAGCAGGACGTGGCAAGCTTAAAATTTACCTCGGTGCAGCGCCAGGTGTGGGCAAAACCTATATGATGTTAAAAGATGCACAGGCTAAACGCGCGCAAGGCTTGGATGTGGTAGTGGGTGTGGTCGAATCACATGGACGCAAAGAAATTATTGCGCTGCTTAATCATGTGGAAATCTTAGCCCCGCAAGAAGTCGCCTATCGTGATAAAAAATTACCGGAATTTGATTTAGATGCAGCCTTGAAGAGAAATCCGGGTTTAATTTTAATCGACGAAATGGCACATACCAATGTACCCGGTTTAAGACATACTAAACGCTGGCAAGACATCAAAGAAATTCTAGATCGCGGCATTGATGTTTATACCACGCTCAATGTGCAACACATTGAGAGTTTGAATGATGTCGTGTCGCAAATTATTCACACTCGCATTAAGGAAACGGTTCCCGATTCCATGATTGAAATGGCAACAACCCTTGAATTAATCGATTTGCCACCAGATGACCTCTTAAAACGTTTGCATGAGGGCAAGGTTTATTTTCCACAGCAGGCAGAATTAGCTGCAGAACATTTTTTTCGCAAAGGAAATTTGACTGCCCTGCGTGAGCTTGCTTTACGCGTGACAGCTGAGCGTGTGGGGATGGAGGTCTTGCATTATCGACAGGATCAAGGCATTAAACATATCTGGCCAACACGAGAAAAAATTCTGGTTTGTGTCGGGAAAGGCGCACAATCGACCAAACTCATTCGTGCAGCACGGCGTATGGCTGCTAGTTTACAGGCAGAGTGGTTGGCCGTACATGTTGATGCGCCTCGACTTCAGCTCTCTGAGAGCGAACATCATAGCGCTATTCAAAATCTTCGTCTTGCAGAACAGTTAGGTGCACAAACTCGAATTCTAAGCGGTTTTAATCTTGTCTCTCAGATTATGGATTTTGCGCGTGAACAAAACATCACTAAATTAATTGTAGGAAAAACAGCAGGTTCACGCTGGGTTGATTTACTTCGGGGTAGCTTAGCCGATGAGTTCGTGCGTTATAGTGGCGAAATCGATGTTTATATTATTACAAGCCAAACACAGAAAACAAAAAAAATACCTCAGGTCGTCTCAAAGAGATCTGCTTCATCCTGGAAAAGTTATCTTTTTGCAACGCTTGCCATAGCGCTAACGACGGGCATCAATTTCCTACTGCTTCCTTTTTTTAATGACCTGAATTTAATGATGGTCTATTTACTATCCCTTACTGGGATTGCTTTATTTGGTGAAATTGGACCGACGATGATGGCTAGCATGTTAAGCTTTCTATCCTATGTTTTTTTATTACAAGGTCCGACACTAGTCTTTTCAAAGCTACAAGATATTTTTAGCTTCCTCGTCTTGCTGGTTTTGACACAAGTCATCAGTCGTTTAACGAGGTTAATGCGACGCCAGGCAGAGACCTCGAATGCAGCTGAACGTCGCAGCGCCATGTTACAGTCATTCAGTCGGGAACTCGGCAGCGCAACGGATGAAGATAAACTACTTCAGGCAGCAGTGCACTATCTTGCTGAGTTTTTTAATAGCGAGGTCGTCGTGCTCTTGTCTCAGGATGGTCATTTAGAAATAAAAGCTGCTTATAAAACAGAAAGCCTTCTCGATACAAAAGAACAAGGTGTCGCTCAATGGGTTTATGACCTCGGACAAATAGCTGGCCTGGGAACCGATACGCTTCCTTTTTCTGATTCTCTTTATCTGCCCATAAAGACTTCCCAAGAAACACTGGGTGTTTTAGCGCTGCGTCCTCCTCAAAAGCAATTACTATTTACTCTAGAACAAATACATCTGCTCGAAGCCTGTGCCAATCAGATTGCGCTGGCATTGGAGGTCGAGCGTTTACAAGAACAAAGCAAAAAATCAGAATTTCCTACAGGCAGCGATCGAATGCGCTCTTCCTTATTACAGGCTGTTTCCAAGGAAATGCGCCTGCCTTTGATTTCAGTGATGAGTGCCGCAAGCACGCTCACTGAAATGAGTAGCCAATTAAAACCGCAGATGGTTAATAAATTAGCCACTGTGATTTATACGGAAGCCTCACAAATCGGCCACTTTATTAATAATTTATTGCAAATAACTTATTTGGAATCAGAAGAAATCAAGCTTAAAAAACAGCTTTATTCGCTGCCTGAGGAAATTCAAGTCGTTTTAAAAACCTTAGATCAGCGCTTGGGGGGAAAACCAGTCAAGCTTCATTTTCCTGATCCTTGTCCACTCGTTCCTTTCGATAAGGTACTCTTGGACGAGGTTTTTTATAGCTTAATTGATAATGCAATTAAATATACGAAACCCCATTCCCAACTGGATATCTCAGGCGCGATTCAAGGTGAAGAAATCATTATCAGTATCGAAGATCGTGGCCCCGGCATTATTGCTAATGAGCTAGATCAACTCTTCGAAAAATTTTATCGAGGCCGTTTGCAAACTACAGAAAGAGGCTTAGGTTTAGGACTGGCTATCTGTCACCATATTATTATTGCTCATGGCGGAAAAATCTGGGCTGAAAACAGAAAAGCAGGCGGAGCGGCTTTTCGTTTTAGCCTGCCCTTAAAAATATAGTTTAAGATGCACGAGCTTCTTTCAGATAGGAATGCTCGGAAAGAATATAAGCAGGGGTTGTTAGAATAAAAGGTTCTTTCTGCTGATCTTGAAAACTAAATTCTACAAAATGGGCTTTCCAGCCTTGGGCAGGCAAAGGAAGCTCTACAACATAATGATATAAACCATCTTGCTTAGTATTAAAAAGCTTGGTGGCTCGATAAGAGATCTGCGAGGCTAAACGAAAATCTCGTGATTGTGGATTATCTGCTTCCCAGAGTTTGACCGCTTGCGGCAGTTGATCTGTTAGCACTTCACTCAGGGCACCATAGGCATTAAGCTGCCATTTGATCATCGGTCTTTTAGTGCGCTGAATCAGACGCTGACAATAAGCCAGTAAGGCATCTTCAACAATTTTTAAATCGAGGTAATGCCCTTGATTAGGCACGAGTCGTAGCTCTGTTTCACCTGGTAATTGATCAAGATATAAATTAAGACAATCCGGTGTAAAAAAATCATCACCGCTCGCACTCAGCAGATACTTCGGTATGCTTAAACGCTGTCTGTAAAAATCAGATTTATCTTGCCGCAGATAAGCAAGTGGATCTTCAATTGTCATTAATTGCTCAAAAGCTTCGGAGGAAAGATATTGCGGAATTTTTTCTTGAATAAAATCATAAAAGGCTAAAGGCCAGTTATTATTATAAGTAGTATAAATATGTTCCATCATTTTTTGAGTGTTCAGCGTATCAATGACAACTGGCAGGATAGCCGCGATACGTTCGTCATGAAGTGCTGCAAGCCAGGTCGCCAAGCCTCGTTTTGACAAACCACTCACGATAAAATTTTTCACTGGCAAAGCATACTCCTGAAGCATGATTTCCTGCACGGCATCCATCGCCCTGATAATTGCCTTGGTCATCGGTAGAGATAAGGGCCAATAGGCATTCTGCTCTGGGTCACTCAGAAAACGGGTCCAGGAGTAGGCATATAAACGATCACCGTGACGGAAAACCCCATCTTCACCGCGCAAATATTGATTAGGTACATCCTGTAAATCGATAACGAGAGCCTCTGTCTCAGTAGCTATCCTAGCAAAATTAAGTATTTGCGGGTGAGTATTCTCTTGCAGGGGATCTTGATTAATCGTTCCGCCATTCACAAATAAGATTGCCTGACTTGTTTTAATCATTTTCGGTCGGTAAAGAACTAGCTTATGTCGCCACAAACTTTGCTCATTTTGCGGGCTTGTTTTAGGCCAGGTTTGAGAATAAAGAATATAGGTTTCAATAGAGATAGGAACTTCCTTCTCCTGAATCTTTTCTTGTAAAAGCCAAAAAGGCTGGGTTTGCTCTGGCTCTGCCAGATAGCGAGATAAATTTTCTTGTGTTTTTATTGTACTCATATTTTTCACTTAAAAAAGCAATTGCTGTACTATTGACTTAATATATGTCAAAGAGGCCCTAACAGCAAATATTAACTTTCTTAAATAATTTTTATTCCTCGAATTGCCCTCACAAGAAAATTGTTCCACAATACAGTATCTTCATTCATAATTTTGGAGCTTTTTGTGACTCAGCCTACTCACCAACCCGCTGTTCTGCTCGAAGAAAATAAACGTCTTTCCGAATCAGCCTTATGGCGCATGCAGCGTGAATATTTTGACAAAGAAAGTATCAATGCCTGGGTCAATCAAGTTCCCTTTTATATTACCAGTAATCCTTTTATTGCCCATTGCTATGCCCAACTGGTCCTGCAATTTATCTGCGATTGGGTAAAAAAATATCCTGAGGCAAAACAACATCCTTTTTACATTTTAGAACCAGGCACGGGTTCCGGACGTTTTAGTTTTTTCGTGCTTAAAACGCTGACCGAACTCCTGGCAGCCTTAAAAATGGATGATATTCGTCTTTGTTATGTTATGAGTGATGTAACTCGAAATAATATAAACTACTATGAAAAACATCCAGCCTTGCAGCCTTATCTTGAGAAAGGTCTCATTGATTTTGCTATTTACAATCTGGAAACAGAAAAACCAATTACTTTATTGAAACAACATCTTCATCTCGATCCGCAAACACTACACAATCCACTAATTGTTTTTGCCAATTATATTTTTGACACAATTTCTCACGATGCCTTTACCGTACATGATAAGAAATTATATGAATTGTTGATTAGTCTCAAAACCGAGGCGAGTAATCTAAAAGATAATCGCCCCATTAACTTAGATAAGATGGAAGCGGTTTATCATATTCGTGAAATCAAAAACGATTACTATCCTGATCCAATACTTAATGAAATACTCGATGAATATAAAAAAAATCTGCATGAAAGCAGTTTTCTTTTTCCTATCGCTTCTTTTCGTGCCCTTAATTATCTAAAGAAAATTTCAAATAATAAATTATTGATCATCTCAACAGACAAGGGTTATAGCACAATGAAAGCCCTGGATTATCATGGCCATCCTTCTCTTTCTTTTCACGGCAGTTTCTCGATGATGGTGAACTTCCATGCACTCGCTCATTATTTTAAAAGAACCGGCGGGGATGCTTTCTTACAAACCCCGCGAAAAGGAATTAAGACCTCTCTTTTTTGCTCTGGCTTTTCGCTACAAGACTTGCCAGGCACCAAACTTGCTGCCGAACAATATATTGAGGGCTTTAGTCCTGCCGATTATTTCACCGTCCACCGCCGAGTAAGCGATTCCTTTCAAGAATGTAATTTAGATCTCATCGCCTCACATCTTCATTTAACTCGATGGGATCCGCATATGTACCTGAAGCTTAAAAATCGGATTATCCAACTCGTTAATCAAGCTGAACCAGAAACACTTGAGTTTATGGCAACCAATATGCCAAAGCTCGCCAGTAATTTTTATCACCTGCCTAAAACAGAATGCGTTTTATTTGAAATTGGCGTTTTCTTCCACGCCCTCAAACAATATGAGCAAGCCCTCGACTATTATCAGCAAGCTGCTCCTTATGTTGGAGAACAATTCAGCCTGCGCTACAATATCGCGCTTTGCCAACAACAAATCGGTAAAAACACAGAGGCCTTAGATAATTTCAAACGCGCTTTAGAATTAAATCCCGAATCTAAGGAGGCCGAAGACTGGGTTACTCATCTTGAAAAAGATGCTCAGTCCTAGAACTGATTGCTTGCAGACTGCGGGGCAGGCAAAACGCTTACCTCAAGGCGAAGGGCTTGCCTGCCCCGCAATTAAATTCAAACTACTTTTTTCCTTTCCAGAACCAGCAAATAAATCAAATAACCTGCCGCAATACCAATCAGCAGACAAATAAGACGAGCCAGAAAGCCGCCGAAAATAGCGGAAAAGAGATTAATCCCTATAATCCCATACAGACCAAGATCAATACCGCCGACTAACAAGAGAATAAAACACAGATAAGAATATAAATCCCAGCTTTTTAACATTAACAATTCCATAATTTAAGCTCCTTAGATAGTACGACCTTCCTGATCCCAAGATACCATAGATTCAAATAGTCGACTAGCCATCGTAAACGCTTTTCCATTCCCAAACAGCGTGGTCTAAGCCCATCCTGACAAAGATCATGGAAAAGCTATTTAATTAGCCCTTCCTCCTTCAAAAGCCTCGCAAACCGCTCTCCCTCCTCCGTCGGTCTTCTATAATAATAAACCTGCAAATAATTCTGCAAAATATATTGATACGGTGAATTTAAAAAAACCGGCAAAATAGCCTCTATCCTTGTTTTATCTATCATCTGCCCGCTCCCACAGCGCTGAAAAAGAATAGCAGCCAAAATCTCTGCCTTCGCTGCCTTGCGGATTGCATTCGCCTCTTTAAAACTCTGCAAACAAAATTGCAGCGCCCGATCCTTATTCCACTCCCGCCATTTATGATAAAAATTTAAAGCCAAAGATTTATACTGTGCCAAAGAATCATTTCCCCCTGGCAAAGAAGCCAAAATAAGAAAAAACAAGGTGGGAATACAAGCTTCTACATTAGCCCAAGAACAATTACCCGCAATTTGCGATTCTACTTTTAACTCTGTCAGCGGCTCAAGCTCAAGCAGTCGAGCTAAGTCCTCATTAATAAACTGTCCATTCTGCTTGTCATACAGGAGATGAATGAGGAAATCAGGTGTGAGGGCTTCCGGTCGGCCAATACGATAACACATAATATTATCAAAAAGACGACTATCCTCTCGTCGATCGCATTTTGCAAAAATCTGACCGTATTTTACAAAGGTAATCGCATGTCCCTCATAGCCAATGGGAATAATCAGCGGCTCCTCATCCAATAAGGCCAAGATAGTCTTTCGATGTTTATTCACATCAACTCGATATTGGCGATAACGAGCTAATTCAGCAGCACGATGCATCACATCGACAATCACCTGCGACAAACCCAGATAACGCCTTAATTTTCTTGCCCCATAATTATTTTGAAATTGAGTCAGCGAATCACAAATGAGGCCCAAGGTAATTTCCAGAAAAAATCCTTCAAAATCGACTTCGACATAGTGATTTTGCGGATCCACAATACTGGTTGTGCCCACTAATTCAAACATATGCCCCAGCAGTTTGACATTAATATAATCCTGGGCAAAGGTTTCATCAGCCCCTGCTTCATAAAGCAGACGTTTTAATTCCTGTTGGCGACGCAGAATCGGCATGACCAACACAGGCTGACCGGACAGCGTATAGGCATTGGGATTAGCGCGATGCTTTAGCAATAACTGAACCAATTGAACATTATTATTTTCAGCCGCCCAATGTAAGGCCGTATTTCCCGTCGCATCCTGACCATTTACATCTGCTCCATAATCAAGTAAGCGTTTAGCAATTTCCGCATTGTCCACAATAGCCGCTTCAATTAAAGGGGTAAAACCATAATCATCCATTTCATTGGGATCAACACGATGCCGCAACCACTCTTCCACGGTCCGTAAATCGCCTTCAATGATTGCAGTTGCAAGTGACATAAAAGACCTTTAAAACGGCGATGGTTTAGGATTAAAACGGGGTTGATTCTGAAGACCGAGACGTAATTGATGTTGATAGACTAGTTCTTCCTTCTTCTCTGAATTAGTATCCGCATCATTAATAACCGGGTTAGGATTGACTTTAGGATCGGTTGCTCCAAACTGAGCTGCTTCACTCAAGATCGGATGATTTAAAAAGGAAGCTTCTCTATCTTGCATTCCGCTTCCATATTGATTGCCAACCGTTTTATTTTCTTTTCTATCCCTTCTTTCATCTCGGAGTTGTTTTTGTTTTTCAACCAAGGCATTGTTGGTTTCTTTGTGTTCCGCTAATAATTGTTTTTCTTCTTGGGGAGAAAGCTTCTGTTCTTTATGAACGAAAACAAAATCACGAAATTCAAGGGCACCGTCTTGGCCGCCCTGACTACTGCGGCCATCTTCACTTTCCCCTTCCTCTTCCCTCCTTTTATTGTATTTTTCATTATTATATTCAATCACTTGCTTTTCTCCACCCTAATTGGATCTGCTCTCTTACCCTCAGTATAATGGATAATTATTAGAATGATGAGCTTTTCTTAAGCTTTCAGTTTCTTAGGGTTGATTATCTAGCTCCTTCTCTAGCAGAGGTAAAATCTGAAATAAATCACCGACTAGCGCATAATCTGCCACTTGGAAAATAGGCGCATCCGGATCATTATTAATAGCGACAATGACCTTACTATCCTTCATTCCGGCAACATGCTGAATAGCGCCTGAAATACCAATGGCAAAATATAAATCGGGAGCCACGACCTTACCGGTTTGCCCCACCTGATAATCATTGGGAGCATAGCCAGCATCCACCGCAGCCCGAGAAGCACCTACTGCAGCACCTAAATGGTCAGCAATTTTTTCCAACAATTTAAAATTTTCCGCGCTTTTTAAGCCTCGTCCTCCGGAGAGAACAATACGGGCAGCTGTTAATTCTGGTCGTTCAGAAGCAGTTAAATTTTGTTTTACAAAAGAAGAGCCTTCAGCGGGCAACTCCTGTGACAATTTTTCAACGATGGCCGTCTTCTTCTCTATAGCTGCTGCTTTAAAAGCCGTGCCGCGTATCGTTAAGATTTTAAGCGGATCCGGACTTTGCACAGTAGCTAAGATATTGCCTGCAAAAAGAGGCCTAACAAAGGTAGCTGGGGAACTAATCTCAACCACATCTGAAATCATATTCACACCGAGGAGTGCTGCTGTGCGCGGTAAAATATTTTTTGAAAAAGTCGAAGCCGTAGCCAACAGATAGTTATAATTTTTAGCCTGCAACGCAAGCAGAGCAGCCGTATTTTCGGCTAGTTGATGAGCATATACCTCTGCATCGGCTACCCACACTTTTTTAACTGCGGCTAAGCTCGCAGCTTCCTCTACCACCCGCTCACAATGCCAGCCCACCACCAATACCTCCACTTCCTGTTCTAACTGGAGAGCTGCGGTTACAGCATGTCGACTGACTTCCTTTAAATGTTGATTATCGTGTTCTGCAAGAATTAAGATGCTCATCTCCGCCCCCTATAAAACCTTTGCCTCTTCTTTAAGACAGCGCACTAGTTCAGTCACATTTTCCAGGTATCGAGTATGACGTTTTTTTTCAGGCAGGGATAACTTCAGTAGTTTAATTCCTGCGGAAAGTTCGATACCCAGCGACTCAAGAGTATGCATTTCAAGTGGTTTCTGCTTTGCTCGAACAATATTAGGAAGCGAAATATAACGCGGTTCATTCAAGCGAAGATCTGTGGTAACCACGGCCGGCAGTTTTAAAAACAAGGTTTCGAGTCCGCCATCAATTTCGCGGGTGACTTGAATCCCCTTCTCTTCTACTCGTAATTCTGAAGCAAAAGTACCTTGAGGCCATTTCAGTAAGCCTGCCAACATTTGGCCCACTTGATTATTATCCGTGTCAATGGCTTGCTTACCGAGAATAATAAGCTCCGGGGCTTCCTTGGGAACAAAGGAAGCTAAGATTGTAGCCGCCTGAAGCGGTTGGATTTCTATTTCGGTCTGCACGAGAATCGCGCGATCTGCTCCCATGGCTAAAGCCGTACGTAAGATCTCTTGGGTGGCAGGTGGACCGATCGAAATGACCACAAGCTCTCTCGCCAATCCTTTTTCTTTTAAGCGCAGTGCTTCTTCAACTGCGATTTCATCAAAAGGATTCATCGACATCTTCACATTCGTGGTTTCAATAGCACTGCCATCGGCTCGTAGACGAATATTGGTTTTAAAATCGGGTACACGTTTAATAGCAACTAGTATTTTCATTATTTCCTTCATGGAGGGTTTTATTTTATCTCGAGAAAGAATATGGTACTGAACTGAAGATGACAAGAAAAATAAGGAAGCAAGATGGAAATAAAAAATAGTGTAGCTCTCATTAGTGGTGGCGCCTCGGGAATGGGCGCAGCTACGGCTAGAAGACTGGCGAAAGCAGGTGCTAAAGTAGCACTCTTAGATGTAAATCAAGAGGCAGCGGAAGCTCTTGCGGAAGAAATCAAGGGTCTCGCTTTATTCTGTGATGTTTCCAAAGCAGAAAGCGTGGAAAAGGCAGTTCACGAGGTCAACAAAAAATTAGGGCCGGCACGCCTTTGTCTGAATTGTGCTGGGGTCGTCATTTCAAAACGCATGGTGGGCAAAGCAGGTCCGCTGCCTTTAGAAGAATTTCAGGCTCTGATTAACATCAATCTCTGTGGCACCTTTAATTTAATGCGAATGGCAGCCCATACGATGACGACACTAGAACCTCTCGAATCTGGTGAGAGAGGTCTGATTATTAATACCGCCTCTATTGCTGCCTATGAAGGACAAATTGGGCAGGTTGCCTATAGCGCCTCAAAAGGCGGGATTGTCGGCATGACGCTTCCGGCTGCTCGTGAACTAGCGCAGTTCGGAATACGGGTCATGACCATTGCCCCTGGCCTCGTCAACACACCTCTTTTTGAAAAATTGCCTGAGGAAACCAAACAAACACTGGCTGCCGCCGTCCCCTTTCCTAAGCGGCTTGCCAAACCAGAAGAATTTGCTCAATTAGTGCAACAGATTATCGAAAATCCAATGTTGAATGGCTCGGTGATTCGTTTGGACGGCGCTTTACGAATGCAAGCAAAATAAGGTATGTTATCAGCGTAGATGAGAGCAAAAAGCTAGCTGAGGCACTTATGTTTAAACGAATACTTTTGTTTGTTGTAACGAATATTTTGGTCATCACCACCATCTCTATTATTACAACGGCTCTCGGCCTTCACCCTTATTTAAACTCCTATGGCATTGATTATACTCAATTAGCTATTTTTTGCGCCCTCTGGGGAATGACCGGCTCTTTTATCTCTTTATTGCTCTCAAAGGTCATGGCTAAATTTGCCTTGGGCGTGGTCATTATTAACTCAAAATCAGCAACCCGTGAAGAACGTTTCTTATTAGATATCGTACAAGGCTATAGCCGCCGCCTGCAACTTCCAAAAATGCCTGAAGTGGGCATTTATCACTCTCCTGAATTAAACGCTTTTGCTACCGGACCTTCAAAGGGAAATGCCTTGGTAGCTGTTTCTTCCGGACTACTCACTAACATGAATCCAGATGAAATTGATGGTGTAATTGGTCACGAAATGTCTCATATAGCCAATGGTGATATGGTCACCATGACCCTCTTACAAGGAGTCGTCAATGCTTTCACTCTCTTTTTATCCAGAATTCTGGCCTATGGAATTTCCATGGCACTCTCAAAAAATGAAGATAGAGAAGAGGGACCTTCTTTTTTAATCTACAATCTTTTAATTATTCTTTTTGATATTTTGTTTACTATTCTAGGAAGCCTCATTGTTGCTGCTTTTTCCCGTTGGCGCGAATATCGAGCTGATGCCGGTGGAGCGCGTCTTGCCGGTCGCGATAAAATGATAGCCGCGCTGAAACGTTTACAAACTGCTCTAGGCTATGAAGATGATCGAGCGCCTTCAATCGCAGCACTTAAAATTTCACACCGATCCAGTTGGCTTGAATTGTTCTCCTCGCATCCTCCTTTGGAAAAGCGTATTGAGCGTTTGGGGTATCTGTCGTTTTAAAATAGATCCTTCGCTACGCTCAGGATGACAGGTGATTGCTCTCAGTCCTTACAAAGGGATAGTGCTATGAGATTCAAAACGCGAATAAAAAATGTTTTGCTCGGCCATCCCCTCAATCCTTTTAATCCTGCCATTTTAAAACACACTTCTCTGGTTGCTTTTCTTGCCTGGGTGGGTTTGGGTGCCGATGGTCTTTCTTCTTCTTGCTATGGTCCAGAAGAAGCCTTCATTGCTTTAGGGGGGCATACTCATTTTGCGCTTTATATTGCTATCGCTACCGCGCTAACTGTTTTCCTTATTTCGCTCGCTTATAACCAAGTCATTGAGCTTTTTCCAAGTGGCGGTGGTGGTTATAAAGTATCTACCCAATTACTGGGCCCTTATGCTGGTCTTGTTTCAGGAGCAGCCTTGATCATTGACTATGTATTAACCATTGCCGTTTCGACGGCTAGTGGGATGGATGCTATTTTTAGTCTGCTACCTGTAGCCCTGCTTTCCTATAAATTGCTAGCAGAAGCAGTCTTAATTTTATTTCTTATTATCCTCAATATGCGAGGTATGAAAGAATCGATTAAAATTCTCATGCCCATCTTTCTTGGCTTTATACTCGTTCATTTTACACTGATCATCTATGGTATTAGCGCACACCGAAGTGGCATCTTTCCTGTGATGCATGAAACCGTACAAGAAACAAATATCTTTATTCATAGCCTCGGGTGGTTGCCCTTTCTCGCTTTAGTTTTGCATGCCTATTCTTTGGGAGGCGGTACTTATACAGGGCTAGAAGCTGTTTCGAATAATGTAAATCGCTTACGTGAGCCTCGCGTTGTCACCGGAAAATGGACGATGCTATATATGGCCACTTCGCTCAGCTTCACTGCTGCCGGTTTCATTTTACTTTATCTCTTATGGCAGCCCCTTCCGACCCTCGGACAGACGCTCAATGCTATCGTCTTTCAGACTATTTTAGGCAATTCTTATTTTGGCCATCTCGCCTTATTGCTTACTTTGTTACTTGAAGCCAGTCTTCTTTTTGTCGGTGCCAATACTGGTTTTTTAGCAGGTCCCACGGTTTTAGCTAATATGGCAATTGACAGCTGGATGCCTAACCGTTTTCGCCATTTATCTACTCGTCTGGTTATTCAAAATGGCGTGATTCTCTTCGGTCTTGCAGCCCTTGGTATTTTAATCTGGTGTAAGGGAGCAGTGTCTGTCCTCGTCGTGCTCTATAGTATTAATGTTTTTATTACTTTTACCCTCTCGCTTTTGGGAATGAGTATGTATTGGATCCGAAAAAAACAAGCAGCCTCTCCCAATTGGCGTTGGCGGCTTATTTTTTCCTTCACGGCCTTTCTTATTACAGGCAGTATCTTAATCATCACCCTCTTATCAAAATTGCAAGCCGGCGGCTGGTTAACACTCACCATCACCTGCGCAGTGATAGCATTTTGCTTGCTCATTAAGCAGCATTATAAACGCGTTGCAAAAAAATTAGCTGTTTTTGATGTTCAACTGAAACAACCCCTCATCGACAACCCCTTAACGCCGCCTTTGCCCGATCCACAACAACCAACAGCCGGCATTTTGGTAGGTAAAAATTTAGGTGTCGGCATGCACACCTTACTCTGTGTATTACGCATGTTTCCTCATCATTATAAAAATTTTGTCTTCTTAAGTGTTGGCATTGTCGACGTACAAAGTTTTAGTGGGCCTCATGAGTTGGAAAAAATGAAACAGGAAGTGAATGAAACACTCGATTATTTTATAAAATACTGTAACCAATATGGTATTCCTGCAAAAGCCTATACGGCCTTTGGTACGGATACGGTAGAGGAATTGGATAAATTAACAGAAATAGTATGTCAACAATTTCCTAACTGTATATTCTTTTCTAGTAAATTGGTATTCAAACATGATAATTGGATAACCCGTTTTCTCCATAATGAAACGCCTAATACCTTACAACGTCATTTACATATAGAAGGCAAAGAACTCGTTATTATTCCCATGCGTATTTAATGATTCGCCTTCTCTTGTTTTCGAATATCTGAGATCAGCGTCAAACTAGACAAAACTACCGTGAAGGCTGGGATGAGAAGGGTTAAGTAAGGATTAACTGACATCCCTAAAAGCTTGAGTATGAAAGCTTGTACATAAAAAGTAATCAGCGCTGTCAGAACCAGAAAAACCAAACAGCAGAGCCAATATCCTGCCTCAGGACCGTATTTCAAAATTAAGGACGGCTGTTTAAGCAGCCCAGGAAATTTCTTGATGAGCCAGACCGTGGCATCTTGCCGAAGATGCGGTCTTTCGAAAAAATCCATGAGGATAAAATAGCCATCCATATCCTCTGCGGGATTCAGCATAGCAAAACCCTTGATATAAGTTGTCAAAGCAAACAGCCACAAAAAAGCCTGCAAATACAGAGAGGGCACAAACAAAATAAATAAGGAAGAGAGGCCTGCCATCAAAACATTGGTATAAAGGCCGGCGAGGTTAACCACAATCCGATGTCCGCGTGTATCGAGCCACATATCGGTGGTATCGGTAAAGGCAATTGGTCGCGTCCAATTCCATCCCACACCCATGGCGTGAACCTGGCGTCCGTAGGCCTTGGTGCCAAAAGCATGGCCTAATTCATGTAAGCCCGCTGTTAACATCGTTAAAGGAAGCATCCCAACAAAGATCAACCAACTGGCGTGCAGCATTTGAAACAAATGAATAATATGGTTTTCGAGTAATAAAAAAACAATGAAGCCGCCTAAGGTGAGAAAGGCAAGTAGGCCTTGCCCAATAGGAGTAAACAACCATTTAATCCCATTTTGGTAAAAAGTAGTTAACCACAGATCCACTTTTTTAAAAATAATTCTAAAATCCAGGAGGCGCTGCAAGCGGAAGAGCCATTTTTCGAAAGTGGTTTTCTTTTCAGTTTCAAGGGTTCCGAGATTCACATTTGAAACAAAGCCAGCATGTGCCAGTTTTGAAATTAAGGCCACGACCAAATGAGGAGAAAAAAGTTGATATTGATTGGCCAAAGCCATGGTAATTTCAAGCAAGGTTTGCTGACCATTCATTTGCTTCCAGATAAACCACCCCTCTTGAGATAATTTAAAATAACTAGCCGTATCGGGATTTTTTAAAATCACAATCGTCTGACCATCAGCGGTGTTTCGAGTATAATCACGAACCTCCGGGTTTCGCACAGGGCGACTGCGATCAACCATCAGTGTCATAAACATTTCCGCTACAATATGCTCCTTTTCCCATAATTCATTTAAATATTGAAATGAAAGGATTAATAATTGGGAATCTTCAAGCGCTCGCGCTGTCGCATTACGCGGTTGCTGCGTCACCAAGGTTGCTTCGCCAAATAAGGTGGGCGGTTTTAAAACTGCTAAGAGATGGCTAGATCCGTCTTTTTCAAGTGAAGCAATTTCTATTTTTCCAGAACGAATCAAATAGCATTTATTTCCCTGCTCACCTTGTTTAAAAATAACCGTGCCCGCAGGCACACTGAGATTTTCTACTTTTTCACTGAGCCACTGCAAACGCTCATGAGTAAGTTTGCTAAAAGGCAAACTTTGCTTGATCAGCCGAATACGAAGCATTTTTTCGGCTGCTGCATACATCTCGGATTCCAGTTTATTTTTTTCCAAAAAATGATGGAGATCTTTTAGTGAAAGTACTAACAATAACAATTCAGAATTCGCTTTTACGGTAGCCGTTCGCTTGCCAGAAGCAGAAAAAAATCCAGTATCATTTAAACCGATGCTGTCTCCTGCGTGTAAAACCGCTAGAGGTTCAGCAAGAATCGTGACTTCTGCTTCTCCTTGCACAATAAAATAAACAGAATCAACCAGTTCATCTTGCCTGACAACCACTTCTTCCGGAGCATAACGGAGCTCTTGCAGCAATAGGGCTAGTTCCTCCGTTTGCTCTGAAGCTAAGAAGGAGAAACAGGGAAAAGCCTTGAGCAAGGCCCCTCGCTCAGAGATACTTACAGTAGCACTTTCGAGATAAGTGGGCATAAATGATCCATCTTTTTCAGAAAAGAGCTCTATGACTTTTTTATTTTAACATGCCTTCTGGCTGAGGCTTGATCAAAGAATTAGAAATTTTATTTCTAGAATGCCTCAAAAACTCTGTCTATAATGAGTGCAAGTCATTCATGTCTAAGCAGGAGAAGGATTCAGTGTTTTCTAAACTTTTAAAAGGTGTAAGCAAGATCATCAACCCAAACCAAAATTTATCTCCCACCGCTAAGGAATATTTAAATTATTTAAAAGCTGCCTATCCCAATAATCATAATTATAAGGTAAAGAATAATCACTTATTTCCTACCCGTGAATTAGCCAAACGTTATCATAGAATACGCAGTCTTTTTCCAGAGCCTCTTAGCAGCTTTTTAGATATCGGTTCTTCTAAAGGATTTTTTGTTTTTATGGCTAGTGAGGATCCGCATTGTACTCGCTGCTTGGGGATTGATGTATATCAATATGATCTTGAGGTCTGCCGCTGGCTCAAAGACTATTTGCATAACGATAAGGTTCACTTTGAGTTTCTTCGCTTACACGAGCTTGCTGAACGCATAGCTGAGTTCGGCGGGCCTTTTCAAACTGTCCTCATGTTGAATATGTATCAGTATCTTTATTTTGGCAGTGCTCGTAACCCTGATCATTATCTTGATCATGATGAAATTTTTAAGCATCTGCGGAAAATTTGTAGTGAACGTATTATTTTCAATAATCGTGTGAATCTCGAAGACTGTCAAAATGTAAAACAAATTGAAAGGGCTAAAGAATACAGTCAAAATTATTCTGAAGAAAAAATTATAGCAGCCGCTTCTCGCTATTTTAATGTCGTTCCTCATGGCAAAATTGGCCAATACCCTTTATGGACTCTCGATGTCAAAGAAACAGCGGCTTCTACGCTTTCAGCTGCGGAATTGAAGGAGGTTTTTGAAATCTGGGTCAATAATTTTGAATTTCGAGATCAATTTAAAAAAAATCCTGAAAAGGCACTCCTCGATGCCGGATTTGTCTTTGATGCAGATAAGTTACAGAAAATGAAATCTCTCTTACGACAGCAAGAAAGTAATGTTAAAAATGAAGAATTAACTAAAAGAGAAAGCCGTTAAGGAAGCAGACATGGCGGAAGATTCTATCGTTATCGTTGGACTGGCTCGAACGCCACAGGGAAATCTTTTAGGAGAATTAAAAGATTTTTCTGCGCCGCAATTGGGTTCTGCCGTTATTAAAGCAGCCCTGGAACGCGCAGCTGTTCCACTTGCTGCTGTGGATGAAGTCCTCATGGGCTGTGTCTTACCCGCAGCTCAAGGACAGGCACCGGCTCGGCAAGCGGCTCTTTTCGGAGGCCTATCTGTAAAAACAGGCTGTACCACGATTAACAAAATGTGTGGTTCCGGCATGAAAGCAGTGATGTTAGCAGAGGCTATTTTACTAAGCGGTCAACAAAAAATTATTGTAGCCGGTGGCATGGAAAGTATGAGCAAGGCTCCCTATCTACTTTCTCAAGCACGTCAAGGCTATCGTTTGGGGTCTGCAGCAGTTCTTGATCATATCTTGAAAGATGGTTTGGAAGATGCCTATGAGCAAGGGCGTCCGATGGGCTACTTTGCAGAACAGTGTGCAAAAGAATTTGGTTTTACACGCAAGGAACAAGACCATTATGCGCTTTCTTCCTTTGAGCGAGCTCGAAAAGCGATTGCAGAAAAATATTTTGCAGCAGAAATTGTAGCGCTCACCGCCAAAACCAAAGAAGGCGAAAAACGCATTGATACCGATGAGAGGCCGGGTTCTGTTAAACTCGAAAAACTCTCACAACTTCCTCCCGCCTTTAGTCAAGCAGGTAGCGTCACCGCAGGCAATTCCTCATCTATTTCAGATGGCGCTGCCGCTTTAGTTTTAATGCCCTTATCTGAAGCAGAAAAAAGAGGTCTTCAACCGCTTGCGCGTATTGTGGCACATTCTGCCTTTGCCAAAGCACCCGAACAATTTACCACAGCACCTATTGATGCCATCCGACACTTGATGGAAAAAATTGGCTGGACTGTCGAGCAAACTGAGCTCTTTGAAATTAACGAAGCCTTTGCAGTCGTAACACTTGCTGCTATGCGTGAATTGAAAATTCCGCGAGAAAAAGTCAATATTCATGGTGGTGGTTGTGCCCTTGGGCATCCTATCGGTGCAACTGGTGCACGAATTATCGTTACCCTCATTTCGGCCTTGAAACAACAAGGTTTAAAACGTGGGCTTGCTTCCCTCTGTATAGGAGGTGGGGAAGCTACAGCATTGGCAGTGGAATGCTTTTGAGCTAAGGGAGCTTGCATGTCTCGTGAAAAAATGGAGTTTGATGTGATCATCGTTGGCGCAGGTCCTGCAGGGCTTGCAGCTGCTATTCGCCTCGCTCAGTTGGGAGAAAAAGAGCAGCGACCACTCCAAATTTGCATTCTAGAAAAAGGGGCCGAGGTGGGCTCTCATATTTTATCAGGTGCAGTATTCGAACCCCGGGCTCTCAATGAATTAATCCCGAATTGGCAAAGCTTAGAGGCTCCCATTCACACAGCTGTCACAGAGGATCAATTTGTCTTCCTAACAGAGAGGAAGGCATGGAGCTTACCTACTCCCCCGCCCATGAAAAATCAGGGTAATTATATTATTAGCCTTGGTTTATTATGTCGTTGGCTAGCTCGCTATGCTGAAACGCTCGGCATTCATATTTTTCCTGGTTTTGCAGCGACAGAGCTTCTTGATCATGCTGAGGGAGGAATCGCTGGAGTCATCACCGGCGATAAAGGTGTTGAAAAAAATGGAGAGCACAGTTCACGTTATCAACCCGGGATGGCACTCTATGCCAAACAAACCCTTTTTGCTGAGGGTTGTCGAGGATTTTTAACTCAGCAATTATTTAAGCGTTTTGATTTAAGAAAAGCAGTTGATCCACAAACCTATGGCCTTGGTATAAAAGAATTATGGGAAATCCCGGAAGCCCTGCATCGACCGGGCTCGGTCTTACATACCATCGGTTGGCCGCTCGATTCAAAAACCTACGGCGGCTCTTTTGTCTATCATCTCGAAAATAGGAAAGTAGCGCTCGGTTTCGTAGTGGGTTTAGATTATAACAATCCCTATCTCAATCCTTATGAAAGCTTTCAACGCTTTAAAAACCATCCGCGCATTGCTCCTCTTCTTGAACAGGGCAAGCGTCTTGCTTATGGAGCCCGCGCTTTGAATGAAGGTGGGCTACAAGCACTGCCCGAACTCAGTTTTCCTGGTGGCTTAATCCTCGGTTGTGGGGCAGGCTTTCTTAATGTTGCTAAACTGAAAGGAATTCATAATGCGATGAAATCTGGCATGATCGCAGCGGAAACAGTTTTTCCTTTATTAACTGAGGCAAGACCACAAGAAGGAAAGCAGTATAAACCTCGTTGTCTGGAAAGCTGGATCGGAAAGGAATTATATCAAGTACGCAATATTCGACCGGCCTTAACCTGGGGACTGTGGCTCGGTCTCATTTATTCTGCCCTCGATACCTATCTCTTTCGCGGTCATGCGCCCTGGACCTTACATCATACCCTTCCAGATCATGCTAGCCTGAAAGAAGCCCAAGCCTGTTCTAAAATAAATTATCCGCCACACAATCATCTCTTGTCCTTTGATCTGATGAGTTCGGTCTATCTTGCTAATATCAGTCATCAAGAAGATCAGCCCTGTCATCTTCATTTAAAAAATGCAGAAGTACCGATTAAAATTAATTTACCTCGCTATGCTTCGCCGGAAACACGCTATTGCCCTGCCGGTGTCTATGAAATAGTTTACACAAAGGAACAAGCTCGTTTCCAAATCAATGCTGCCAATTGCGTCCATTGTAAGGCCTGTGATATTAAAGATCCTACCCAAAATATTGTCTGGACACCGCCGGAAGGTGGCAGCGGCCCGCAATATGAAATGATGTGAAAAAGCATGAAAAAACTACCGCGCCATTTTTATGACCGAGCTACGATTATTGTTGCAAAGGATTTATTGGGAAAATATTTAATTCATCAATCCGGTGGCATCAAAAGAATTGGTCGCATTGTTGAAGTAGAAGCCTATCTCGGGCCGCATGATTTGGCTGCGCATTCCGCCAAAGGCTTAACACCCCGAACTAAAGTTATGTTTGGCCCGCCAGGACATGCCTATGTTTATTTGATTTACGGGATGTACTATTGCATGAATGTCGTTACCGAAGCAGAAGGACAGGCAGCCGCCGTTTTACTTCGTGCCCTAGAACCCATAAAAAATGTGGAAGAGCGAACACAAGGCCCCGGTCTTTTGTGTCGAGCCATGCATATTAATAAAAGTTTACACGGGCATGACTTACTCAGTTCTACTTTCTATCTCGCTGAAGATCTGAATAGCGAAACTTTCAAAATCGTAAAAAGACCTCGTATTGGTGTTGCCTATGCAAAACATTGGGCAAAGCGGCAGCTACGGTTTTATATTAAGGACAATCCTTTTGTTTCAAAAACTTAACTTGAACAAGCAAATTTTTGAAAGACTCCCAATTAAAACGAATAGGAAATTCCTAAAAGCAAGGTATTCATCATACTTTGATGAGTCAGCATGGTGCTTTCCGTTAAAATAATTTCAGTATGATTGGAAAGTTGATAGCCTATTCCGAGCGCTAATTCAGGGCTATAGGAAATTTTGGTTTCTTGTGTTTCATTCCAAGTTTCAACACCATTCCAGGTATCCATATTTTTATTAATAATTTTTTGATGATTGTAAATAGCACCGCCCTTCCCAAATACTAAAAAATGAGAATCGAAGGTATATTGGATAACTCCAAGAACATCCATACCGTAACCTTGGACAATTTCTAGGGAACAGTTTTCAAGCAAAGAACAGTTATGACCTGATAGATGTGGGTAAATTAAGGTTCCGGCTTCAATACCATAATTGAAATGAGAATTTCCGAATAAATAACCTGCTGCGATCCGCCCGCCAATACCTGAACTATCCGCATAAGTTAAAAAGTAAATAGGAAAAGGAACTGCTTCGGCTATCTCACCTACTTCTGCTTTAAAATAGGGGCCGGGGAGCGCAAAAAGAAGAGTCGGTAAGATAAAAAAAATAAGAATAGGTAATTTTTTGTACATAAACTCGTGTTGTGTTTTAATTTTTTTGTACATTAGCAAGTAATTTTATTTTAGTCAACTGGACTTTAGCCCGTATGGTTAAGAAGCATGAAAATAGCATGAATTGAACAAAGCAATCCAGGCTGGAAAGATTTATGATTGTCGTGGGTTTGTTAAAAGATCCTTCGCTACGCTCAGGATGACGAGGCTACACTCAGATGATAGGGCTGAACTGTCAATAGACCTTACTTATTCCAGAGACCTTACTTATTCCAGAAAAATTTTCTGATTCGCTTCATCAAATTGCTTACAAAATTTTGTTTTTGCTTGCTTAACTCTGAAATCGTGTATTCTCTTTGCTTGGTTAAATTAATTACTTGCAGTTCAGCAATTTTTTCACTCAGTTTCTGAATCAGATCCGGATGCTCTTCAAAGAGCTTCGACATCATTTCCTTGCTGATTTCATAAATCATGGTTTCTGTTAAAGCAACAACCGTTGCAGAGCGTGGCTCACCAACTAATAAGGACATTTCGCCAAAATAATTGCCCGGCCTTAACTTCGCAACAGGAATAGGCTCACCTTTTCCTTGTGCTTTGATATAAACTTGTAAGCTGCCCTCGACAAGAACATACATCAGATCTCCCATTTCGCCCTGACGAATAATGCTGTCCCCTACTTTGAAATAAAGCGTCTTCATTCCTGCGCTCAGGCATTCTCTTTCCGTATCATCGAGACTAGAAAATAAATTCACCTTTTTTAAAACAGAAAGCGCACGACGATCCGCTAACTCATGTTCAAAAAATTCTTCCTTGCTTTCTGAAGAGAGATGACTAAAACGATCGAACTGATGGAAAACAACAGCGAGGCGTTTTTCAATTTCCTCATAATCAATATAGGGCGTTCCTATGATAAATCCAGCAGCATCGAGTTGTTCTATAATATTACTATAGAGTAAATGCTTAGCCTGAATGGGTGTAATCTTATCTCTTTCCACCCAGCAGGAAAGATCATATTTTACTTGTGTATTTTGAATATCTGAAATCAACACCAAAGGCATCGGCTCAAGCACTACAAAGTCTGTTGAAGCAATGACCGATTTCAAAATTCGTTGCGCATCCAAAATAGATAAACCACGCACGCCTATCATGATACTAAAGCAGACCGAAAAAATATGGGCACGAGAATAATTACGAACGACATTCGCGCAAATGACGGAATTGGGAATAGTAACCACATGTCCGACAAAATCCTGAAGATAGGTATTGCGCATAGTGATGTCTTTTACAAAAGCCATTTCATCGAATTTACCAGGAATCGAAATAACATCGCCTGGTTTAAATACTTGTGCAATATTAAGAGCAATGCCTTGGGCCGCGTTTTCGAACATACCTCTTAAAGAAAGACCAACAATAATACCAAAGGCACCCGTGGTTGCTAATAAGCCGGTTATTGATTTATGAAAAACGAAGGCAACAATAAAAATAAAAGCCGTCAGAAAGATAATCAGGCTTGCAGTAGAGCGTAGCAATTGGGGGACGGGACGCCCCGTGCGTTTATGGATCAAGCCTTCCCAGACAAAAAGAGTGAGCGCAACATTCACCATTGCTGCCGCGAGCAGCCAAACGAGAGCCGCAAATAAATGACGGAAGTTAATTTTTTCACCTTGAATACTCGTTTGACCCAGGGTTTCGAGTGAATGATCGTAGGCGAAATAAATAAGCAGTAAAGCAAAGAATAAAAAAGCGATCAGGATGAATAAGCGATAGCGCGTCAGGATTGATAGGCGGTGTCGCAGCTGTCTATGAATAGGTCGCATAGAATGGACGCTCCTATTTTAAAGGGCGGACCAGAAGTAATAGCGAGACAGACAGATATCTTATTTTTATATTTTACCTCTTTTAAGGCCTAGATTCGAGGCAGAGCTGGTCTGCTCTAGCTCTGTGGATCAGTGAGGGAAAGCTCTGGATCTTAAAAAAGGTTCTATGTAGAACACTTGTACATCCGTCTTATCCCAAAGACGTCACAGTTTCATTTATCCCATAAGCGTCACAAGAGCTTCTCACTTGACCACGATCCATCCCTTTATAAAAATTCTGTACGGTACACAAAAATCGTCTTTTGTCATGCTGAGCGCAGCGAAGAATCTGTATCTCATTGATAATTCAGATTCTTCGCTGCGCTCAGCATGGCAAGGGGGAGCGCATTTAATTTTTGTACCGCATAGAGACTGAAAAAAATAAAATATTAAATATTCAATAAGTTGCGAGTTTATTCGGTGACCGAAGTGGTATTGCGTATGAGCCTTTGGATAATGCTTGCCCTAATTAAATTGCTTTTTACGCCTTCCATAGCCGGATAATGACGCCTCACATGAATAACTGCCTCATCCAGTTTTCGCATTAAGAGCTCAGGGAAACGTAAGCTAATTATTTCAGTCAATTGCTCGGAATAATTAGCTATATCAACCAGGTGAGGATAATCCGGCAGGGCTAAAAAAGCTTCAATTGCTTCTACAATCCATTTATTTTTTCCACGCATGCCATATTCATCATTAATTACAGTCTGCTGTAACTTATGATGCAGTTTTTTTTGTAATTTTATTGAAGTCATTGCTGTTTTCATATCTATCCTACTAATTCCTTCTCCAGGATATCGACTAATTGACGAAAAGCCATCGCTGTATGTTTAACCTGTGCCCAATCAATAGCAGAAAAAATAGGCAGATATTTTTGATACTTACCTTGCCCCAAAATAGCATCCATCAATTCTTTCACTACAGCCACATGCTTGGTTGAACCCATATTGATACCCCGTGAGAAGGATCTCAAGGGCTTGGCTTGCAAGGCTACCTGTTTCTGTTTCTTAGATAAATCACGTTGCCTGGCAATAATTTGCCTCAATTCTTTTAAACTACAACCCTGAATACAAGCCTCGATTGCCTGTTTGCGCATCAACTCAGAGGACAGTCCTGCTAAGAGAGCTGCCTTGTCTAAACTGCGTATTTCACCTTTTTCGATGGCTTCTTTCAAGTCAGTCGGCGCATTTAAAACCGCCAAATAATAAGTGGCTTGGGGCAAGGATAAACTCGTTAGTTCGCGCAATAAAGAAGCCGTGATTTCTGTCGGACCATTTTGCTGATGATATTCCTTTAACAATTCACATACATTTTCAATGCGTTCATATAAGGTCAAATCTTCCCGCGCTGTGTTTTCAATCCATTGAATCAGCTTTAATTCAAAGCCCTTCGGTTTTTCATTAAATACCCGCGCATCAATTTCATGTTTATTTGCTAAAATGGAAGCCAAACAACGGCGCTCACCTGCCACGACGCGATAAAGTTCCCCTCGCTTATATACCACAATGGGATTAATAACGCCGCTACTTTGAATAGTCGCAGCTAATTCTTTCAAGCGCTCCAGTTCCTCTATTTTTTGAGCATAGAGCGGATCATATTTATTTAAGCCCTCTCGTACGTCCTTTAGATTAATGGCTAGTTTCCGTGGATTATCTGGATCTAATTCAATCCTTGATAAAGGCAAAACAGCATGACGAAAAATACCGCTATTATTTTCTACAACATGGATTGTCTCTGTCAGGCCACGTGTCAAAGCACTGGACACCCCAAAACGTTTCTTTTTAGTCATGAATAAATCCTCTCGGCAATATGTTGATAAGCTTCCAAAGCTTCTTTTTTCGCAATATGATCATCAGGAAAATCGAAAATAGAACGCGGGTTGGCTTCTTCAGCATCAACTTCCGCATAAACAATGCGTTGATTCAACTTCACAGGAAGAATATAGCGATTAAGGGCTTGATTGCCTTGTAAGCTAGTCAATAGATCTTTATGTAAGCGGGTTTGTTTAAAAAGATTCGGTAAAATACCCACTAGGTTGAGTGGTCGTGATTTTTCCCGACTCAAAGATTCTTGCATCCACAGCTGCAACATCCCATAGATACCTTGAACAGGTTGTTCCTCCATCACAGAGGGAATCACAATATCGGTTGCTGCTTTCATGACTGAAATAGTTAAAGGACCTTTAGAAGGAGCTGTATCAATGATAATGGCATCGTAAGCAGCACGAACGTCCTCAGAATTTAAAAAATTCGCCAATTGTTTGTGCACTTTATCAACAACTTCTGTTTTTCTGACTGATTCTGCTGCAAGCAAACGTTCTGCATGTCCGGGAGCAATATCAAGATTTTCTATATAGGTAGGATAGGGAACAACGCCTTGTCCATAAAAAATTTCGGCAATACTACTTCGCCCTTCCCATTCCAGATCGTCTTGGTCTTCTGGATTATAGTCAGGATGAATAGGTGGGATGAGCCCTTCTGGCGCGACCGGATCAATCTCCATTTGCAGATATTGATGAGAGAAATTACATTGTGGGTCAAAATCAATGCCCAGAACGGACATTTTTTTTACTTTAGATAAATATTCCGCCATAATTTTGCTACAAGTTGTTTTTCCAACGCCGCCTTTATTATTTACAAAAGCAATAATTTTCATTCCAAGCTCCTTCTCATCCCAGAATTGTATTACAAGAAATCATAATATATTATCAATTTTGTGTCATCGAAAATAAAAACACAGATTAATTCACAGTTGTGTTTTTCTTTATAAGGTTTATCTTTTGTTTAGACGGCGGCAAGTACTTGAAACATTTATTTTTTAGTCTAATAAATGTGACGGCTATGGGAGTGTTTGTGACGTTTGTGGGAGAAACTGCGACGTCTTTGGGAGCTTGAAGTGACGTTTATGGGAGAAATGTGACGGCTATGGGATTACCACAAAAAGAAGAAAAAAAGACAGAGCAGCTTAAAAAACGCGAATTAAAAAAACATGCAGCGACCATTCATTGTTCGAATGCACTGAGTTTGCTGCAACGTAAAATAACCAACGCGCTTTTATATCATGCTTATCCTGAACTCATGCTTCAAGAAGAACACGAGATCACAGTCAAACAGCTCTGCAAGTTGATTGGCTATCAGGGAAATAATCATGCGGTCATTAAAGAAGCCTTAAAAGAATTGCTTTCCACAGTGATTGAATGGAATTTAATTAATGATAAAACCGGCATGGAGGATTGGACGGCAAGTTCTATTCTCGCGAGTGTGAGCCTGCAGGGGCCACTCTGCTATTACGCTTATTCTCCACGAATGAAACAATTATTACATTCACCCTCGATGTTTGGCCGAATCGATCTTTTTATTCAGTCACAATTTCGATCGAGCTATGGCTTGGCCTTATACGAAAATTGTATCCGCTATCGTGGCCTGCCTTTTACCAAATGGATTGAAATGGCAACTTTTAGAAAACTCATGGGCGTCCCCCATGACAAATATTCTATTTTCCGCGATTTTAAGAAGCGCGTACTTGATAAATCAGTTGAAGAGGTTAATACCTATTCTGATCTCCTTGTAGAGGCTGAAGTGCAGCGAGAGGGTCGAAGAGTGAGTAAGCTGCGTTTTTCTTTAAAAGAACGACCCAAAAGAAGGCGTATTGGTAGTAGTCAAGCTACGCCAACTTTCTCCAAAGTGGAAGAAAGCGAACTGATTGCTCGTTTGATCGAGACCTATCATTTTTCTAAGAAGCAAGCTCCGCAAGTTCTCAAAAAATATCGAGCAGAGCTGATTTTAGAAAAGATGGCTCTCATCGAGAAATCACATAATTACAAGCTTGGCAAGATCAAAAATCTGGCCGCTTATTTGCAAAGCGCCTTACGCCTCGATTATCAGGAAGCCAAGCCTGCTCGGCAAACAAGAGGCAGCAGTTCACAGGCAAAAAACAAAAAAGAACAGAAAATTTCTGCTTCAGAACAGCTAGCTGAAGAAATTCGTCATGATTATCAAAATTTTCGTATTCAGATGATTGATCAGGCCCTTGCTAACTTAGCAGAAACTGATAAATCCGCTTTTATGGAGCAGTTTTATGCTTATGCGGAAGTGGCAATTAGTACGGTGCTACATCTTCAGCGTAGTAAATACAACCCTGAAACTGTTCTTTCCTCGCCACAAATTAAAGCGATCTTCCGTCAATTTATAGAGCAAGAGCTTATCTCGAAGGAAGCACTTTCCATGGATAAATATGTTAAAAGTCTTCCACTGAAAAAACGGAAGGCCTGGCAAGCCAGCATAAAAGAAGCCTAGGCGCTTTTCTAATTAGACCTAGGGTTATTACTAGGTTCTGCTGCAAAAATAATCGAGAAATGAAAAATTTTTCTAAGTGTTCTAAAAGAAAAAAAGGAGGTATGAAAAAAAATTGATAATAAGTATTCACAAATACCTCAAAAAATATATATAATGAAAGTTGTTCGAGTCATTCGAGCATCCTAACTAACTTTTAAGGAGAAGAAACATGGCAGGGAAAAAGAAAGCTAAAGCAAAAACAAAAGCTAAATCAAGATCAAAATCAAGAAAAAGTTCTAGCAAGAAAAAAAGAAAGAGGTAGGATAAAAGGGGAAGGTGGTGAAGGCCATCTTTCCCTCTGTTTTCTCCCCGCAACTCCCCCTCCTTAAATTCCTTAGATCTCAAGTAAAAATAGTGTAGCGAAGGGCTATAAAATCGCTTATGCGCAATAAGCGCCTTCAGGCATAGAAAGATAGGGGTATAGCAAAGGGATCATCAATAGCTGCTTCAGGTGTCAGATCTTCCAGATTCGGATCCTCATTATAACCATAAGGATCCCTTCGAAAATTTAAGATCCCATCCCGATCAACCCAGGCCGTTGCATAAATAATATAAACTGGCACAGGTTTCACTTTGATGAGAGTTAATTTTCCTGACTGAAGTGCCTCAGCTATGCGGTGAATATCCCATTCAGGATCGTTATTTAATAGATAGGAGAGAAGAGCAAAGGGTTTTTCAAGTCGAATACAGCCGGAACTAAAGAGGCGTTTATCTTCCTTGAATAATTCCTTTGCCGGTGTATCGTGCATGTAGATATCATATTCATTCGGAAAATCAAATTTAATGAGCCCCAAAGCATTATTTTTACCCGGCTCCTGGCGAAATTCATAGGCAAAGCCATTTTTATAGGCCTCATCCCAATCAATTTTGCTGGCATCGAGGGTAATCACTTCTGATTTGCGATGCTGGACTACTTTAATGTTCATTTGCTCGAGATAGTGTGGGTCTTTTAAAATTTTCGGCAGAATATCTTTTTGGGCGATGTTTGGCGGTATATTCCAATAGGGATTCAGTTCAATCTCTGTTAGGCTTGAAATTAGCTCCGGTGTGGGTCGCTCCCGCTTGCCAACAATAATTTTCATGGTCAGCATCGATTTTCCATTTTCAACCAAATCAAAACGGTATTCAGGGATATTAATGAAGATAAAGCGTTTACCAAGGTGAAGGGGTAGGGCTGCCCAGCGTTGCATATTCCGACGAATTTCTTCTGCGCGTTCATAAGGAGAAATATTGAGTTCTCTTTCGGTTCTAAAACCCAAAATACCATCGGCTTTCAAGCCATGTCGTGCTTGAAAGCGTTTGATAGCTTGTTCTAGAGCCTGATCGAAGAGTTCACTCTGACTATCCGCAGCTGCGCTCAGATCGCCTGTTAAGCGCAGCCGTTCGCGTAATTCCGGGACAAGAGAGTCACTTTTCCCTTTTTGAAGATCGAGGGTCGATAGAGGAGACCAGGAATGGCTCTGCAGTTTTTCGTAATAGTCGAGCACTTTTTTAAGACGGTAATAATTTTCATTGAGCGGCTGATTCAGATCCTCAACCCATTCTGCATAGACTAAGGCAGAATGGAAGAAGGAAAAAAAAATATAAAATAAACAAAATTTTAAAAAACTATTTTTTTTGATCATTTTTTACTTAAGGACTCCGATGGACTTGTTTTTCTGGTTGTTGTTCTGCGACTACCTGTGGAGAGTTCACTGGTTTTTCCTCATCAGCAGGGTTTCGATTTGAATTGTCTTCGCAGGCCTTCGAGGCTTTGTCCTGAGAACTTGATTTTAAATCTCCAAAGGGGGCAGAGGGCCTAGCCAGCAAAGGACCTTTTAGCCGTGCTCTTTTTTCAAAAGCGTCAAAGTCTTCCATGCGATACTGTCTAATGTGCTCGTCATAATAAATTTCATAATAATGCGCTTGATAGTACCAAGGTTTATGAATATTGATTTTAGACTGTGGAGCCAACTCGCGTGTATGCGAAAGTTGATGAGAGGGAGGTTTCGGAGGAAGG
>CAYXNR010000006.1:56522-63057 GCA_964466595.1 uncultured Coxiellaceae bacterium | reverse complement strand
AGCGAAGAATCTGTATTTCATTGACAATTCAGATCCTTCGCTGCGCTCAGGATGACAGGGGCTCGCTCAGAATGACAGGGCTAATCTTTTTGCGTCGGTCTTTTAGAGGTTTTATCGCTTTGATCGATCTCTGCTACAAATTTAGCATAATCATCAAGCAGAAAATTAAGCAGAGGCGGTTTTTCTTTGCTTTGCGGATCAAAGCTCTGAAGTAAAAAACCGGTATAGCTATCGAGAAGATGATTTTTAGGCGAGGTATTTTTCTTGTTAGAAGGCTTGGCGCCGAGTAGCTGTTTCAGATATTGAGAAAGCAAGATTTTTACCTGAGCATTTTCAGGTTTTTCTAAAATAGTGAATAATTCCTGTGAAGAGCACATGGAGAAACAATAATCATAGAGCTGTTCGAGTTTTTGTCGCTGCGGATGGTTGATGATTGGCGGATAATAATAAATAATGAGGGAAATTAAAATAAAAACCGCTGCTTCCTGTGTCGGGTTGATTTCTCTTCCCTTCAGTTCTTGAATAAGATATGTTAAAAGGCCGCTATTGTTCATTTCCATCAGAGAGGATATAAGATTTTCTTGAATTGAGGGCAAATTTTGATCAAGCAAACTTGGCATATTTCCCACTCTAATTTTATCCTTATATTAATAATATAGCATATTTTATCATGAAGAAGATGAAGAGAAGCGCAGTGCTGGCTCCCCTTCGCTGGGCTTGCCGGCGAGGTATGCTGGAATTGGATTTAATTCTAGAACGGTTTCTAGACAGGGGCTTTTTGGCTTTAGCGCCGGCTGAACAAAAGCTATTTAGAGCTTTTCTGAATCATTTTGATCAAGATTTGTTCGCTTGGTTGGTAGAAGGGAGAAAACCGCCTGATGCTCGCTTTCTTCCCTTGATAAAAAAAATACAAGAATATAACCATGTTCCAACTTCAACTTAAACCTTCTCGCTCCTTTTTTATCCTCATGTTATTTATTCTTTTAGGTGCTTTAGTTAGTATCTATTGTTGTTTTTTGCCGTATTATATACAGCTGTTCTTGGTGTTGCTGCTTATGCTTGAGGGAAGACGCTTGCTCTATGCTTGGGTTTTATTAAGAGGACAAAAGACCATTATAGGTCTCAGCTGTCAAAATGATAAAATCTGGCTGCTAAAAGAACGTTCTGGGAAAGAGTATCCAGCTTTTTTAGGTGCTGATAGCACGCGTTTTCCTTGGTTTTGTCTTTTGCGTTTTCAGCCTCTTTGGGAAAGCGGTAGGAGAGGGCAGAGAAAAAAGACGAAGGTCCTGGTGTTTTATGATTCTGTCGATCCGCTTGTTTATCGACGTTTACAAGTAAAATTAGGTACAACTACGATTCATGAAGAAGATTCATTATGCCTTTAGCTGAAATGCAAAATATTCGTAATTTTTCAATTATTGCTCACATTGATCATGGTAAGTCCACTTTAGCCGATCGCTTAATTGAGCTCTGTGGCGGTTTATCATCACGAGAAATGGCAGAACAAGTTCTGGATTCAATGGATCTAGAGCGTGAGCGTGGGATCACCATTAAGGCCCATAGTGTAACCCTCTATTATCAAACGAAGGAGGGCGAGACCTATCAATTAAATTTTATTGATACGCCGGGTCATGTCGATTTTGCCTATGAGGTCTCTCGCTCACTAGCAGCCTGCGAAGGCGCGCTGCTTGTTGTTGATGCTGCACAAGGGGTGGAGGCGCAAACCCTGGCTGTTTGTTATACGGCGCTTGAGCAGGGACTGGAAGTGATTCCAGTATTAAATAAGATTGATTTACCGCAGGCCGATCCAAGCCGTGTCATCCATGAAATTGAAGATATCATTGGTTTGCCTGCACAAGATGCTTTAGGCATCAGTGCTAAGCAAGGTGTCGGCATTTCGGCCCTGCTAGAAAGAATCATTAGTAAAATACCGGCGCCGACAGGAGAACGCGAGGCGCCTTTACAGGCCTTAATTATCGATTCCTGGTTTGATGCCTATTTAGGGGTGGTGTCCTTAGTTCGAGTAAAGAACGGCATCCTACGCAAAAATGATAAAATTTTGGTGATGTCAACAGGTCGAAGTCATGAGGTAAGCGGTCTCGGTGTTTTTACACCAAAACGAGAGCCTCAAGAGTATCTACGTGCCGGCGAAGTAGGATATGTCGTTGCCGGCATTAAAGAAATTAATGGAGCGCCGGTTGGAGATACCCTGACGCATACTCATTCGCCGGCACAAGAACCCTTGCCCGGCTTTCAGAAAGTAAAACCCCAGGTGTATGCCGGCTTATTTCCCTTGGTAGGGGAAGATTTTCCAGCGCTGCGCGAAGCCTTGGCTAAACTCCGTTTAAACGATGCCGCCCTTTTTTTTGAACCAGAATCCTCAGAAGCAATGGGCTTCGGTTTTCGTTGCGGATTTTTAGGTATGCTGCATATGGAAATTGTTCAGGAACGGCTGGAACGTGAATATAATTTAAATTTATTAACAACGGCGCCCACTGTGGTTTATCAGGTACTCGATACGAAGGACAACATTTTATATGTCGATAATCCAGCAAAACTGCCCTCGCCCAATGCCATTCAGGAAGTCCGCGAACCGATTGGTAGGGCACATATTTTAGTGCCACAGCAATATCTTGGTGCCGTAATTACTTTATGTGTAGATAAACGGGGCGTGCAAAATAATATGTTGTTTCATGGTAATCAAGTATCACTAACCTATGATTTACCCATGAGCGAGATTGTTCTCGATTTTTTTGATCGTCTTAAATCCGTGAGCCGAGGCTATGCTTCTCTCGATTATAATTTTGTGCATTTTCAGGTGGCAGATTTAGTCAGACTCGATTTAATGATTAATGGTGAAAAAGTTGATGCTTTAGCTTCCATTGTGCACCGTGATCAAGCTTATTCGCGAGGAAAGGCAGTAGTAGACAAAATGTGTGAACTGATCCCACGACAAATGTTTGATATTGCCATACAAGCTGCCATCGGATCTCAAATTATCGCGAGGCAAACCGTCAAGGCCTTGCGTAAAAATGTCACCGCAAAATGCTATGGGGGGGATGTGTCACGTAAACGCAAATTACTCGAAAAACAAAAGGAGGGGAAAAAACGAATGAAGCAGTTGGGCAATGTAGAAATTCCACAAGAGGCCTTTTTAGCCGTATTAAAAATGGATAAGGATAAGTAAAATAATGAAAGAGATCTTGATGAATATTGATTTTGAGCAATTACTATTATGGGCAACGCTTGTCACAGGATTCCTAGTCCTCGTCGATTTTTTGTTTTTTGCGCAGCAAAGAAAAAGAAAAGAACAGCGAGTGAAACCGAAGCCTTGGGTTATCATTGAATATGCACAGGCTTTTTTTCCTATCTTGCTGATTGTTTTTCTGTTGCGCTCATTTTTATTTGAGCCCTTTCGTATTCCTTCCGGCTCTTTAGAGCCCACCCTCTTGATGGGTGATTTTATTTTAGCGAACAAATTTGACTACGGTCTTCGCTTACCCGTGTTTCGCCATAAATTTTTGAATATCAATCTTCCGCAGCGCGGCGATATTATTGTTTTTCGCTGGCCGCCCAATCCACATTATTATTTTATTAAACGCATTGTTGGCTTACCCGGTGATCATATCAACTATGTGAATAAGGTCTTATCCGTGAATGGCCAAGAAGTTTTACAAACCACTTTGCCTCGTTTACCCATTCAAAAATCAATTGCTCGGGAAAACGGCGAAATGATTCAAGTAATTGAAAAAACAGAAAATTTATCTGGGGTGGTGCATGATATTTATATCCAGCCCAGTAAAATGGTTTATAATTTCCAAGATATTAATGTTCCAGAAGGAATGTATATGGTAATGGGAGATAATCGTGATGATAGCTCCGATAGCCGCTATTGGGGTTTTGTCCCAGAAGAAAATATAGTCGGTAAGGCAGTATTAATTTGGATGAGCTGGGATTCGCTTGCCCCCTTTGGCTTGCATAAAATTCGTTGGGACCGCATCGGAAAACGGATACATTAAAATGATTGAAAATTTTGACGAGCTTTGTAATAAAATCCATTATCAATTTAAGGATGCTAGGTTTCTTAAACTGGCGCTCACGCATCGCAGTAAAGGCAGTCAGCACAATGAACGCCTAGAATTTTTGGGCGATTCGATTATTAATTGTATCATTGCCGAGGCCTTGTATTTACAATTTCCGGAGGCAACCGAGGGTGAATTAAGCCGCTGGCGTGCGGTGCTCGTTAATCGGGATTCGCTGGGAGATTTGGCGCGGCAATTTGAATTGGGCACCTATCTTTATCTCGGGCCGGGTGAATTAAAAAGTGGTGGCGGGCAGCGTCAGTCCATTCTTTCTTGTGCAATGGAGGCGATTGTGGGTGCCATGTATTTAGATGGCGGCTTTGAATTAACACGCGAAACGGTTTTGCAGTGGTATAGGGCTTTATTGTATTCTCTTTCTAGTGCCGCAAGCCATAAAGATCCTAAAACCTTGTTACAAGAATATTTACAAGCCAAACATTTGCCCTTGCCTCTTTATCAGATTGAAAAGATTGAAGGGGCTGCGCATAAGCAAATTTTTATTATCAGCTGCACTATTGAAGGCTTTCATCAAAAAACACAGGGTCGAGGAACCAGTCGACGACGAGCTGAGCAAGCAGCGGCAGAAGCCATGCTAGAGGTTTTAGGCAAATGAATAGTACTTCAATCTGCGGTTATGTTGCTTTGGTGGGTCGGCCCAATGTTGGGAAATCTACCTTGCTGAATAGTCTGATAGGAAGCAAGATCAGCATTACCTCCCCTAAACCTCAAACAACCCGGTTTCAAATTCTAGGAATTAAAACACAAGCTGAGGTTCAAATCGTGTATATCGATACACCGGGTTTACATCAAAATGAAAAAAGCGTGATGAATCGCCATCTGAATCGGTTGGCGACTGCGGTGATTCCCGATGCAGATCTTATTCTGTTTGTCATTGAAGCAAAGAAATGGACAGATGAGGATCATTTCCTGCTGTCTAAATTAAAAAAAGCAAAAGCCCCCGTTTTTTTGGTAATCAATAAAATCGATCTTCTCGGCGATAAAAAAGAATTATTACCCTTTGTCGCAACCGTAAAAGATAAATTCCCCTTTTCACAAATTATTCCAGTCTCAGCAAAATGCGCTGAGAATCTGAGTGTTTTAGAGCAGCAGATTGAAAAATGCCTGCCCGCCGGTCCCCATCTTTTTTCGGATGAAGAAATTACCGATAAAAATCTTCAATTTCAAGTTGCTGAAATTGTTCGTGAAAAATTAATTGAGGCAACAGAGCAGGAAGTACCCTATTGCACAGGGGTTGCCATCGAGTCTTGGCAGGTACAAGAAAAACGCCTTGAGATTAGTGTCTTGATCACAGTTGAACGAGAAGGACAAAAGCAAATTGTGATTGGGAAAAAAGGAGAACGCTTAAAGTGGATTGGTATTGCTGCGCGAAAAGAAATTGAAGCCTTATTAAAGACGAAAATCTTTTTGCGTCTTTGGGTGAAGGTAAAAAAGCACTGGACAGATGATGAGCGGCTGCTGCAGCAGGGGGGGGTATGAGTAAAATATCTGTGGTACTGCAGCCGGCTTTTGTTTTACATCGACGACCGTATCGCGAAACCAGTTTAATCGTAGAATTGTTTACGCTCGATTATGGCCGTCTTGCTGTTGTGGCTCGAGGAGTTCGTAAGGCACGCTCTCGCATGGCGGCACTCCTGCAATCCTTTATGCCGCTTTTTGTGAGCTGCTATGGGAAAGGAGAACTACTGAGCTTAAGTCAGGTGGAAGCAAATGGCTTTCTTCGCAGGCTCTCGGGTAAAAATCTCCGCTGCGGTTTTTATTTAAATGAATTGCTCTTAGGTCTCTTACCCAAACAGGATCCACACGCGCTGCTCTTTGAGTATTATCAGCAAACCTTGGAAGCCTTAGAGAGCGCTGCTTTTGCAGAGCTAGACTGTGAAAAAGCCTTACGCCGTTTTGAAAAAAAATTGCTGATGGAATTGGGCTATGGTTTGCCGCTACGAACTGAGCTGAAATTTAAGAATGAGGCGCATTATCGCTTTCATGCCGGGCAGGGATTTTTACCCTGTCTGCTTACAGAAACCAAAAGCAAGCATGGTCTGTGCTCTGGAAAGGCCTTGAATGCCTTAATCACTGAAAATTTTGAAGATCATTCTCTTTTGCAAGAGATAAAACAGTTGATGCGTTTCATTCTAACTTCTATCCTAGGGCGTTCCTTAGAAAGTCGTCGTTTATTTGAGTATCCTGTGGAGGTAGAAGAAAATGTTTAAAACGAAATTTAAGCGAGATATTTTGCTCGGAGTGAATGTTGATCATGTTGCGACTTTGCGGCAAGCGCGTCATACGCGCTATCCCGACCCGCTTGAAGCGGTCTTTGCAGCAGAGCAGGGTGGGGCAGATAGCATTACTGTTCATTTACGAGAAGATAGACGACATATTCAAGAACGTGATGTCGAATTAATTCAAGCCATTTTATCAACCCGCCTCAATCTGGA
>CAYXNR010000006.1:0-56512 GCA_964466595.1 uncultured Coxiellaceae bacterium | reverse complement strand
CTTGACGCGATTGAACCTCGAGATGGCAGTTACAGAAGCCATGCTTGCCTATGCCGAGAAAATACGCCCGCAACAATGTTGTTTGGTTCCTGAGAAAAGAGAAGAATTAACCACAGAAGGTGGTTTGAACGTGGCGGCTTTTCTACCACGAATACAGGCGGCTTGCCAACGTTTAAAAGCGGCGGGAATTGAAGTATCTTTATTTATTGATCCTGATCCCAAACAAATCGAGGCCGCTATCCGTTGTGAGGTCCCGGTAGTAGAACTGCATACCGGTGATTATGCCGAGGCGAAAACTTCGAAAGAAGAAGAGCAGGAATTGGAACGGCTTGGTCAGGCTGCAAGGCTTGGGCAAAAAGAAGGACTGCTCATCAATGCCGGCCATGGCTTACATTATAAAAATGTGGAAGCCCTTGCAGCTATTCCTGAAATGAATGAACTCAATATTGGGCATGGCCTCATCGCTCGAGCTGTTTTTATTGGCTTAGAGGCTGCTGTGCGAGAAATGAAAAGATTAATGCGAGAAGCGAGACTATGACTGTTCGTACCCGATTTGCACCTGCTCCAACTGGTTTATTGCATATTGGCAATGCTCGAGCTGCCTTCTATAGCGCTTTATTTGCGAAGCAAGAGGGGGGTGCCTTTATTCTGCGTATCGAAGACACCGATGTGGCCCGTTCGGCTAGCCATTATGTGGATAGCTTGCAGCAAGATTTAAATTGGCTGGGTATTCATTGGCAAGAAGGTCCTGGCGTGAACGGACAATATGGACCCTACTGGCAATCGCAACGTCAGGCTATTTATTTGCACTATTATGAAGAGCTCATCAAGAAAAATCTTACCTATCCTTGTTTTTGCTCTGATGAAGAATTGGCGCTAGAAAGAAAACTACAATTATCACAGGGGCAGGCGCCACGTTATCGAGGGACTTGTCTTTCTTTAAGCGCTCAGGAAATCGAGCAGCGTCTGGCTAAAGGTTTAAAACCAACCCTACGTTTTCGTGTTCCAGCAAAGGAAACCATTTTATTTCAGGATTTAATAAAAGGACCGCAAAGTTTTAATAGTGCGGATATTGGCGATTTTATCATCCGTCGAGCTGATGGTAGCGGTTCGTTTATGTTTTGCAATGCTATTGATGATGCTTTGATGATGGTGACACAGGTCTTGCGAGGAGAAGATCATCTTGCTAATACGCCGCGGCAATTGCTGCTCATGAAAGCTTTAGGCTTACACCAGCCGCAATACGGGCATTTAGCGATGATCACCAGTGAAGATGGTAGGCCCTTATCCAAACGTGAAGGCAGTTTAAATCTTCGTGATTTACGAGAGCGAGGTTATCTGTCAGAGGCGCTTATTAATTATTTAGGTCGTTTAGGACATAGCTATGAGACTTCAAATTTATTGTCTTTTGAAGAATTAGCCAAACATTTTCAATTGAAGAAGATCAGTCACTCAGCTGCACGTTTTGATCTCAATCAGTTATTGTATTGGCAAAAAATAGCTGTGAATGCACTGGATACTGCTGCTTTGTGGAAATGGCTCGGCGAAGATACTCAAAAAAAGGTTCCGGAAAATAAGCAGACTAAATTTGCCGAAACAGTCAAACCCAATCTCTGCTTTCCAGAAGATGCTGCTAAATGGGCAGAGATCTTTTTTCAAAAGAAGCTTTCTTTTACGCCTGAAGATCTTCGTATTTTACGTGAGGCCGGCGAGCAATTTTTTGTGGAAGCAGAGCAGGCTCTCGAAGTTCATGGCAGCGATTTTAAAAATATAGTACAAGATATTAAAAAGGCCCTTAAGGTCTCAGGTAAAAATTTATATATGCCGCTCCGCATTGCTTTGACGGGACAGCAAGACGGGCCGGAATTAGTGCAGATTGCTGAGCTCTTAGGAAGGGAAGGCCTGCGTGAGCGCTTTAGTCACGCTTTTCAGATAGCGAGTGGGAAACAAGATGCTCAAACTTTATAACAGTCTGAGTCAAGAAAAAGAAATTTTTCAAGCATTGCAAGCGCGTGAAGTGAAGATCTATGTTTGTGGTATGACAGTTTATGATTATTGTCATCTCGGTCATATGCGTATGTTAATGGCCTTTGATCTTGTGGTTCGCTATCTTCGCTTTCTGCAATATAAAGTATGCTATGTTCGCAATATCACTGATATCGATGATAAAATTATTAAACGTGCCAATGAAAATAAAGAAGATTATCGTGAGCTCACTGCGCGTTTTATTCAGGCCATGCAAGAAGATATCGAAGCCTTGAATTTACTGCCTCCGGATAAGGAACCCCGGGCAACTGCTTTTATTCCAGAGATGCTTGCTTTGATCAAGCAATTAATACAAAAAGACTATGCCTATCAAGCGGAGAACGGCGATGTATTCTTTAATGTGCGGCGTTTCCCTCGCTATGGTTGTTTATCTCACCGCAATATTGACGAGCTTGAGAGTGGCGCGCGCATCGAAATCAACGAGGTGAAAAAAGATCCGCTTGATTTTGTGCTGTGGAAAATGGCGAAGCCAGGTGAACCGGCCTGGGATTCTCCTTGGGGCTTGGGTCGTCCAGGTTGGCATATTGAATGCTCTGCTATGGCAATGAATTTGTTAGGCGAGCAATTTGATATTCATGGCGGCGGCAGGGATTTAATTTTTCCCCATCATGAAAATGAAATTGCGCAATCAGAAGCGGCTTCCGGCAAGCCCTTTGTTAAAACCTGGATGCATAATGGCTATGTGCAGATTAACAAGGAAAAGATGTCAAAATCCCTAGGAAATTTCTTAACGATAAGAGAATTACTAGCACAATATCCTGCTGAAGCAGTTCGCTATTTTCTGATCGCAAGTCAATATCGTAGTCCGCTTCAATTTAGTGAAACAGCTATTCCGCAGGCTTATCAGGCGCTGGAGCGTTTTTATATTGCCTTACGTGGGCAAGCATCGACAAAAGCTCTGGAAAATAGTAGTTACGAAGCTCGTTTCATCGAAGCCATGAATGATGATTTGAATACACCGCTTGCCTTAGCAGTCCTCTTTGAGTTGGCACATGAGATCCATCGTTTACGAGAGAAAGATAAAAACCAGGCGGCGGCGCATGCCGGTCTATTACGTAAATTGGGCGGGGTTTTAGGAATCTTACAACAAGAGCCTGAGGCTTTTTTGAAAACAGCACTGAGAGTCGATGAGGCCGTGGTGGAACAACTGATTCATGCTAGAAATGAAGCACGGGCTCAAAAAAACTGGACTGAAGCTGATCGGCTACGACAGGAATTAGCAGCGCTATCCATTGTCTTAGAAGATGGTCCAGAGGGAACCACTTGGCGTTACGAGCTGAGATGACAAAAAATATGAAAGCGCTTTTAGTTCGCCATTTAAGTAAAGTATATTCTAATGGCACCGCTGCCTTGAAAGGTATCGACCTTGCGGTTGCGGAAGGAGATTTTTTTGCCCTGCTTGGTCAAAATGGCGCTGGTAAGTCGACAACCATTAGTATTATTTCATCACTTGTCAAAAAAACGGCAGGGAAAATAAGCGTCCTCGGCTATGATCTAGACAGCGAAACCAGAGCAGTAAAAACCTTAATTGGCGTGATGCCACAGGAAATGAATTTTAGCCCCTTTGAGAAAGTAGCAGACATTCTAATCTGCCAAGCCGGTTATTATGGTATTCCGCGTTCTCTTGCCTATGAGCGGATGGAATTATATTTAAATGAAATGGGCTTATGGCAAATGCGTAATCAGCCGGCTCTTCAATTATCCGGTGGGATGAAGCGGCGCCTGATGGTAGCCCGTGCGCTGATGAATCAGCCCAAATTACTGATTCTGGATGAGCCGACTGCAGGCGTTGATGTGGAGCTACGTCATGTACTGTGGGGCTTTCTCACTCGTCTTAATGAGGCAGGCACGACGATTATTCTGACCACCCATTATCTTGAAGAGGCTGAGCAACTTTGTAAAAATGTGGCCATCATTGATGAGGGTAAAATTATTGAAACGACCAAAATAAAAGGACTGATCAATCGAACGAGTATACAAACCTTGATTTTAGATCTTGACAAGCCGCTATTGCAGTTGCCACCTTTGGGCGGGTATGAAGCTTATTTAAGAGATGAGATGACGCTTGAGGTACAAATTAAGCGTGGGCAAACGCTAAATGGCTTGGTTCAAATCTTAAATGAAAAGCAGCTCATGATTGCAAGCATACGGAACAAAACCAATCGCTTGGAAGAATCATTTCTTCATCTCTTGACTGAAAATAAAAAGAAAAAGGATAATTAATGCCTCAAAGTGTTTTTTCTCTAAATTGGGTGGCTTTTCAAACAATTATCAACAAGGAAATTACGCGTTTTATGCGCATTTGGCCGCAGACGCTTTTTCCGCCGGTGATTACCATGAGTTTGTATTTCTTGATCTTTGGTAAATTTCTCGGTTCGCAAATTAGACCCATTCATGGCTATGCTTATATTCAATACTTGGTGCCGGGCTTGGTCTTGATGTCGATCATGACCTCTGCCTATGCCAATAGCTCTTCTTCTTTTTTCTTTTCTAAATTTAATAGAAGCATCGAAGAAATGTTAATTGCACCACTTGCTAATCTCACTATTTTATTAGGTTTCATGTTAGGCGGGACCATACGCGGTTTAGTCATTGGCTTGATCGTGTTAATCATTAGTTTTCTATTTACGCATATTCCCTTTGAGCATCCAGCGCTCATTCTCTTCATTGCGCTGCTTTCAGCGATGGTTTTTTCTTTGGGGGGATTAATCAATGGGATTTATGCTAAGCACTTCGACGATATTTCTTTTGTCCCTACTTTTGTGCTTACCCCCTTAACCTATCTCGGTGGTGTTTTTTATTCTATCCAACAACTGCCACAAATCTGGCGACAGCTTTCTATCTTCAATCCTATTTTTAGTATGGTGGATACCTTTCGCTATGGTATTTTAGGTGTTTCGGATTTAAGCGTCGTACACGGATTTTCTATTGTTTTGCTGGCCTTGATTTTTTTATTTGCCTGGGCTTGGTTTTTGCTGGCGAGAGGCGTGTAATGGGTGCCCCCAGCACCATTATTTAATAATTCCTTAATATTTACCATTTATTATTAGTTTTTAACTAAAAAACCATGGCACTAAAGAAAAAGGATTTTTCAATGTCAACAACTTGCCTCATTTTTATCTCTGGGTCACCCGAATTCAATCCGTGGAATTTAAAATCTCTGCTGTCGTTTTTTGATTACAACGATTCCTGACCGAGGGTTATATATGATTGTAAACAAGGAGCGCTTAAATTGGTTAGTCGATGGCGGCGAAATAACGGACCTTATTCAATCAATTGATTGGTCAAAAACACCGCTCGGTTCTATCGATCAATGGCCCCAGAGTCTCCGAACCACTGTCAGCCTTTGCCTCTCATCAAATTTTCCTATTAATATCATCTGGGGACCGGAGGCCATTCAGATTTACAATCAAGGTTACCGCGTAGTTTGTGGTGGAGCGCACCCTCGTGCCACGGGTGAACCCTATCATGTAACATGGGCATCTGCTTGGCCCGTTATTGGAGAGCCTTTTGAGCAAGCCCGTAAAGGCAAAACTTCTTATCTCGAAAATCAGCGTATGTTTTTAAATCGTAACGGTTATCTTGAAGAAACATTTTTTACTTTTTCGCTCAGCCCCATTCGGGATGAAAATGGCGGCATTGCTGGTCTATTCCATCCCGTAACAGAGACGACAGTAACTATGTTGAGTGCTCGCCGGACCCGTGCATTGCGGGACCTGGCCGACAAAGCCAAAAGCAAGAGCACGCACGGAATTGTCGAGATCTCTCGCCTTATCGTTCAAGTGCTTTCTTCCTACCGCTTCGATCTTCCTTTCGTTTTGTTTTATCTTTTTAACCCGGATAATAAGCTCGAACTGATCGCTCAAATGGGCCTTCCTTCAAGGCTTGATCCCATAATCAGAAGTGGCTCCTTGTGGTCTTTTGATTCTCTAGGAGACTCGGATCGACTTTCACTGTTAACAGATATCATGAGTCGGATTGGAAATGTACCTTGTGGTGACTATCCTGAGCCGGTCGAAAAAGCTTTTGTGCTTCCGATCAAAAGCGCAGGTCTTGAGCGTCCTTTAGGCTTTGCGGTAGCAGGCTTAAGTACCCGCTTACCTTTGGACGAGGTCTATCAGAATTTTTTTGAGATGTTGGGAAATACGCTGACTGCTATCATCAACGAAGCAAGCGCTTATGATAATGAAAGAAAAAGAGCTGAAGCTTTGGCTGAACTCAACCGTGCTAAGACCACGTTCTTTAGCAATGTTAGCCATGAATTCCGGACCCCGCTTACACTCATGCTGGGACCTCTAGAGGACCTGCTTGCCGGCCGTAAAGGAGAGCTTGGCGCGGAAGTGCGTGCCGAAGCCGAAGTGGTCCACCGAAATGCGCTGAGATTGCTTAAGCTCGTCAATACGCTTCTCGATTTTTCACGCCTTGAGGCTAATCGAGTATCGGGTAATTACGAATTAACTGACCTCACAGGAATGACCCGCGATCTATCAAGCGCTTTTCGTTCTGCCATTGAAAAAGCGGGTATGAAACTAAATGTAGATCTGAGCGACGGTCTCGAGGCTTATGTTGATCGCGATATGTGGGAAAAAATTGTGCTCAATCTTCTCTCTAATGCTTTCAAGTATACTCTGCAAGGCGAGATCCGTATCACACTAAAAAAAGTAGCTAAGATGGTGGAACTTGCGGTCAACGATACGGGGATCGGTATTTCAGAAAAGGAGTTACCAAAAGTTTTTCAGCGCTTTCATCGCGTTCAGGGAGCGCAAGGACGGACACATGAAGGAACCGGGATTGGCTTAGCTCTTGTTCAAGAACTGGTTACACTTCACGGTGGACAGATTCAGGTACAAAGTACAGTGGGAAAAGGCTCGACCTTTACCGTGACGATACCGCTAAAGCAGAATCGTCCCTCGAAGGGACTTTCTCCAAGCGGGCAGCACTTATCACCCACAACAAACCGAACAGAGACTTTTATTACCGAAGCATTACATTATCTCTCTGAGGAGACGAATAAGAACGGTGATCTTGGGACTGCTGCTGCACAAAAGCAGACAGCAATAAGTGGTCGCAAAAAAATCCTGCTGGCAGACGACAACGCAGACATGCGGGCATACATTAGAAAAATGCTTTCCCTTCAGTATGAGGTTCTCTTAGCAGAAAACGGAAAAAAAGCACTGGAGTTGGCACGCTCGAGCAAGGTGGATTTAATCCTCTCTGATATTATGATGCCAGAGATGGATGGTATTGAGCTGCTAACTGCTATTCGAGCAGATGCGAACCTGAAGACACTGCCAGTCATTCTTCTCTCTGCGCGTGCCGGAGAAGAAGCAAAGGCGAGCGGAATTGAGATGGGCGCAGATGATTACCTGGTTAAGCCCTTTTCGGCCATGGAGCTTCAAGCCCGTATTCAAACACAGCTCAGTTTGTCCGACATGCGCACGACACTCTTACGCGATCTTGCGGCCTCCAATCGGGAACTGGAGTCATTTTCTTATTCCGTGTCTCATGATTTACGGGCACCCCTAAGAAATATTAACGGCTTAAGTGAAATTTTGTTAGAAGAGTATTCAGATAAATTGGATGAGCAAGGGAAGAAATATCTCAAGCGGATCAGGCTCGCTAGCAAACGGATGGGACAGATCATCGATGATCTTTTGCGGCTGGCCAAAATAGCTCATAGCGAACTCCGCCGTGAAACAATTAATCTCAGCGAACTGGTTAATAAAATTTGTGATGGTTTTAAGTCCGAAACTATCGATCGCAATATCGACTTTTTGATTGCCCGCGATATTATGGTCGAAGGCGACCGCGGTTTACTTCAAACAGCGCTAGAAAATCTCTTGAGCAATGCCATTAAATTCACTGCTAAGCATGCCAGTGCACGAATCGAATTTGGAATGCAAGAACAGGATGGAAAACAAGTTTACTTCATTAGAGATGACGGAGCCGGTTTTGATTCGATTTACTCCACAAGGCTTTTCAGAGTGTTCCAGCGGCTACATAGGAATGATGAATTTGCTGGCACGGGTGTAGGACTTGCAACAACTCTGCGAGTAATTGAACGTCACGGTGGACGAATATGGGCAGAAGGTGCAATCGAAAAAGGCGCCACCTTTTATTTTACCCTTTAGCAGCAGCTGCATCACCCGGAGGCGTTCGCCTTCACAGAAATAAAGTGAAGGTTGAAGACAAGATGTGACCCCACCATTGGCGGTATTAAAGTGTAAGGTTAAAGTCAAGATTTGACCCCACCAAGGCGGGTGCGAAGTACATATTGCAAGATGCCGCCGTGGCGGTAGTATTCTAATTCGTTGAGGGTGTCGATACGGCTTAGGAGGGAAACCTCTTTTTTTGTACCGGTGGGATAATGGATAAGCATTTTTACTTCACTGCGGGGTTTGATTTGGTCGTGGAGTTCAATGAGATCGATGATTTCATCGCCCTTGAGGTTTAAAGCTTTACTTGTCAGGCCGTCTTTAAATTGTAAAGGTAGAATGCCCATGCCAATTAAATTGGAGCGATGGATGCGTTCGAAGCTTTCGGCGATAGCGGCTGTGACGCCGAGGAGTTTGGGTCCTTTGGCGGCCCAATCGCGGGAGGAGCCGGTGCCATATTCTTTTCCGGCAATGACAACTAAGGAGACGGCTTCTTTTTGATAGAGCATGGCGGCATCGTAAATGGACAAGACTTCTTGACTTGGAAAATGCTTGGTGAAGCCGCCTTCGATGCCTCCGAGCATTTCATTTTTGATGCGAATATTGGCAAAGGTGCCGCGCATCATGACCTCGTGATTACCGCGACGAGCGCCGTAGGAATTAAAATCATTTACTGCAACGCCGCATTCAAGCAAATAACGTCCGGCCGGGCTATCTTTTTTGATAGAACCGGCAGGTGAAATATGATCTGTTGTGATGCTATCACCAAATAAGGCAAGGATACGTAAACCGCGAATTTCTTTAATGCAGTTAGAAGATTTTTTCATTTCCTGGAAATAAGGCGGGTTTTGGATATAAGTGGAGTCGGCTTGCCATTGATAGGTTTCACTTTCTGGAATAGGCAGGTTTTGCCATTCTGGGCTGCCTCGAAAGACATCGGCGTATTGTTCTTGGAATAAAGAACGATGAATTTTGACTACTTCCTGAGTGATTTCCTGAGTGCTTGGCCATAAATCTTTAAGATAAACTGCCTTCCCCTCACGATCTTGTCCGAGAGGCTCTTTACTTAAGTCGATACGTATCGTACCCGTGAGGGCGTAAGCTATGACCAAGGGCGGCGAAGCTAGCCAATTGGCTTTTACTTGGGGATGAATACGTCCTTCAAAATTGCGGTTGCCGGAGAGAACGGCTGATACGGTTAGATTATGTTGGCTAATTGCTTCGGCAACAGGCTCGGGTAAGGGGCCGGAATTTCCAATGCAGGTGGTGCAGCCATAGGCAACGAGTGAAAAGCCCAGGGTATCCAGATAAGTTTGTAGCCCTGATTGCTCAAGATAGCGGGTAACGACTCGTGAGCCCGGAGCGAGAGAAGTTTTAACCCAGGGTTTAACGCTTAAACCTTTTTCGACTGCTTTTTTAGCCAGTAAACCAGCAGCGATGAGGACAGGGGGATTAGAGGTATTGGTACAGCTCGTAATTGCAGCGATGACGACTGCTCCCTGGTGGAGCTCATAGCCAGCGCTGGTTGGATAGCCTTGTTCTTTATTTAATCCGGTACTTGTATCCTGTTTTTCAAGTAATTGATCAAAGGCCGGTTTGAGTTGTTTCAAAGAAACGCGATCCTGCGGTCGTTTAGGGCCGGCTAAAGAAGGTTCAATGGAGGCTAGATCGAGTTCTAGTATTTCAGTAAAAATCGGATCTTTCGTCGTCTTGTCTCGCCATAAGCCTTGGGTTTTAGCATAGGTTTGAACGAGCTCAAGCGTTTGGGTATCTCGACCGGTGAGTTCTAAATAATCAAGGGTGATTTGATCGATGGGAAAAAATCCGCAGGTAGCGCCATATTCAGGCGCCATATTGGCAAGGGTAGCACGATCTGCAACGGATAAATGCTCCAAGCCTTCGCCACAATATTCGACAAATTTCCCGACCACGCCTTTTTGACGCAAAATTTGAGTGAGGGTAATGACAAGATCAGTAGCCGTAATCCCTTCTTTTAATTGTCCCCGTAGTTTCAGGCCGATAACCTCGGGGATCAGCATCGAAATCGGTTGACCCAGCATAGCGGCCTCTGCCTCAATGCCGCCGACACCCCAGCCGAGTACACCGAGGCCATTTATCATGGTCGTATGACTGTCTGTTCCAACAAGGGTATCAGGGTAGGCCAGGCGGACACCTGCTCTTTCTTCAGACCAGACTGTTTTTGCGAGATATTCCAGATTAACTTGATGACAGATCCCCGTATCCGGCGGCACCACTCTAAAATTGTTAAAAGCTTTCTGTCCCCAACGTAAGAAGGCATAGCGTTCAAAGTTACGTTGCATTTCCATCCGGCTATTGATTTGCATGGCATCGGGACTTGCAAAAGCATCCACTTGGATTGAATGATCAATAACGAGATCAACAGCGGACAAGGGATTAATTCGTTCGGGATTGCCGCCCATTTTTTGGATGGCATCACGCATGGCAGCCAAATCGACAATGGCGGGTACACCCGTAAAATCTTGCATCAAAACACGAGCTGGGCGATAAGCAATTTCATGCGTCGAGCTTTTGTTGCGGAGCCAATCGACAAGGGCTTGCACATCATGAAGGGTCACGGTCGTTCCATCCTCATGACGTAAGAGATTTTCAAGTAAAACCTTGAGAGAAAAAGGAAGTTTGGCAAGATCTCGTAAGCCGGCTTCTTCGGCGGCAGGCAGACTGAAATAATGATAACTAGTGCCCTGAACCTTCAATTCACGATAGGCTTTGAAAGAGTCGACCATTTTACCTGCTCCTGTGTTTAATGAGCTAATCATATGCTTTCTGAGTGGAATTTTCTATTTTGTTTTGAGAGGCTGGTAGGTAAATATTGCCTTCTCGCCCTGCCTATAGTACTTTAAAACCAGTTCCGGCCTCATAAGGAAGCAAGATGTTACCTTCTGATAGCGTAGTGCTGCTTTCGCGTTGGCAATTTGGTCTGACTGCGCTTTATCACTTTCTCTTTGTTCCGCTTACCCTGGGTTTATCGAATCTCTTAGGCATAATGGAAACCGTCTATTTTATTACGCATCGTCCTATTTGGCGCACGATGACGCAATATTGGGGTTTATTATTTGGTATTAATGTAGCGATGGGGGTTGCGACCGGCATGACCCTAGAGTTCCAATTTGGAACCAATTGGGCCTATTATTCTCAGTATGTAGGTGATGTCTTTGGTGCGCCTTTGGCTATCGAAGGGCTGATGGCTTTTTTCTTAGAATCTACCTTTATTGGGCTTTTTTTCTTTGGCTGGCAGCGTTTGTCTCGCGGAGCACATCTCATTGTCACTTGGCTGCTCGCCATCGGTTCTAGTTTTTCGGCGCTGTGGATTTTGATGGCCAATGCTTGGATGCAGCATCCAACAGGCACTTATTTTAATTTTCATACGATGCGCATCGAGCTCAGTCATTTTTATGAGATTATTTTTAATCCCGTCGCCCAGGCTAAGTTTGTGCACACCATCAGTGCCGGTTATGTGACAGGCTCAATGTTTGTTTTATCCCTTAGTGCTTATTTCCTCTTAAAAAAAAGAAATCTTGCCTTTGCTAAACGTTCGATGATGGTGGCCGCTGCTTTTGGTTTAGCTTCTGCTTTGTCTGTCGTTGTTTTGGGAGATGAAAGTGGTTATCTCGCCGATCTCAATCAAAAAATGAAGGTCGCAGCGATTGAAGGGCAGTGGGAAACCGAAGCGGCTCCGGCTCCTTTGACGCTCCTCGGTTGGCCGAATGAGAAACTGCATGTCACCCAATATGCAATCAAAGTGCCTTATTTATTAGGCTTGATTGCAACGCGTTCTTGGGATACGAAAGTGGAGGGAATTCTCAGCTTGGTGGATGAGGCACGCAGTCGCATTCAAGATGGTATCGTTGCTTATAATGCGCTAACCACTTTGCAACACAATCCAGACGATCACGATGCAGAGTTGATTTTAAATATCCATCAAGAAAATTTGGGCTATGGCCTTTTATTGAAGCGCTATACTGAGGATGTTGCTCATGCTTCAAAAGAAATGATTGAGAAAGCAGCCTGGGATACCGTGCCCTCTGTGACTATCTTATTTTGGGCTTTTCGGGTGATGGCCGGCTTGGGATTTTTCTTTATTTTACTTTTTGGGCTCGCTTATTATTTCACCGTTCGCCGTCGTGCTTTAAACCGGCGCTGGTTTCTCTGGCTAGCTTTTCTTTCTTTACCTCTACCCTGGCTTGCTTCAGAGGTCGGCTGGATTGTTGCCGAATTTGGTCGGCAACCCTGGGTGGTTGAAGGAGAGTTGCCCACCTTTTTGGCAGCTTCTTCGCTACCGCTGTCGAGTCTCTGGATTTCCATCAGCGGTTTTATTTTTTTCTATACACTTTTAGCCTTCATCGAAATTTATTTAATGGTGAAATATATTCGTCTTGGTCCGGAGGCTTTATTTAAAGAAGCAGCTTTTGAGATGAAGAAGGTAGAGCACTGATCGCCTTCCTAAGGAGAATAGCGATGCTTGATCTTGAAACATTAAGACTGATTTGGTGGCTCTTATTAGGTATTTTATTAATCGGTTTTGCAATTACCGATGGTTTCGATTTGGGTTTGGCTGTGCTTTTTCCTGTGGTGGCTAAAACTGATTTAGAACGCGAGGTGGTGCTCAGCACCATCAGACCCATTTGGGAAGGCAATCAAGTGTGGATTATTGCCGCTGCCGGTTCTATTTTTGCTGCCTGGCCCTTGGTTTATGCAGTGAGCTTCTCGGTATTTTATTTTATTATTTTACTGCTCTTACTCACCTTGGGGATTTCACGGCCTGTTAGTTTTAAATATCGTAATAAATTAAAAAATTCTCTGTGGCGAAGCGTTTGGGATAGAGCAATTTTTATAGGTGGACTTTTTCCTTCACTGATTTTTGGTTTTTTAATCGGCAATGTGATGCAAGGGCTGCCTTTTCATTTTGACGAACAATTGCGCATAAGCTATGAGGGCAGTTTTTGGGATTTATTTAATCCCTTTGCTGGCTGGTGTGCTTTCACCAGTCTGGTCATGCTTGTGATGCATGGTGGTATTTATCTTGCAATTAAAACAGAGGCGCCGCTTGCCCCACGTGCCTTGCATTATGCAAAATGGTCTGCTGCCATTTTAATTCTTTTATTTGCCGGCGGTAGTTATTGGCTAGCTTATCAGGTGAAGGGTTATACCCTGACTTCCTTTGTTTCGCCGCAGGGTTTTGCCAATCCCTTACATAAAGAGGTGGTAAAAGAGCTCGGGGCCTGGCTGCATAATTATTCGCTTTATCCCCTTATTCTGATAGCTCCTAGCTTAGGCCTCCTCAGTCCCTTGCTTGTTATTTTAAGCGCACAGGTGCAAGCCTTAAAACTAGCTTTTGTATGTAGTGCCTTGAGTATAATAGGGATTATTTCAAGCGTTGGTCTCAGTATGTTTCCTTTTATTATCCCTTCCTCCTCTGAGCCGGCTGCTAGTTTATTGCTTTGGGATGCTTCCTCAACGCAACTGACCTTGTCTGTGATGTTGCTTGTGGTTTTGATCTTTGTCCCCTTGATTGTGTTATATACCTCTTGGGTTTATTATGTGCTGCGAGGGAAGGTGACGGCTCAGGAAGTTAGTAAAGAAGATCACTAAATACAGGAGTTCTTTATGTGGTATTTTGCCTGGATTTTAGGCGCGGCCTTTGCTTGTTGTTTTGCTATTTTAAACGCGCTTTTATTAGAATTAGAGCATGCAGATGGCGAGGATGGGTTTTAAAAAATGAGTATCAGCGACAGGCTTCATTCCGATTCTACACTTTCATCTATTTCTGCTTATCTTCGAGATCTGCAGAAGCGCATTTGTCAGTTTATTGAAAAAGAAGAGGTCGGTGCTCAATTTCAAGAAGATGCCTGGGAGCATCCCAGTGGCGGCGGTGGCCTGACGCGCACTTTAAGCGGTGGTGCAATCATTGAAAAAGCCGGCGTGAATTTTTCTGCAGTAGAGGGCAGTCAATTACCTCTAGCAGCAACCCAAACTCGTCCCCAGCTCAAGATAACAAAATTTCAGGCCTTGGGTGTGTCTGTCGTCATTCATCCGCGCAATCCCTATGTTCCGACGACTCATGCGAATGTTCGTTTTATTCAGGTCGAGCAAGAGCATCAAGCGCCGCATTGGTGGTTTGGCGGCGGTCTTGATTTAACGCCCTATTATGGCTTTCAAGAAGATTGTATTCATTGGCATCAACAGGCAAAAGCGGCTTGCGAGCCCTTTGGAGAGGGAATTTATCCACGCTATAAGCGTTGGTGTGATGAGTATTTTTATTTAAAGCATCGAGAAGAACCGCGGGGGATAGGCGGTATTTTTTTTGATGATCTGAATCATTTGCAAAATCCAGAGTGGTCCTTTGAGCGTTGTTTTGCTTTTATGAAAAGTGTGGGTGAGCATTTTATTTTGGCCTATCAACCCCTTCTCGCCCGTCGCAAATCGCAGCCTTATACCGAGCGAGAGCGTCAGTTTCAGGCTTATCGGCGGGGGCGTTATGTGGAGTTTAATTTACTTTATGATCGGGGCACTTTATTTGGCTTGCAATCGAAGGGACGTACAGAATCTATTTTAATGTCTTTACCGCCTGTGGTGAATTGGCAATATAACTGGCAGCCGGAGCAGGGTAGTCGGGAGGCGGAGTTGTATGAGTTTTATTTGAAGCCGAGGGAATGGTTGGATTTTGTTGGAACTTAGCCTCCGAAGCGGCGTGGGCTTGGAGCTGGAGTTGCAGCTGCAGCTGCAGCTGCTTCTTGTGCTTTTCCTGCTTCTTGTGGTGCGTCTTTTTCTTCTAGAACGCTCTTTATAATTTGCTGTGGATATCTTTCTTCATAAAATTTTCTAAAAGCAATTGCTTTTTGTGGTGTAATATCTTCAAGCTGCCAACCCTTACCTGGACTTGAATCATAGCTTGGTTTTGGTAAATGCAGCATGCTGCAATAAAGCATAACAGCTTCTACATAATGCGGATCCCAGCAGGGATGATTGATAATGATTTGGGGTTTGTCCGCTTCAGCAAGGTTTTCGTAAGAATCTTGTTTTTGATTGCAGAGTTTAAGATAGGTGTCAACATGATGTTTAGCGAGACGGAGGTAAACATCGCTGGGAAAGTAATAATTATCTTGGGGTATAGTGTGGTATTTTGCTAAAAATTTGTGAAGCAGATGATCCCTTAAGAAGGGATCATCTTTATCTGGTCTAACTGCTTTGTCTTTGACAAAGGGTGCGCTCTCGAGCCAGTCTTTCACTTCTACGTTATTTCCTAATTCCTTTGTAATATCTTTTTCCTCCCATTCTCCATTTAAATTGCCATAGATGCGATATTTCCCGCCTTGTTTAATCATGATAGGCGTATTCGTATTTTTGGCTTTTAGCTTTTCATCTTCACTTAAAGGCACATCGTCTTTTAGCGACAAGAGAGAAAGAGAGAAGCCTTCCTGATAAGGCTTAGCTTGCTCTGAGGCTTGCTGGTAAGCTTTAAATAAATTAGCAGCAAGTTGAGAAGCACTATCTTGGTCAAGTAAATTAGTTTCCTTTAAAATTGTTGTTAGACCATTTTCATCGATTTTTCCAAACTTATTTCTGAGTTCCTTAATCTTCTCAGAAAAGAATTTAGTAGCTTGTCTTTGATCAGGGAAATATTTTTGAGCAAGCTTAGCCATGAGAAGTGTAGTATTGAGTTGACCTGTGACTTTAGTAACCTGAGAAACAACTGTATTTTCCTTGATGCTTTCCTGAAGTGTTATATGAGTTTGTTGATTATCTTGATTGGTAAGGGTGAGTTCATATTTATTTGGTTTATTATAGGTGAAAGCTTGTTCTTTAGAGAGAGAGGCTTCTGTAGTATGAAGGGAAGGATTAGCGACTTTTGCTGGTACTAGTTCCTCGTTTTTGATCATAGCCTTGCTATAGGTCTCATCTATTCTTGCTTGGAACTCCGAAATTTTATTATTCATTTCAAAAACAAATTTAGTCATATTGTGAAGTTCATTTTTTTTGCAATTATAAGCTGAATAGCAATTTTCAATGTCGCTTGTAAGTTGATCGTCGGTAAAACGTTGTTTTGTCAAAGCTTGCAATTCGCGCAAAGCTTTATAAAATGGTATGGTGGCTTTTGTTTGTAGATTAATGAGCTGATTTGCTATTTTTACAAAAGCAAGATGAGCTTCATCTTTAGCAGTCTTTGCTATTTCACCGCTTGGCGGTGCAAGTAATTCTGTGAGTGCTATGTTAACACCTCCTGCAAGTTGCATGCAAACAAGATCCTTTCCATGTAGCTCAATGAGCCGATCAAAGTTACGCTGGCCAACTTGATGAATGATCCAAGGTTGTAGCTCACCTTTATCGGTGAAAGATGCAGCATTAATGGTAGAAAAATATTTCTGTAGAAATGCAGCCAAAGCTTGAGCTGTTTTTGTGGGTAAGAGCTTTTCTAGCTCTTGAGGAAATTTTCCGTCCTCATCGAATAAAGCTTCATTAAAATCTTTAAGATAAAGAGAAAAATCAAATTGCTTATCCTCAAATTGAGGATCATCCTTAGCCGCTTTTAAAAATATGCCGCCTATCTTAATCATTTCTTTCTTCATCTCCTCACCTAAAGCTATTAATTGAGGGCTTAGAATGGCGTTATTTAAATAGCGTGAAATAAAACTAGACTGTTCCTTACCTGCTAAAACTAAATTTAACTTTTTTCTACCGTCTTCACTCATTTTTGCAAAAAATGGTTCTTCCTCTTGAGCCTTAACGCTAGGCTTCTGAGTTAAGGAGTCGAATTTTCCAAATAAACCAAGTTTGAATTTTTTAGGTGCTGGTTGCTCTTGCATTCGAATAATTTTTTCAATGAGAGCGCTATGATCAGCAAGCGGATCATAGAAAAGCGCTATTTTAGCTTGCTTTATTTCTTCATAAAGTAGTACTAATTTCTGATCAGCGCCAGGCTTTTTTATCTCTTTGGCAAGTTCTGCCATCTTCTCTGACAAGATCGTCAAATGGTTTCGTTGATGGTTGAAAAGTGGATTTATAAATTCCAAAAAAGATTCAAGGTTCTCTAAGTCGGCTTCTTTAATGAGATGTTTTAATTCAATTTTTAATGCTTCCCTTAAAGCTGTTCTCATGGCGTCAACCAAATTTGATTTACCCTCCAGTTCACCATGACTCTCCATAATTTTATTAATTGTTTTATTGCCTAAAGCTAAGACAAGTTCCTGTGGAAGCTCGCCGTTTTCAAATGTTAATTCGTTCGCTTTCCAATAAACTGCTTTTATATAAGTAACAATGATCGCTTGTATTTCTGGTGGAATATCTTTTAAAACATCCTTTAGCCAAACACTGAGCTCGCCAGTTTTATCGAGAACAGGTTTATTGGTGTGCTTAGAGAGAGACATTTGTAGTGTCATCATATCGAATCCCCAATTCTTCTTGCTTGCTTGCTGCATTCCTGTTTCATTGAAGAGAGCTCTTGCCCAGTTCCTGAATTCTGGTGTAATCTCACTTTCGTCTGGCGTGTCAAAAATTCGTCCTATGTTACCAGCAGTAAGATCTTTTCCCTTTAGATAAGCTTGACCATGTTTTGTGGGTCGAGGATACCTCTCATGCACTTTTTCTTCTTCATTCAGAGGAAGTATTACTGGCCAGTCGCAGCTTATAAAAGCCTTGTTTGATAGGGAGTTAATATTGAAGCCAAGTCGCTGAATTTGTTCTTTTCTTTTAAAAGAAACAATGACCTCTAAATCGCTGCCTTGAAAATTGTCTACACGGATATCAATTTCAGTGGCGTCTGGGAATTGTTGTTTAAGGCTATTTTGAATAAGCAATAAGACAGTGCGGACAAGAGAATCCTCATGGGCAGGAGCCTGATAACGTTGCAAGTCATCCTCACTAAGCCCTCCTTGCTGAATAAAGCTACGTAAACCCGCTTGAATTTTTTGACGAAGCTCAAATAATCCACCAACATAAACCTCTCTTTCTTTCTCTTCACTTTCTTTATCTTGAGAGAGCTGTTCTAGATGTTTTTCATTTTTTATAAAATCTTGAATCTTATGATGAGTATCATTGAAATAATTTTTAAATAAGGAAGGGGGTAAGCGTTTCTTGTAGACTTCTAGGCATTCATCAATTAGAAATAAGGCCTTCAGTTTTTCAGAGAGGGTTCTTGTTTCTGAGTGTAAAATTTTAAGCTGAGTTTTTAGATTTTCATCTTCTGCGAATTTCTTTACCTCAGGATCTTGAGTTAGTTCAGTTCTTAAAAGCAAATGTTCGAGTAACTTAGTTAAATGGGTTAATTCAATATCAGAGTTAAAGCCTAGTTTTGGCCAGGCTAGAATAGAAGATAGGGCTTGATCATGAATACTGCTCACCATTTTTTGAAAACGACTTCCCGATCTATTTCTATAGAGGGGATTCCATTTGCCAAGTTTTTGATCGTGTTGCAAGTCTCTTTCATAAACTTTCATTGAATAGTTATTCAGGTCTATTATAAGCGCAGATAGGTTTTTTCCTTTGGCATTACTATCAATTAGCTTTGCTAACTCATCTAACAAGGCTAAGCGGTCTGTTTTATTCACAGCTAAGCTAGAGCGATATTTTTTGATTTCCGACTGGGCATATTTATAACAGGAATCCCAAGCAGTCTCTTTCAAATTCTTTTTCAAATCTTTTTTCGGTTCCTTTTCCAAGTCCTTTTCCAAATCCTTTTTAGATTTCTTTTTTAAATCTAGGTCCACAGCAAAAAATTGATCAGAGTTTAAAGAAGCATTCTGCGGGATTGCGCCCAATTGGCGATAGCTCTCTAAATCATGCAATAAATCTTTAACATAACTACCTTCGCTGCGATGTTTACTAAGATGGTCTTGATAGGCCTCAAAAATTGCTTCTTTTAAGAGTTCATCAACAGCAAGATGGCTGGCGACAGCCTGCATCAGTTTTTTTATTAAACTTTGGCAATGATTTTGAGCTAAGATGCCATCTCGACTGTGATAGGCTCGATGGTAGTCATTTAATAATTTATTTAAACAGCTAATTAATTTCGAATGATAGTCTTGCTGTTGTTTAGAAGGAAATAAGTTTTGATAAACATATTCTATTTCATGCAAGAAAGCAGCTACTTTTATCTGATTTATTCTATCCTCCTTTTCTTTAATGTGTTCATCTTTTTGTTCTTCTTCGGGCTTAGCGTTTTTAGAGCGCTCTAGATAAACGCTAGCTTCATTAAAAGCAGTAGGATCAAGGCTGCTATCATCGTTTAAAAATGGAAGTTCTTCTGGTAGATTAGGCAGGACTTTCATAAAGGCTTCAGCCTGAAAGGCCTCAATTTTGATATCAGGTTGATTAGGTTTAAAATCAGGATCTTTTGCTTGAGCCTGACTCTGGTATGCCTGAAGCATAGATGTGCTATCTGCTTTAATACTTTTACAGGTGCTTTTCCATTCTTTATTTGCAAAACTAGCCAGGCTTTCAACCTTTTCCTTCAGAAGCTTATCCTCATTTAACTTAGCATCTGTATTAAGTTGATTGCTAAGCTCAGTGGTTAATTTATTCCATTCTTGATCTATTGCTTTTAAAAAGGCTTCCCAGCGCCTATGATTATTTTTTTGAATATTTTTCCAGTCCTTTTTTAGCTGTTTTTTATCTAAAGGTGGTAAGCTTTCTTTCACGACTGTTTTAATATTTTTGCTTGTTGCAATATAGTTATTAAAAAACTGATCTTTGACGTCAGAAAAATATTGACGCTGCTTTCTATCCTTCATCGTTTCATTAGACAATTCAGCGCGAATATTTTCAATTTCTTTTTTCAATTCTGCTTTTGTAGAAGGGATAGCTTTGTTATGTTTTACAAAATCATCCTCAGATAGAATGAGATGCGTTTCACCCCTTGCACCATTACGTGCGGTGCGTCCTGTCGTTTGACCGAAATCACGTTCCGGAGCGATAAAAGTATCGATGACAGCGAGCCCCAAAGCAATTCCTGTTTTGCCTTGTGGTTTAATATCCGTACCGCGACCCAGCATCGCTGTCGAAACAGTAACCATACCACTTTGACCGGCTCGCTGTACCACCTCTTTTTCTCGAACATCCTGCTCGCCATTATAAAGCTGTAAAGGTTTCAATTTTTTTGCAAGATAAGCATGTAATTTTTCCGAGCTTTCAACGCCATCGCAAATAATCAAGAGAGGTTGTCCACTTCTTTGACAGGCTTTAGCTTGTTTCAGAATAGCTCTAAAATGAGCGGCCTCAGCTGATTCTTTACCTCGCCAGACGAGGGCTTGTTGCCTGCGGTAGGCAAGAACTGGTTCATGATTGATTCTGCAAAGAACGCGATGCGGTGGAATTCTAAAGAATTTGAGTTTGTAATTATCAGAGAGTTCTTTAATTTCGCTCGTTGAACCCAAGGTGCCCGTTAATCCGACCACAGAGCCCTTTTTCAAATAATAATCAATGAAATTTTTTGCACTCCTCGCCGCGAGATAAGTTTTTTCAGGGTCTATCGGAAAAGGCAGGGCTTGAGCTTGTTTATTTTTAGCTTGCTCTTCATTTAAGAGTGTATGTAAAAATTGCTGAACACCATCACTGAAAGAAGAATTTGGATTCACACGTCCATTCGCCTTAACCATCGCGATTTGCACCTGTTTTTCTTCGCCATAGCGCATGAGGGTAGCAGGACGGATAGCATAATCTTTATCTTTGACGAGTTGCGTGGCGATATAAGCAGAGTCAATCCATTTATCTAAGAGCGCAGGTGAAAACGAATTTAATTTTTTGAGATAACTATGATGACTTTTCATGAAGGGGTGCTGTTTAAGAAATACTTTTAAATCATGAACATCAACTTTTTTATCGACGAGATTGGTGAGAAATTCTTTTCTACGTACAAAATCTAAGATTAAAGGATAAACCCATTCATGCGGATTAGTATAAGGGTCTGCGCCAACTTCTAGTTGAATAGCAAAACGAAACTGGCTGGTATTATCAAGAGCGGTAAAATCTGCCTCATCAATAATACAGGATACTTTTTTCGGCAGCTTTTTATGCATGAGCTCCATTTTTTGTTGAAAATTAGCGAGCTCTGGAACATCTGAATAGTTAATACCATTTTGTTGGTATGCTGAGGGGTCAGACCCCGCTTTAATGAGAGCAGTTGGAATGCCGAGGTAGTCGTAAAATCCTTTAAATTCTTCTAAATCACGAGCAGCCAATTCCATATTAGAAGTCGCGACATCTACAGCGCCATCTTCTGCCCACTTCATGGCAGCAAATAAAGCGGTGATGCAGCCTTTTCCTTCACCAGTTCGAATTTCTGAAAAAATATTGCCGCCATGAGAGATGACATTGAGTAGGCTCAGCATCTGTGTGGAGTAAGGGAATTTACCGGTTGAGCGATACATGACTTCTCGTAGGAGAGCGGCAAATTCTAATTTAGCTTGATGGCGAAATTCAGGGGTTTGATTGGTATCGCTCATATAGCTTCGATATTTACCAATCAAATCGCGGATTTGTTGTTTGCTTAAGTTTTTAACCGCTACCTTCAGATCTGGAACGAGAGAAGGCGAAAATTGTCTGCCTATGCCGTTAACATAATAAAAATCTTCAGCGAGACTGTGACGTTTTGAGGAAAAGAGCTTCTGGCCTGAGCGTCCCACATCTTGAATCTGATCAATGCGGTCTGCAATTGTACTGGTATCAAATTGTGCATATTCATTTTTAGGCTCAGCGCGAAAGCCCGGAGGATCAAATTCATAATTAGCTAGCCACTGCTTTAGGTTATCAGGCGAAGGATTTTCTAAAATAGCTTTTAATTTATAGGCGCTAGGATAGGGTGTTTCTTGATATAACTTGATTAAGTTTGGAATAAAATCTGGATAATCAGTAATTAAATTTTTTAATTTATCGATGGTTTCATCATTAAATAATTTTAAATTTTCTTCAGAGCTTAAATAAGAATGAACAATTATAGTGATAAAACTTTCTCTGTTATTTGGAGGAAGTTTTGCAATTAAAGATTGAAATTCTTGTGGTTTAGAATGAAGCTGAGTAATTAATTGTATTTTAGTTTCTAAAGAGATATCTTTTTCGTCAAACTCGACTAGTAAATTAATTTTTTCAAGTAGTGCTTTATCGTTCTCAGTTCTAAGCGCAGGTTCTTTATTCTTGGAATTTTCTTTGTTGTGTTCAATAAATAACTGTAGACAGCTGGAAAGAAGAGCTGGTTGTGCTTTATTCTTTTCAAAGAAGCTCACTAAATCATTCACCCGATCAAGATCAGTCATTTGGGTGATGAGCTCGATGAATTGAGCGCGTTCCGTTAATGAAAAATTAGCTAATTTTATATCTAGTTTTATAACATTAATAATGTTAGCTAATAGGGCCTCATCAATTTTAAGGGCATAGGATTTCTTAGAAAAAATAGCTTCTAAGATTGAATAAGGAACTGAGGGACTATTTAAATCCTTGATGGCCAACATGAGGTCTTTTATTTGCTGAGGATTAAATAAGGTTCTGCAAGGTGAATTAATTAAAAAATCAATCGAAAATTTCGGCCATTTTTTATGGAAGTCAGTGAGGGTCGCAAAGAGAGGAGTAAGCTCAGCAGAAAATTCTCTTAATTTTACACAATAGGATCCCGCGCCAGTGTATTGGTCTTCTGAGTGACCCTTATCTGGATAAGGGTCAGGATAAAACCCTGGATTACGTAAGACTTGCAGAGCAGGAAATTCATCTACGTGGTGAGTTAATTGCGCGAAGAGGATGCCTTTTAATTTTTTAATAATTTGAGGATAAATGAAGTTATCTTTGACAGCTTTTGTATAGTTTTGATCCGCTACTATCTTATTTAAAATTTCTTGTATACCATCAGCATTCTTGTTCAGTAATTCTTCTGGATCCAAAGCTTCCATGCCATACTTCTCAAGTTCCTTGTTGGCTTTCATTATTTCTTCAGACAAAGCCTTACTTAAATTAAGCTTGCTAGCTTCAAAATCTTCTTTCAGGCTAAAACGACATTTGTTTAGCGATTCAGCTAGATTTGAAAATACCTCTTCAGGAGATAAATCTTGCTCTTGAATTTTCTTTATAGCTTCCAAGAGGTTGTCGAGGTTAGGTAGTGCTTCAAGTTGCTTTCCTACATCTTTAAGATCACTTGGTAATTGAATGGCGCTTAAGATACGTATAGCTTCTAAATAAACAGGTTCTTTTGACTCTTTCAGCTTTTTTAAGCTTTCTACTAAGCGATCGGCTTTCTCTGCCTCATAAGGTTCTTTAAGGGTAGCAGCAATTTTAAGCAAATATTGAATATTAGCTTGATCCAGCTGATGAAAGGCTTGATAAAGTTGTAGGAAGTTAGTGGCCTGTATTGGGATGGGGTGCTTATTCCATAATGCAAGAGCTTTGAGACTGTATTTGGAAACGGTGGCGCTAATGAGCTCTAGGCCAGATAATTGAGGGGGAAGAGGTTTTACCGCAGCCTCTTTTTCTTCTTCTTTCTCTTCTTCTTTTTTTTCGTCGTCTGGGGCGGCAGCGTCTGGAGCAGCAGCGTCAGGGGCAGCAGCGTCAGGGGCAGCATCTGGGACAGCAGCGTCAGGAGCAGCAGCGGCAGCAGCAGCGTCAGGAAGGGCAGCAGCAGCATCTGGAGCAGCAGCATCTGGAGCGGGAACAACATTAGGAGCAGCGACAACATCTGGAATTGGAGGATGATTTGCAGGTTCGGCTTTGAAATCAGCTTTAATTACTTTGCTAAGATCATCCAATAGGTTATTCAATTCCTTTAATTTTATATCATCCGTCAAAATTCGTTTAGCAAGCTGAAGATTGATTTCTTCTATAATAAGATCCAAATATTGAATCATATCCAAATGTGGTTTATATGTTATTTTGTCAGCCTCTCGCGGAAGCTTTTTTTCCACTTGTTTTTTTAAAGTTTTTGCTCTCTTCAATAAATCCTTTAAATCCTTCACATGTTTTGGATCCATTGTTTGCTTATGTAATAACTTAATAGTAGCGGCTAATTCATCTAAGCGCGGTTTGGTTTGCCAATGTTCAACTGTTTTAACTAAATCTTCTAAGATCGCTTCGAGTTTATTTGAATCTTCAATTTGAGCGTCACGTAGCGTTTGAACTAAAGATTCATATTCCAAAGACTTTTCACAACCACGCTCGCCAGTGGTGCTGAGTGCTAATAAAGGAAGAATCAGGGTAAAAATACGGGGCTGTAGTGCATTCATTTGAAAATCAGGGTGTTTTTTCCTGAGGGCGGCGAGGACCGGAGCTGTAAAGAGTGGATCGCGACTCTTTAATATTTTTTCATGAAAGGGTAGATCTTTTAAATGCTTACTATTAGCTATGACAGGACTAAAACTCCATTCTCCCTTTCCCTCTGGATCGCAATATAGCCGCAATTGACCATCATTTTGTTTGATTAAGATAGGCGTTTTATTTTTTTTTGCCTCAGCTAAAATTTCTGAACTGATTTGCTCTGTATTTTCTATATTTCCCATTAAAAGCAGATCATTGCCATTGAGCGTATTAATCAGATCGACATATTCTTGATAGGGATTGCGAAGACGAGAAACACCGCCAAGATGACGATGAAAAAGAGAAGCAGCATAAGCAAGATCCATTCTGTCTGCCTTGCAGGCTTCTTTTGCTTGATTTGAAAGTGCAAGTGATTTTAAATGTGAATAGTTTACTTGGTAGCTTAACTCTGCGCGGCCAAGAAATTCCTTTTCAAATTGTGGTTTCAATAAATCTGCTCGTAAATTCATGGCCGGATGAAAATAGTGAAAATTATTCCAGCGTGCAGCATACCAAGCGCCTTCTTGATCAAAGGACAGGCCGTTCAAATTACCTAATTGATCTTCTAGATGACTCGAGGGAACCTTGCTTAAAATCGCAAGAAGACGGTCCAAGCCCACTAACATATTTTCTGAGCCTTCTCCAAGCAGTGGACAGGTAGTGGGTAGCGGATAGCCTGCGGGAAATTTTGTCAAAAAGTGTTGAAACCCTCTAAAGAGTTCTGCAAAATCAATTTGAGAAACCACCGTCTTTTGTTGAGCAAGTAAATCTTTCCACCAATTTTTTTGGGTATCATCTGTCAAGGTGGAGAGTTCTTGTAGACAGACTAGATTTTCAGGGAGAAGAAGGTCACGGATAGAGTATTGATCATCAATAAAGGCTTTTTGAAAGGATTCGTAAAGAAGCTTATCTTGTGTATGAAGTTGTTTTAAGCGATCCAATAAAAGCTCAAGCGCTTCACAACCTTGATCATAGATCAGATCGAGGAGAGTGTAAAAGGTTTTTGGGTTTTTAAAAACGCCATCAGGAGGACTTAAACACCACTGATGTTTGGCTTGTATTTTTTGGGAAAGCACATGATTTGTGCCATTCATTATTTTTATCAAAATTTCATAGCTAGCATTGTCTACGTCAGGCTTGCCTCCATTTGGATTTAAGAGACAGGAGGCAATTTCAATATCTGAATAGGTTTGCGCATGATTTTCTTTTAATATTTGAAGCAGTGAATCACTGAAACGAGGATCGTCTCGGGAAAGTGTTTCAATATCCTTGTCTTCAAATAATTCTTTTAGCTTAGCATCCTGTACTTTAGCATCCTCTACTTTCTTAAAGGTCCAGTTATTATCATCCTGAGGATCCCCATAGACAAAAAATTCATTGGCAGTAGTTTTAATTAAAATAGGTGTTCTATTTTCTCTGGCTTGATCTTTGAGCTTTTCTTCTAGCTCGTCAGTGTTGACTAGATCTGACTTTAATACGAGCTCATCTCGAGCATGAGGGATGAAGGTAGTTAGATTGCCGAGCCAGGAGAGCTCAGATATATCCTGGCGAGAGCTTAAAGAGGGAGTGAGCGGAGAATGATTTCGATTGGGAATGAGCTCTGTTTCCTTATAACGAAGGACTAGGCCTTTTTCACTTTGACTGACAAAAAATCCGAGAGGTAAATTATCAATATTAATTCCAGAATAAAAATGTTGAGGGACGCTACGCATTTTTTCAAAGGCGGCTAGGGTTATAGCTTGCACGCTATGAGGAAGACTACGATTTTGTAGATCATTCGGATCAGGAGGTAGATTGGGATCGGGATCAGGCTGATGATAAGAGAGATGTTTATTCCAAAAGAGTTGATCCTTGTATTCTTTTTCTTTAAATAGATGTGGGGCTAATTTCATCGCAAGCGTTGTACTTTGCTTACCTGCGTCTTGAAGATATTCGCCCTTATTAATTGTTAACCGATCAATTGTTTTTTCATCTAAATCTGCTAAAGATAAGACATTAATATCATTTTGGATTTGTTCTTGAACCTGTATTTCTTGTTGTACTTCTTGCTGTATTTGGATCTCTGCCTGTTGCTGTACTTCTTCCTGTTCCTGAATTTCTTCTTGATCATTACGATCAGTATTAAGATTCATTTTGAAATTTGCTAATTTATACGCTCGGACATTTTTTTCATCTCCGGCTAGGGCAGCTTTTTCATCTAATTGATCTTTCACGGGCAAAGCCTGCGCTGCTAATTTTTTTATTTTTTCTGCTTTGCTTTCACGAAGATTGCGAGCAGGAATGCTAAGAGTAGCGTAATGTGCTTTAAGCAGAGTTGGGTTGTTTTTCTTTAAGAATTCAAGATTAATCCTAATATCAATGGTGCATTTTGTTTTATGTTCATTCATTGTTTTTGCGAGTAGCTCATATTGTTCAAGCGTAAAGTAGGCGGGTTCTAATTTCATATTATGATGTTCGACAATTTTAATTTTTTCTAGTTGAGGATGGTTAGTTGTTAGCTGAATGAGTTCGATAATTTTATTAAAGTCTTGAGGCCGAAAATAATTGAGATTGAGTTCGATTGTTTTGAATGGGAAATAGGTAGCTGTTTTGAGCTCGTCAATCAAGGCACTTAAATAATCTGAGTTAGCCCTAGCATACTCTTCTGGATCAAGCCCCCCTTTCTCCGGTTTAGATAAATTTTCGAGCGTGATTTTTGGCTCACCCAGACTGAAGCTGCGATAGGGAAAATCATCGGGTCTTGCCTCGAACAGCTCTTGGTTTGCCTTTAAAAATCTAAACATTCCATGTAAATAATTTCCGCTCATACGAGCCACACCATTTACTAAATCAGCGTAATCGTGATTTCCTATTCCAAAGGATATTCTTCTCTGGACATATTGATCGGTATTGCAAAAAGCTAGAGGATCATGAAGACGTTTTTTCCATAATTGGATCCAGGGATCTTCTGCTGGATCGATGTTTATTTGTAAATCTCGGTTTAGCTTGTTTCTTGCTTCTATAGATTGAAAGCTTCTTGCTAAGGGATGTTCAGCGGTACTATGGCTTGCTTGAATGGTAGTCAGTAATGAGGGAGTGAAATCTTCATCGCCGGATTTCAGTTCGAGCTCCTTCCCCTTAGCAAAAGAGACGAGCAGGCTATCCCGATTTTCAGGGCGAGGCAGGACTTCATTAAAACCCCAATTGTGATTGCCAGGATCACCATAGACAAAAAAGCGATGATCAATTGAAGCATGACCTTTTTTTAAGCTTCCTGCAGCAGCTTTGATTTTTTCATCGTCGTGCTGAAGTGTGATTTGGTCGCCGTCATAATCGAATAGTGCGTCTATCTGCGCTTTAATCAATAGAAATACTGGAATGGATGTCCATTGCCATATGCCATTACCGGAGTCACCATAGATATAAACCATCCCTTCGCCATTCTGTGGCTTCATTCTTATCAAAAGAGGTGTATTATTTTGTTCCGCTGTAGCTAAACGGTCATCAAGATCTTTAAGATCATCCACGTTTTTTATGATATCAAGGGGCTGTTCATTCTTCATTTTAATGAGAAGAGGTGTATTAGTATCCCTTGCATTTTGTAGAGTGTTCCCAGCTATTTCCTCATACGGTCCTTCTGTTGCTATTAAAGTAAGATCACAATTTTCAGCATGCTGGATCTTGATTGAATAGGGCTTGATTAGCCAATTCATTTCACTGATAAAATAATCTGGATTGGGAACAGCTCCGATATTCCGAAGGTCTAGCTGAGTAACATCTTCTAAGGTATTGAGCGCTTTGATTAGGGCTTGTATTTTTGCTTTTTGAGTATTCTCATCATCCTTTTCATTAAATATTTTTTCAAAGTCTAGGGTTAAAGTCTCTGCGTTTCTATATAGGGGAAAAATATCATCTAAATATTCCCGAACTAAGGCCGCAGCTTGAATTTCAATTTCATTTTCTGTTTTCAATTCAGCCAAAGAAAGTGGGCTAGCCCGATTGGGCTTGAGTCTGAGATGATTTAGATAGCTTGAGATATATTCCGGAGTGAGTTTATCGCCTGAATGTTTTTCTTCTGTCCAACAATCATCTTCTAAACCCGCTTGTTTTATATTTTCTTCTGTCAGACTTATATTTTCTAAGATTGTTCGATAACAAAAGTCATGTAGTTTATCAAGATCTCCCATAGGAATTTGTTCGAGCTTCTGTAGTTCATCATTTTTTCTCTCAAACATTTTATAGTCATGCACTACATTTCTTAAGGCCTGATAGCCAGTGCTCCAATATTTGCTTTGTGTTTGCTTCGGCTCACCTGTAATTTGTGGTTCAGTTATTGTATATTCTGGTTCTGGATAGGCTTCTTTGAGAGCTCTTTTTAACTCTATGCCTAAACGTTCGGCTTCATGAGGATTGAGTGCAATGCTATCTTTTAAGCTGGCTGTTACCGTTTTATTTGGATCAACCTTGATAACAGCCTCTACCCAATGTGGATTCTTGTCATCATTTTTATTAAGCAAGAGACCTATAGGCTCTGTAGCAGGATTGTTTCTTTTTATATCTATTAAGGCTTGACCGAGACTAGGATTTAAATAAGCAATAAAAACCTCTTTCTCGATACCACAGGCCCAAAGTAAAATAGACAGATCGACCTTTGAGAGCCAGGCCTGCTTTTGCAAGCGGCGCTTAAAAAATTGCTCAGCCAGGTGAGAACCTTCTTGTGATTCAAGGGCTTTTGCAGCTTCCGGCATGATCTTCCCCGTTATTTTTACATGTATCTTAAGTATAGACAGGGATTTGGGTTTTGTAGGGAAGGGGGGTAGAGCTTAAGTTGTTGTTTTTACTAGAGCTCACTTTTCACGTACCTAGCTTAGAAAGCCCCCTCTCCGCCCGCGTTTTTTGCGGGAGGAGAGGGATGGGGAGAGGAGGGTTACAGGCCTGATACTAAGAGACCTGGAATTCGCATTTTAGGAAGTCAGGGGCTCCACCCGCAAAGAAGGGTTCCCACTTACCACGCTCTCACTTTTTTTAATCTTCACAATTAAAATCAGATCATCCTGTTCAAGAATAGTTTCAGGAGCAGGATTCAGAATGCGGTGGTTGCCACGTTCGATGCCAACCACTAAACCCTTTAAGGTCTCGCGCAATTGAGAACCCCGAATGGTTTTACCGATATAGGGATTATCTTTTTCTAATAAAAGCGGTTTTAAAATAAAATTTTCTAAATGATCGATTTGTTCAAGATCCGGTGAAGAAAGCGTTACCTTCTTTTTGAAATATTCAATTTGCTCATCATTACCGAGAACCACTAATTTATCATGATAACGAATTACCTCTTCCCCACGAGGCGAGAGAAGAGTTTGATGGCCGCGACGAATGGCGACAATATTTACGCCATAATATTGACGGATCTGACATTCGCCTAGCATTTTATCGAGGAAGGGAGATTTATCCCCCACTCGCATTTCGACAAAATGCGTATCCCAGGGTGCCAGTTCTTTATAGCGAGATTGCTTAATAGGCTGCTTTTTAATATTCCCAATCAATTGACTCTCAAACCAATGATAGGATTTTTCTAATTGTTGGTAAGCGATGGTGAAAAAACCAATGGCCAAGAGAACTAAAATGCCAGTTGTGCTCCAGGTATGAAAGAAGACCACACTGAAAACCAGGACTTCGGTGAGGGCAATCAGCCAGATGAGAAAGACCAGCGGATTTAAAGTGGTTTTGGTATATTCCGGTAGATTAGCTAATTTATAAGAAAAGAGCATGCCCCAAATAAAAGGAGAAGCAATACCAATAGCGAGCACTTCGCTGAGCATTTTGACAGTATGTTTACGTTGGATGAGATTAAAAAGAGGCGGGAAGACGAATTTTTTAACTAAAATAAAAACGAGGGCTACAATCAAGCCATTGACGATGACTCGCATCGTGGTAGAGCGTAATAAAGAATTTTGTCCGCTACGAGTTTGGGCTCGATAGGCCCAGGTTGAATAGCTGTCCAAAAAGTATTTGATACGCTGTGGCAGCTTTCTTTCGAGTAGCTTGCTGATTTTTCCGGATAAACGGATCAGATAAGGAGTGGTAAAGGTGGTCAGACTGGAAACTGCAACAATCAGAGGATATAAGGTCTCGTTGATAGCATGTAAGCTCAGACCAAGGGTCGCGATAATAAAAGAAAATTCACCAATCTGCGCCATGCCAAAGCCAGCCCGTACAGCAGTTTTCATGCTTTGCCCGGTTAGAAAAGTACCGAGCGAGATAATAAAGATTTTTCCGAAAATCAAGACCAGACTCAGAAAAAGGGTAGCCTGCCAATGCTCAAAAACCAGGCCTAAATTAATTAACATCCCGACGGAGATAAAGAAAATAGCACCAAAAATATCTCTGATGGGAACAATTAATTCTTCAATACGATGCACGAGTACTGTTTCAGCCAAAATAGAGCCCATAATAAAAGCGCCTAGGGCCGTTGAATAATGAAAATAGGCGGCGGTCGAGACCAAAAACAAGCATAGTGCAACTGAAATAATCGTGAGGGTTTCCTGGCTAATATAAGATGCTACGCGCCGTAAGAGAGAGGGTACGACAAAATAGCCGACAATAAACCAAGTTGTCACGACCAAAATTAATTTGAGAGTAGCAAAAATCATATCAACAGAAGAAAGATTTTTGCTGACTACAATTGTTGAGAGCGCAACGAGCAATAAAATAGCTAATAAGTCTTCCATGACGAGAACGCCAAAGATGACTTCGGCAAAGCGTTTTGTTTTTAAGCCTAATTCGCCGATGGCCTTAAAAATAATAGTGGTCGAAGAAATAGCGAGCGTGGTGCCGAGAAAAAGACAATTAATCGGCGTCCATTTCAGTAGGAGGCCGGCGCAATAGCCGAGCAGCACCATAAAAGAAACATCGATTAAGCCGGTAATGAAGGCCGAAAATCCCACACGAGTGAGTTTATGAAAGCTGAACTCCAAACCGAGCGAGAACATGAGAAAGATAACACCTAATTCGGAGAGTATTTTGATATTAGGAATATCGGTGACCAGACCAAAACGAGAGGTATAAGGACCAATAATCATGCCGGCAACCAAATATCCTAAAACAACAGGCTGTTTGATTCGCTGAAATAATAAAACAACCAGGCCAGCCACACCAAGCATGATGGTTAGATCAAGAATGAGAGGAGCTAGCTCGTGCATATAAAAAGATCCCTAAGCAGATTACCACATCCACATCATTTCATTTTGTTCCATACTTTGCGTGACTAATTGACTTAAAGTATCGATTTCTTGTAATTCTTTTGAATCGAGTTGGAAAGAACAGGCCAAGGCATTACTTTCGACTTGTTCTGCATTGCGTGCGCCTACAATAGCAAAGGTTTCGGGCTGAGAGATAAGCCAATTTAAGGCAATATTAGCAATAGTAGTTTGATACTTTTCCGCATATTGTATTAAACCCGCTAAAACCTGTTCAACCCGGTCAAAGATTTCAGGCTGCATTAATTTATTGGCCTGACGGTGATCGCCTTCCTTGAAATGATGATTTTTCTTAAATTTTCCGGTTAAAATGCCCTGGGCAAGCGGAGAATAGGCCAAAATGGCAAGATGATTTTTTCGACAGAAAGGATTGGCTTCCTGATCATAGGCCCGCCATAGTAGAGAATAAGGCGGTTGGTTGCTTATCAGATCACCATATTGCAAAGCTTCTTCCATTTGCTGTTTAGAAAAATTAGAGACGCCATACTCACGGATTTTGCCTTCTGTTTTTAAGGTCTGAAGCGCTTTCATGGTTTCTTCAATGGGAGTGAGTGCCGAGTTAAATGACCCCGCCGGCCAATGAATTTGATAGAGATCAATATAAGCCGTTTGAAGATGTTCAAGTGATTTTTCACATTCTGCGAGAACCTGGCTGTATTGTAACTTATCAGGAAAAACCTTCGTGGCTAGTTGATATTGTTGACGATCGACCCCTTTTAAGGCAGTGGCAATAATTTTTTCAGAATAGCCATTTCCGTACACCGCAGCGGTGTCAATGCTTGTCATACCGATTTCAACGGCTTTTTGAATGGCTTTGATGATTTCCCGATCATCAATATCGGCCCACATATTCTTTCCGGCTTGCCAGGTGCCTAAAATAATTTTAGAAAAGCTCAGGTCACTTTTGCCTAGCTGCGCATAATACATGAGGAGATCCTTTTGATAAATTGATAGACCAAGCCTAACGAGTAGTGACTAATAAATCAACCGTTACCCGCTCCTACCCGCTTAAGCGCTTTCCTCTACAAAATGAAGCAGGTAAGATAAGCGGCTGATAATTTCCGGTAAAAAATCTTATGCTTAGTGATCGTCGCTTCATCCAAACCAGCACCACTCAAATCTTAGGCGGCTTAGAAGCTCAGGTCGGTATCAGTATAGCGAGCCAAGGTGCTAAGCTTGTCGATCAATGGTTCTGGGGCTACCGTTATTCTCGAGCTGATTATAAACGCTATACCGAATTAGTAAGAATTTATGGTCAAATCCTGGAGAGAGAGACGCCACAGCTTTGGAGCTTGGATGAGCATAGAAAACCACTTTTTCAAATATCTCATTATAAATGGTCTAGCTACTTACAAGAATTGCCTAGGGAAAAAGGGCAGCTTCATTACTATAGTCAAAGCGCTTTGATTATAGAGTATCTCAGCACTTACTTAGCAGCGCGTGCCAAGCGTTGGTTTGGAAAGGGTAAGGCCGGAGATTTGCTCGAACTATTCATGGCTGAATGGCTACATTTTGCTTTAAATGAATTACCTAGCTATCAATATGATAATACGGCTCTTCAAAAAATTAAAAAACGCCTAAGGTATTTGAGCTGCATTCAAAAACACGAAGCGCTCTTTAGCTTCGGTTTTAAAAAACGAAGGAAAAATAAATTTGATGTCTTAGAAAGTATCCGACAACAGCTGCTCGAATGCGAAGCTCTGGCCAAAGAGCAAGCGCTACGTAACTGTGCCCGAGAAAAATTTAGAAGCTGCTGCAATGGGCTTGCCCAAATTTTGTTGGCAAGTGTTAATTCACTTTATTATGCGCGTGCCTTGGCTGTTTATGACGAGCCGCTGAATTTGCATAGCTTCATGGATCCGGCTACTTTTTTAACAGGACCGGCAGAGAAGCTCTATCCAAAAATCAAGTACACGCCAACCGGTGCGCTGCTACAAGAAGTGGTCTTTCTTGCGAAATTGGATACTTTCGGTAAACCCAAAACTAAACTAAAACCAATCGAACTGCTCTACTTTAATGAAGATGGTCAGCTCAAAGAACTAGTCAGCTGGCCTGCTCAGAAAGACTTACCCCAATGGCTTCAAAAAGAAGAGGAGGCCCTGCAGTATTTAAATGAAACCCGGATTCTGTCAGAGAGCATACTCCGCCTTGCCAAGTTAAAGGGTCTTTTAGAAGAGGTGTATCAGTTAACCGGCATGCTGGGCGACTTGTGGCTCTATGGAGATAAAAGAGGAAAATTATCTTTAGAAGGATTGTTATTTCTATTAGAACAAGAATTGGATTTATTTGAGAAGCGTTATGCCAGCTTATATCAGTATCAGGAAATGCGTAGGGAACGAGCGAGTAATCAAAATCGAGTCGAAAGACTGAATTTTAATAAAGTCGATGATCAGAAATTCTTAATTGATGGTTTTCTCCCTCCCCTACTAGAGACCGTCGAGGGTCTTCGAAAAAAGATGCTTGAATTTTCAGAGGAAGAAGTCAGTTGCGTCGATGCCCGTAAGGAAGCCTTCTACCAGTCTGTTTCTCGCTATGTGAAACAGTATTATCCTGATAAGCATCAGCGCTTTCAATTATTAGAAGAAGTGCTTAGCGATGAAGAAGTAGTCGCTGCTTTTGGCTTAGCTCAGCCCTTGTTGGCTCAAAAACCACTTCCTTTTAGTAAAAGATTATTTTACGGAGAAAATTTCGCCAGCTGGCGAAAAAAATATTTTGCGAGACATCAGACTGAATTTTATAGCCTGGCGAGGTTATTACTGCAGTACGAAAAAAAACTGAATGAAGAGAGTCTTGAAGGCCTGGCGGCTTGCGAAGGACAACTACAGACTCATTTAACCCTCATGAAAGGTCAGGCAGAAAGAGAGCGCCCTCGCTGGGCTCTGGGATGGTTTTCTTTCTGTGTCGGCTGGCCTTTTCATCGGAACTTAACTCAAAATATTACTTTCTTTTTAGGAGAACTAGACTTACTTGCACAAGACGCTCAAAATACAGCTCAGGAAGAGAAAAAAAGAAGAGCAGAACAAGAAAAGACGGCTCTTGAAAGTGAATTACCTCAGGTAAAAACGCAGCAGAATCCCCTTTCCTCCTTTTTTTATAGAGACAATAAAAGCACTATTTTTACCATTAAAAGTGCAAGCGGGCAGCTTTGCGAAGGAAGTAGGAGAGAGGGGCCAGCTCAAAACAGTTTAAAACTTTGAGTTCATTCTCACTTTAATGCTACTATCTTACCTTTGCAATTGAATGATTAAGGCCAAGTCTTTGACTAAAAAGCATAAGTTGCACCGACGCTTAAACCCCCGCTTGATTAACATGATTGCTATCGGCGGCTCGCTCGGTACAGGCATCTTTGTTGCAAGTGGTAATGCTATCCATACGGCGGGGGCCGGTGGTACGCTGCTCGCTTACTTAGTCGTCGGACTCATGGTTTATTTCTTAATGACCAGCCTCGGCGAAATGGCAGCCTTTATGCCAAGCACCGGATCTTTCTATCTCTATGCTAATAATTTTGTCGATCCTGCCTTTGGCTATGCCCTGGGTTGGAACTATTGGTATAACTGGGCCATTACTGTCGCCTCTGAAATTTCAGCGGCCTCCTTGGTCATGCAATTTTGGTTTCCCTATACTTCCCCCTTTGTTTGGAACGCAGTGGCTTTTAGTCTCTTTGTGGGCTTGAATGCCCTCTCTGCCAGGGGCTTTGGCGAAGCAGAGTATTGGCTCTCTTTTATTAAAGTCTCTACTATTATTATTTTTATTATTACCGGCACCCTCATGATTTTCGGCTATCTCGGCCAGGAGCAGCTTGGGTTTAAAAATTGGACTATTGGCAAGGGGCCCTTTCCCGGCGATTGGACAACGGTGCTTGGCGCGCTAATGGTCGCTGGTTTTTCCTTTCAAGGCACGGAATTAATCGGTATTGCCGCCGGTGAATGTAAGGATCCGGGAAAAACAATTCCTAAAGCAATCAAACAAGTATTTTGGCGCATTTTATTATTTTTTGTGCTTTCTATTTTCATTATTAGTTTGCTCATACCCTACACGGCGAAAGAATTGGCAAGCTCTGCTGTAGAAATGAGTCCCTTTACCCTAGTCTTTAAGCAAATGGGTGTTCCCTTTGCCGCCTCACTCATTAATGCAGTTATTCTCACGGCTATTTTATCGGCCGGTAATTCAGGCATGTATGCCTCCACTCGCATGCTTTGGTATTTAGCCAAGAAAAAACATGTACCCTCTATTTTTGCCGAAGTCACGCGAAGAGGCATTCCTATTTATGCCTTAGGTGCAACAACTGTGGTTTGTCTCCTAGCCTTTTTGTCTTCTTTATTTGGCAACGGAACCGTTTATTTTTGGCTTTTAAATGCCTCTAGCTTGTCTGGCTTCATTGCCTGGTTGGGTATTGCTATCAGTCACTACCGTTTTCGTCGAGCCTATCTGCTTCAAGGTCGCGATCTTAAAAAGCTGCCTTATATAGCCAAAGGCTATCCTTATGCCCCCTTACTTGCTTTTTTGCTTTGTCTTTTAATTATCGGCGGCCAAAACTACCAAGCTTTTATGGGCAAAAAGATCGATTGGCATGGCATGATTATTTCCTATATCGGCTTACCCCTCTTCCTGAGCCTCTGGCTAGGCTATAAATTTATCAATAAAACAAAACTAGTCGACCTAAAAAAAGCCAGCTTTAAGGGCGAGCTGCTCGGCGAAGAAGATGAAGAAGTCCTGCCCCAGCCTGGATAAATTTTACTTGATCTCCCACCACACATTACATTTCTCCTGCTCAGCTGCCCTCAACAACTCAATCAAAGGCAGAGCCCGCTTACTCAGACTCACAGCCTCATCGCCAAAATCACTATCTCGATTTGTCTTCATCTCCGTACCTGAAACAGCGGCTGTCTTTTTTAAACGCTCTAAGGCCATCGGAATAGAATCAGCAGGAATTGCACCCGAGGCCGTAGGGGAGTAGCCCATCAGCTTAATTAAACTTTGTCCCACATCTCCAAAAAAGGTGACATTTGCATAAGCTTGGCAGCTAAACGTAACTAGCATTTTCTTCTCCTTTTTTTAAGCTTATTATTAAGGTACCATAAAATGAGTTATTTTAATGCGAACACGCTTTTCGTTTAACAAGGAAGTAGATCTTATGAAAAAAGCCGACTTTAGTTTGGGTTTAATCATCGCTTCGAATATCTTGATTATTGTGATCAGCCTGATTTACGGACTGCATATTTTCCCTTTTTCTCCCTCTCCCAAAAGTCTCGCGCTTGATAAAATAGAGGACTATAAAGAATTGCTTATTAAAAAATAACTGTTTAACTCACCTTACGCGCCGTCGTCCCCCGCGAAAGCAGGGGATCTAGGCGCGTTGTTTAAAATTCAAGCCCCTGAAGAGAAAGCTTTTTAGCAAGTTCTTCATCTAAAAGCGCTCTTTCATCCACTACTTTAGTAACACAAAGATCTGACCAGACATTGAGCGCAGTTTCTAGCATGTCAATGAGACTGTAAAAGGGCAAAATAAGACCCAATAAGTTAATAGGGACATTCATGCTAACCAAAAGACTGGCGCTTAGAAAAAAGCAGCCCATGGGTACGCCGGCATTGCCAATAGCAGTAATTGTTGCAATAACAATCCATAGCGCTAGCGTTGTTAAATGAAGGGTCATGCCATTATTTTGCATGAGAAAAATAACAGTTGTAAAAATGAAGGCAGCGCAACCATTCATATTGAGACTGGTACAGAGCGGCAAGACTAAACGACAAATTTTGGGATTCAGGCCTAGCTTTTGCTCAGCAGTATTAATGGTTACAGGCAAGGTGCCGGCGGACGATTTTGAAAAAAAGGCGAGCGATAGAGCGGGCAGGGCTTTTCGCATCAGTTCAAAGGGTTTGCTTCCATTTAATTTCAACCAGAAGGGTAAAATAACCAAACCTTGAAAGAGATTCGCTAAAACAACAATGGCTAAATATTCGCCGATTCCTTTTAATTGCATCCCATGCTGGAACTGGGTGACTGTGACGCTAATAAATCCAAAAAGACCCAAGGGAATCAGGGCTACAACCCAGGCCGTGATAACCATAAAAATACCCTGTATCCCCTTAAAAAAATCAGTGAGGGTTTGTCGAGCTTCTTTTTCGGGAATGTAACGGGTAGCGATACCAATCAGGATTCCGACTAAGAGTACGCCCATGACCTGATGTTCTAAAAAGGGAGAAAAAATATTAGTCGGGATGAGCTGAGATAAATGTTGTAAATAGCTCAGTGCTTCTGGCTTTGCTGCAAGGGGCTGGATGAGTGTAGTGACCTTGCTAGGCTGAATTAAAAGATAAAGTAAGGCAGAGACTGTGGCGGCAATGAAGGTGGTGGAGAAGGTAAAGAAAATGGTGCGTTTCCACACTTTTTTCATAGCTGTTTCAGCCTGGTAGCTGGAGAGCGTGACAATGATAGAAAGTGCAATAATAGGCAGGCTGATGCATTGAAAAATGCGAATAAAGACTTCTGAAATAAAGCTAGCAAAAGCAAGGAGTGAGGGAAGTTCCGAGATTCCACTCACTATGCCTAAGACAATAGCTATAAGATAGAGGACCGTGTTGTATTGGCGTGTCATTGTTCTTCAGGCCTCTAGGCAAAACTGCGCTTTAGTTTAACGGCGATTGCCCATTAGCCGCAGGATGCTAATAAATAAATTAATGAAATCAAGATAGAGAATGAGGGCGCCATGAATAGCACCTTTTCTGGCTTGTTCTTCACTAGCAAATTGATATTGCAGGGCTTTAATCTTTTGTGTGTCATAAGCAGTGAGACCAGAAAAGATCAGCACACCAATAACAGAAATAGTTAATTGGAGAGAAGTATTCATCATGGAAGGAATGAAAATGCTCAGTAGCATAACAGCTATCATGCCAAATAAACCCATGATACAAAAAGAACCAATCGGACCGAGATCCCGTTTAGTCAGAAAGCCATACAGGCTGAGACCAGCAAAGGAAAAGGCAGTAGTAAAAAAGGCAAGACTAATACTTTGTATAGAATAAGCTAAAAATAAAACTGAAAAAGTGACGCCGACCAGTGTGGCATAGAGCGCATAAATTGTAGCAGCGAGAGCAACGCTCATACGCTGTACCGCCGCACTTAAAGCGATGACGGCTAATAACTGGAAGATCATGATTCCAAAAAAGACGCCCCGGTGTTGGGTTAGATAGAGAACTAAATTGGTATTTGAGGCGATGACATAGGCGGTCAGACCACTCATAAAAATGCCGCTCATCATCCATAAATAAACACGACTCATGAAGGAGGCACTGGTTGTTGCGTCTTTGGTTCGCAGAATAGTGTAATTTCGGTTTGATGACCGCATGAAGCCTCCTGAATGAATAATTTTGCTAATTAGTATACTCAGTTTCTGCTGAAAGCCCAAGGATTTTTTGGCCTCTATTCAAAAGTATATTTTTAATATCAATAACTTAGGATTTAAAAAAGAGGATGAGGCTTCACTTGCCTTGGGTAGCAAGCCTAATTTTGGTATAATAACTATTATAATCTCAAATGGATAGGAGAAATTAACATGGCTACCCCAAGAGAGTATAGAAAATGGAAAACGGACCACAGACAATGGTTGTCTGATAGCAAAAAATGGAAGGGTGCTAATAAAAAAGCGCGTCTTGCTTTAAAAAACCTAGAGAGAGCTGTCAAACGTCACGATAATGACATTAAGTCCTTTGAAAAAAAGTCGAAGACTTACACGAGCTTAATGAGTCGTCGACCCACGCAATCTCAACGTAAGACGCTCAGAAAGGCCTATCAAACTCAGGGTCGTAATCATGCCCTTCAGTCAAAATCACGCAAAGATCTTCTCAGAATTACCAAAGCCATCGAAAATTCTTTTCGAGCCTAAGTATTTCTGATTATCTCAAGCGTTGAATAAAAAGCCTGGTCGACGATCAGGCTTTTTCTTTATTCAAAGAAGCAATTTCCCGATTGATGGTAAAGCTCAGAACGGTTCGAATAATCACGATGCTGGCAACGATACCCACCGTATAATAATCCGGCGTTGTTGTTGTACCAATGAGATCAGCGGCAATGATAAATTCCAAGCCAAGCAACAAAATGCGTCCTAGGTTGAGCCGAATAGAATTGATTTTAGAGGTTTGTTTGAAAAGCTTATTGCTGAGGAAAAAGTAGCAATACTGACAAACTGCCAAGATAATGCCCGATAAAATAATAAGAATGCCGATTAGTGAAATGAGCTGTTGAATATAAAGCTGAAGGACATGTAAATCCATTGACATAGGAGCATCCTTTCTCATTATCAATCCTTGAGATATTATCAGGGTTTTTTTTCTTATTATCAAGCTGAGTCGGAACTTAAGCTTTGAGTATGATAAAATGAGCTCATTAGCTATAAAAGGATTGAGCTTATTAAGCGGAGCGCTTTCAAAAAAAAGCTTGTTCTGGGGCTTGCTTTTATACCCTTGACCCTTCAGGCTTCCTTTATCGAAACGACAATCGGTACCGCTGTTGTGAATGATGCAACGGCAAGTTATTATAATCCGGCTGCTTTGGTGCTGCTCAACAACCCGCAAATTATTCCCCAAATCACAGTGGCTTCTCTTCGTACCCGCTTTAATGGCCAGTCTACTCTCTTGCCCTCAGGGCTTCGCGAGATGGGCGCTTCAAGTACCACGACGCATTATTATTCGCCTTCTTTATATTTTGGTATGCCTGCGAATGAGCAATTCTATTTAGGTTTAGCTTTTGTAACGGATGTCGCTCATCGCAATGTGGATGATAGTTCCTTGCTGCGTTATGTGCAGGCCAATAATAATATTCAGGATTATGATGTGGTTCCGGCAGTGGCGCTTAAAATAAATGAATTTTTTTCAACAGGTATCGGAATTGATTTTTCCTATGCTAATTTTAATTTACAACCGATTAGGCAATTTTTCGGCGCCAGTCTCGCCGATAGCCAAAGTACGAATACCAGTGATGGCCTTGGCATCGGTGCTAATCTTGGTTTTTTATTCAAGCCCTCGCAGAGAACGCTGATTGGCTTCAATTATCGCTCGCTGACGACCTATCATTTAAGTGGCAAAAGTGTGTATGAAGGTAGTCCGGTGGTGGTTTCCAATAATTATCATTTTAAACTGTGGGTGCCTGCACGAAGTACGCTTTCTATCAATCAGTTCTTGAGCCCACGATGGGGAGTGATTGCTACCCTTCAATATACGCAGTGGAGCGTATTCACGAATGTACAGGTTTATAATATCGCGGGTGTGTCTGGAACCACTCCTCTTATTTTTAATGGAAGCAGTCCTTATTATTTGCGAAATACTTGGTTATTCACTATAGGCAGTCATTTCCGGATTCAGCCCAAATGGATTGTGCGTGCGGCTGCAACCTATAATCAATCTCCAGGTAATCCGCATTATCAGGTCGTTGTTGGCGATAGTTTGATTGTGGGTGTCTCATCGGGGTATGAAATCAATAAAGCTGTTACAATAGATGGCAGTTATGCGCATGCCTTCATCCAAAATGAAAATATTAATATTAGCAACAGTAGAGTTGTAATTAATGGAAGCAATACAGGTGCACGAGATGCTGTGTCTCTCCGGCTCCTGTTTAATGTATAAAAAGGAATAAAGACCATGAGTAAGCATTTTTCTTTAGGTATAGGCGGTCCACTTTTTCATTTTTTTTATCAGCGTTTGTTTCCTAAGCGGTCGGACTTTATAAAACAACGGCTTCTTCTCGCGCCGCTTATCACCTGGCTCCCTTTATTTCTTTTAGCTTTTTTGGGAGAGAGAGCCTTTCAGGGTGTGCGGATTCCCTTTATGCATGATATTGATGCCCATGTTCGATTTTTTCTTGTGGTGCCCTTATTGCTTTATGCAGAAAGCATTGCCAATGAACGCCTGCCTGTTGTCGTGAATAAATTTCTTGAGTCCAAACTCATTAAAAAAGAGGAAGGCCCCCGCTTTGAAAAAATGATTCGCTCGAGTCTCCGTTTTAAGAATTCTCTCGTCGTCGAAATTCTACTCTTGCTCTTGGTATATACTTTCGGACAGTGGATTTCAAGAAGCTATCTTCCTCTTGGTGTTTCAAGCTGGTTTGCTGTCAGTCAGGGTCAGACTTTTTATTGGACGGCAGCGGGCTATTGGTATTTATTGGTTAGTCTGCCTCTTTTTCAATTTATTTTATTACGCTGGTATTTCCGAATTGGTCTTTGGTATTATTTCTTATGGCGTGTTTCAGGTTTATCCTTGCAATTGAACTCCTTACATCCTGACCGAGCTGGCGGTCTTGGCTTTTTAACTTTCAGTATTTATGCACTGGCACCCTTTTTGCTAACGCATTCGCTTTTATTATTCGGCATGATTTTAAATCGAATTTGGAATACAGGCGCTCTTTTATATGATTTCCAGACAGAAGCGCTTGGAATCATCGCAGTTGTCTTTATCATTCCTTTATTGCCCTTGCTATTTTTTAGCTTCAAGATGGCACAAGAAAAAAGAATGGGTACCTTGCGCTATGAAACAGTGGCGAGTTTTTATGTGAATGACTTTCGACGAAAATGGCTCGATTCAGAAGCAAATAACAAGGCTTTACTGGGAAGCTCGGATATTCAATCCTTAGCTGATCTTTTTAATAGTTATGAAGTCTCTAATAAAATGCGTATCACGCCTTTTAATAGAAATAACTTACTGTCTTTGGCTATTTTATTGGCTTTACCCTTGCTGCCTTTGATCCTGACCCTCATTCCCTTGGAAAAAATATGTAGCCAAATTTTTCGCCTTATTTTTTAGAGGCTATCTTTGATGAAATGAAGCACTAAGATTGAAAAAATAACACAAACCGGCAGAACCCAAAGCGAGGTAAAAAAACCTTTAGAAAGCGCAGTATAAAATAAATAAGGAATAAATAACAAAAGCGTATTGAATAAAAAAACGCTGGTATTTAATAGGCTAATTGCTACGCCGCGAGTAGTCAGTGCAGAATATTCATTGACCATCGTATAAAAAAGCATGGAACCGCTTAAGAAAAAGCCAGTCAAGAAAGAAATCACTTTGGTAATGATTAAATTATGATAATGAGGTAGATAGATACCGAGTAGTAAGGCTATCAGCCCCAGACAAAGTGTTACATGGATGACTAAGATTCTGGATCGAAGCAGATTAGAAAGCCAACCCCAAAAAGGGGTACCTATTCCGATGCCAATAAAAATGAGACCACTCATCATCGTTGCTTGCAGGGTATCAATAGAATAAAAAGCTTGAATATGCATAAACCAAAAACCAGCATAGGCTAATAAGGCCCCAAAGGAGCTTGCTGCGGCGAGAACGCAAAGCAAAATTTGTTTTTGATGAAAAACAAGCGCCAAAGATTGTCGAAGGGATAGCTGTGCAGCATTTTTAAATCGAGCCGGTGATTTAATAATGAGAAAGACGAGAGTCAATAAAATAAAACCAAATACAGCTAAGCTCTGATAAAGGCTATTCCAAGTATGGGTGCTTAAGATTACCGTAAAATAATAATGAATAATAGCGCTGAAAATACAGGAGAGAGTTTGTGTTAGTCCAAATAAAATTGGAAAACGTTTTTCCGGAAACCATTGTGAGATTAAAACCGCTGCTGCAATAAAAGCAAAAGAAGCACCCATGCCTTGTATTAAATTCGCTACAGCATAGGCAAAAATATGAGTTGAAAATGAAATAAGAAGATTTCCACTAGCTAACAACAACACCCCGCCACTGACTACAAGACGTGCATTATAGCGATCGAGTAAATGACCGGCTGGAATTTGCATGCAAGCAAAACCTAAAATGAAAGCACCCGAGGCAAGCGCGACGCCTAGATTGCTAGCATGAAGACTGATTTGAATTGCCGATGAAAAGACAGCAGCAGCGGTATTTAAAGAAAAGGAATAAGCCACAAAAATTGTGGCAAGCAGCCAAACCATTGAGGCATAGATTGTGGATCTGTAGACTTGAGCCATAAAAAATCCTTTTTAAGCTGAATAGTCATCCGTTTATATCTTTGCTAAGGATAGCATAGAGAAAGGGAAGTGAAGAGTGCTCTTGTTTATATAGCTATACGGTACAAAAATCATTTTTGTCATTCTGAGCGCAGCTTTTGTCATTCGGAGCGCAGCTTTTGTCATTCGGAGCGCAGCTTTTGTCATTCTGAGCGCAGCGAAGAATCTGTATCTCATTGATAATTCAGATCCTTCGCTACGCTCAGGATGACAAATTACGCTCAGGATGACGATTGAGAGCGCCAGCTCCACAATCAGGCCTCAGCCCATATTTTCACTGTGATCACCTATACTCAATAGAGTACTTAAAATGGTGAAAATATGCATTCTAGAGTGTATTTTTATGGGGCCCCGGGTTCGGGTAAAAGTCAGCTCATTTCTCGGCTCGCTAATAAACCATCCCTTGAGCAAAAAGAAGAAGAGGAGCCTCTCAAGCTGACAAGAATACAAGATTTTGACAGTCATGCTGACCCTTGCTTAATTGATGCCTGGGAGCTTTCGCCGAAATATATGGATTTGTTAAAACAGACGACTGAACGCGATTGTATTGTATTTACCTTCGATTGTACTCAGGATATGGGTGATCAAGAAGACGTGATGAGAGATGCCTTTAATGCCGCGAAGGATGCGGGAGGTTTGGCGAATATTCTTTTTATCGTTACTAAAACTGATGTACCTAAAAAAGAAAGAAAATTTGATCCGGAGGATATAATAGAAACAGCTAGATTTTATGGGCTACCAGCAAAGGATGTTTTATTTTGTTCAGCAGAGTCGGGAGAAAATGTAGCTAAGATACTTCCGCATATTAAAAAGCAGCTGAAAGCACAAGAAAGAATAGTGATTTCAAAAGATGAGTTACTTAAGATGATCGCTCGTATTAAGAATGAAGTGATTGCTGAAATTCTCCAACCAGAACTGAATAGACTGAATGATAAAAAACCCTTAGACAAGATTGATCGCCAACGAATTAAAGATTTGACCTTAGCGATTGGGGATCTAGAGCATGAATTAGAAGAGCTTAAAAAAAACCCACAGCGACGAGATTTAGCAGTAGTGATGAATTCTTTAGAAACCCCTCTTTCTAAGCGGCTTCATAATTTTGATAAACGACAAGGTTTATCAGGTTGGGGTACAAAATTGGGTTGTAGTGTTTTGAATGTGCTCACTTCCATTGCTTTTCCCGCAGCGCTTGCCAAAAAGAAATGGGGAAAATCACATACTTATTTTTATAGTTTACATGGTAAAACCTATGATGAAGGCAAAAAAGCCCTTGATGAAATAAAAAGAATTTATAAACCCAAATAAGAAAAACTGTTTTTTCCACTCTCAGAAATTTTTTATCCTTCAATATATCTGCAAGATAAATATTGAACAATTAATATTTACATCTTATTATTCTCAAAAATGGAATGTCGATTATGGGAATGCGGCGCTTAATTATTGGCTTTGAATAGCAGAAAGGGTTTACAGTAAGGGATTGGTATGAAAGTAGTCCGCAAATTGCTGCGTATTTTGGGGCCGGGCATGGTAACCGGCGCGGCAGATGATGATCCCTCCGGTATTGCCACTTATGCGCAAACCGGCGCACAATTTGGTTACAATCAAGTGTGGGTTGCTTTGTTCATGCTGCCCTTGCTCTTGTCAATCCAAGAAGCTTGTGCGCGAATAGGAGCAGTGACAGGCAAAGGTTTAGCTACTGTTGTCAAACAAAATTATAGTAAAAAAGTATTGTACACAGTTGTAGGACTTGTGCTTGTTGCTAATACCTTAAATATAGGTGCTGATCTTGGTGCAATGGCAGAAGCTGCGCGGCTTATTGTACCGATTAATTTTTTTGCATTAATCTTCATATTTGTAATCATAACCCTTATATTGGAAATATTCATTACTTACCAGCGTTATGTCAAAATATTAAAATGGCTATGCTTGTCCTTATTAGCCTATCCAATCACTGTTTTTATCGTGAGAGGTTCTTGGTGGGAGCTAGTTCGAGCCACATTTATTCCCCATATTGAATTAAGTTTTCAATTTTTATTTATCATTACTGGCGTTTTAGGAACAACTATTACGCCATATTTGTTTTTCTGGCAAGCTTCCGAGGAAGTGGAAGAAGAACGAGCACGACATCTCCTCTCTCATGGCTTTCCTAAAATCAATCAGCACTTTATGAAGAGACTGCGTATTGATAATTTTATTGGGATGTTGTTATCTGAAGTCGGTACCTGGTCAATTATTGTTGTCGCAGCAACAGTATTGAACGCCCATGGAATCACTGACATTAAAACCGCCGCAGATGCAGCCAAAGCACTGGAGCCCTTGGTTCACACCTTTCCGCATTCGGGGTACTGGGCGAAGATGATTTTCGCGATTGGCATTATTGGGCTTGGGTTGTTGGCCATACCTGTGTTGGCAGGCTCAGCAGCCTACGCTTTCACCGAAGCATTAAATTGGCGTGAAGGTCTCAGTTTGAAATTTAAAAATGCGCACGGGTTTTATGGTGTCATTATCGTTTCAACTATTCTTGGCCTCTCACTTAATTTTATTGGTATTAATCCCATGAAAGCTCTTATTTATGCCGCTGTAATTAATGGTATAGTCGCTGTGCCATTGATTGTTATCATTGCCTTGATTGCAAAAAATGAAATAATAATGGGACAATACAAGAGTGGTTTATTGTCTAAAACTTTTGTTTGGCTAACATTTTTGGGTATGGCGATCACTGTAATTGCTATGTTTTATGCGTTTATGATCGAGACCTCAGCGAAGGTAATTTAAATAGAGGCGACGGCTAACAATGTCACCTTAAGTAATTTTCTTCAACCAAACTCTATTGCTTATCGGGGCCAGTAATAGAAATAATTCTGTGCCGCAGTTAGTTTATCCCGAGGCCTCATTTAATATATCTTAACTTGCTGATTTTAAGCAATTTTGATAATATGGCGTTCAAGCTTATGCGGCGAGAAACGATCAGCCCTTGCATTCATATAAAAGGATTTAAGTATGCGGTTGAATAAATTGATACAAACACTCTTACTAACAATGGCCTTACTACCTTACTTCGCTCACGCTCAAGATTCATCTTCTTCTGCTAAAGGCTCATTTAGAGCCTCCTGTGAAAAGAAGTGGATGGCCAATGCTGATAATTCCTCCGATGAAGTTACATTCAGAGATTTTGGACAAAAATATTGTGACTGCCTTGGAAGTCAACCTCCTGGTGGAACCGCAGGAGCTGCAAAAGCAGAAGTTACTTGTATGGCACGTACGGCCTTAAACCTTACGATGGACAATATAGGGGCTGATCAAGGCTTATCAAATTTAACTGAGGATAAAATCAAAGCTTCTTGCAATAATATATGGGATATTGTTGGTTCAAATACTGATGCTGCAAACAAACAAAAAAACGCGCAGCTCTGCGTTTGCGCCGCGTCTAAACTCAATGCGTTGGCAAAAGACAAAGATAATTATACTGATAGAGAATGGTACGCAAAGATCAATGAAATAGCAGCTGGTTGTTGAAATTGCAATGCTTTTTATGCAAACCGCCAAGTCAAGCTAAGCGCTGCTCTCACCTCGCTATAAAAGGGAGAGATCCCGCGGGCAACATAGTCAACTTCACTCGCTAAATCTATATTCTTGTATATTGTATATTTAGTTTCGACGCCTAAATCCGCCGCCGGTCCTAAAGAGGATAAATTATCTTTTGTGACGCCGCCGCCTGCGTACAATTCAACATAAAAAGTTGGCGTGACATTAATATTGTACAAGCCTATAATTTCATACAGCTGAAATAAATATGGAGAGTAATAGCCATCTTCAAAAAGTTCTTTATTGAAGGATAACCATTCAGCATTTAAGCCTAACATAAGGTTCGTTCTATTCGTATTAAATACAATAAATCCTGGTTCAAAATCTAATCTAGCATATGAATTGCTATCACTTAAATGACTTATCCTAAAGTCCAAATCGATTGTTGATTGCAGGCTTGATCTGTAGTTAGCATGGACTCTTCCACCCGTCTCCATAATTGCAAGTGAAACTGCGAGAGGCGAGCCATTAGTCAAATCTATAGGTCTATAAAGATCATACAAAGCACCAAATGAGACTTTCCACTTTTCATTGGGTGCCAGCTTACCTGCAAGATAGAGCGCCGGTCGGTTTTTGCCATTACTAATGGCAATGTCACCGATTAATCCTTGTAATTCAAGTTTTGGCGTGACAAAGCTATCAATGCCAATTAAATACTCTTGATCACTGATGCTGGATCTGTCTGTATCCGTTGTTAAACTACCACCCGATGCGGCAGATAAAAATTCGCCCACAGCTGATACCAATAAGCTCGTGCTCGGGCTAAAATAATATTGCAATTCAACGGGGATTCTATAAATGGTCACAGAATCATTTTGATGAATAAATTGAGCCGAAGGTGGTATATACATTGGATCGGTAGCTTGGGTTAAATCTTGAAAGCGAGTACCAGCGCTAATAGAGGATTGAAGAGGCTGATCAATTAATATTTTCAAATATTCAATATCGTCTGATTTTGGATCCTTCTTGATAAGAGTATGCAGCTCCTCTTGGCCCTCACTTCTTTTGCCGGATTGAAATAGAGCGCTCGCTTGAGTCGCCATGAAATAGCTATCACTTGGAGCGTTTATAATTAAGGGGTTGTTCAGCTGTAAGGCGCTATCATAAAATCCCGCGTCGGCAAATACGCGTGCTTTGTATTTTTTATAATCATAATCTACACCAAACAAATTTTTGTAAGTGTTTAAAATAGAAATTGCTTCATTGTAATTTTCAAAGTCTCTCTCAACATCAGCATAATCAATATAGACCAGCTTGGCATTAGGATTTTTGTATAGATAACATTTGTAAATGGAAGCCGCTTCTTCAAACTGATTGTTTATAGCTAATTTTTCCGCATCATCCAGATTGTTTCCTAGGGGGCAGAATTTATTCTTCAATTTTGCCTCTGAACAAAATGCATTTGTATAGGAAATGCTTATCAATAAAATTACATAAATTGTTATTAATTTCTTCATTCTGCTTACCTCAATAGCATATAAAAATATAAAAGATCATTAAGCATTATCACTGGATTTCGATTAGTATTTTCTTTTGGCGGGGATGCCTTCCCAAAAGCTGAAGGGATATAACACCTCTCCCTTCATTAACAGCGATAAATTACCTAATGAAGAATAGTTTTCCATGGTTGTTAAATAAAGTACAATTGATCGGTCACCAACAGAACAGCCATTTTCAATAACAATGGGGCCTGTTTTAAAAATTCTATCTTCAAATAAATGCGTTTGGATTGTGCAATCCCTATTTAAGCAAACGCTATCTTGTATTTCCACCAAGTCGAATTCAGATATATAAGGCGTTCCAATATAAGAATACTTGCCAATTTTAACTCCGAAAATACGAAGGATTCCGACGACAAATGGGGTGCCTAATAGCGGCTCTATAAGAAATGGGACAGCAACAGTGTCAAACAAAGCGGTGACAAATTCATTGCAATAGACTTTGGTGCTCCACATAGGCGCTGAAGTTTCACGGCAACGCCCTAATAGCGCCCATTTTAAAAACGCAATAGTCAGAACTTCACCGAAAACGTAGGAAAATGAAAAAAATGGAAAAATGAGTAATGCGAATAAAAAGCTATATATGTTTTTTAAAGTAACAAAGGTAATGACATCCAGGGTTAAAATTAAATACAAAAAAGCTCCGGGTAAAACTATCTTAAATATTTCAAATGTGCCTCTAATTATTTTAGCTCGAAAGGCGGGTTTGTAAGTCAAGCTTTCAGGATCACTAAACTCAGGATTTTTTATTGGTAAAGTTAAGGATGGAGTACCTAGCCAACTGGTGCCACTTGGAACTGAATGGTATGGGGGGACCGAAGCGCATGCAATTAAACAATTGCTGCCAATTTCCGTGCCTCCAGGAATAGTGGCGCCATTCCCAATAAACACTCTGTTGGCTAAATATATAGGCTCTAAATTGATATATCCTTGGTAAGCACGCGAAGGGGCAAGCATTGCGTTATCACCAACAAAACATTCTTTCCCAATATTCAGCATATCAGGAGGGGTAAAATTGACTGAAGATATTTCAGAATTCTTACCAATTTTTGCGCCTAAGAGGCGGAACCAAGGCGCAGTAAAAAGTGTGCCATACAATGTCTCTAGTGTTCCCAGGCTGAGAGACACAAGCCGCTCTATAAACCATATTTTTAGATGATAGAATCCATGTATTGAATAAGTACCTTTTTTTACGGCCCCAAATATTTTTTTGAGTAAACTGATTTGAAGAATCATCAAGCAGACAAACATGAGAGCCGCTAATGGAATGGCCCAAATACAACTAATTAATTCCCCACTAACATAGTAAATATACACAATTAAAATTATGCCAGGCGAGACTGAAACGATATAAACAAATTCCAAAAGCATTACAAGCAAATATTGACAAATAGCATGTAGGGCATGTTGTAATTTATTCCGCGAAATTGTCTCTGTTGGTGTTTGAAATAATTCCACTTTCCCAGGACAAGCGGGCGATCCGATATAACTCGCGCCGTCCGGTATGGTTTGCCCATCTGATAGCAAGGAATGCTCGCCTAATTTACTTCCATTGCCCATTTTAACATTGATGCCAAGAACAGAGTTTGCGCCTATATAACAATCTTCGCCCACTGTAATGGATCCGATTTTCAACCAGCCATGCTCTATCTTATAGCCTGATGTGCCTACGTCAGCGCCGATACTTGAGTTATTGCCAATGCTAATCAAAGGAGCAAAATTGATCTGTGTTGATAAAACAATTCTTACCAATTTTTGCGCCCATCAATTTGCAATATATATTCATAAACGGACTGCCAACTAAATGATCAAGAGGGGCAAGATCATATACTTGATTAGCTATCCACCAACGTAAATAGTATAAGCTCCAAATCCTGTGTTTTCCTGGCTTTATTTTACCTAGCATCAACCACTTCATCGCGATCCCAAATAGAAGAAGAACAGGCTCTAGTAAAAAGAAAAAAATTAACCATAAAAGAACAAGCTGATACAAGCTTAACGTTGAAGTGGTAAATGCAAAACTAATGCCAATCAGAACAATAATAATAAAATGCCATGGAGAAATAGTAATTAATACGAGTGACACTATCGCTTGCATAAAGATGCAGAAATAATATTCTATTTTTTCCGTGACTGTCCTAGGCTTTAAATATAAATCATCTTCCCTAAGCTTTTCGCTAGCTATGTTTTGATCTGAATCATGAATTTTTCTAGCTAATTGCTCAATGGTAGGATATTCAAATATGTCTATGAGCGACGCATTTCTCATTTCATAATTTTTCCGCATCTCTGAAATAACCATAGCCGCAGAGAGCGAGTGTCCGCCGAGTTCAGTAAAAAAATTTGCAGTATTCCAGATGGGGCTCATTTGTAGGACATTTTCCCAAATAGTCGTAATTTTTTTCTCGATCAAGGGAAATAATGATGCGCTTTTAGATTTAACAAGGATTCGCTCAAGTATTGGTTTGACCAAGGCTTTTTTATTAATTTTTCCGTTTAACATTTTTGGGAAATCAGCAACAAACTCGATTAAAGTGGGGATCATGTAAGTAGGCAAATAATCACTCGCTATTTTTTGAATTTTTTGCTCATTTGGCTCAAAATTATTTTTTAATATCAAATAAGCAACTAAGGTTTGCATTCCTGGAGTAAATTCTTGCGACACAACGACCGCATCCCGTACTTCTGGTATTCTCTTTAATACATTTTCAATTTCTTCCAATTCAATTCTGAAGCCGCGAATTTTGATCTGTTCATCTATACGCCCAAGGTATTCAATGTCTCCGTTTTCAGTTAAGCGCCCTAGATCCCCTGTTTGATAAAGTCTTCTCGAAGGATCATTCTGGTAATGTATAAATTTTTCTTTGGTTAACTCCGGGTTGTTTATGTAGCCCCTCGCTAATCCAGCTCCACCGATAAATAGCTCGCCGGGCTTTCCTTTTTCAACGGGTTTCAACGTCTCATCTAAGATGAAGACCTCACAATTTGGGATGGGTTTTCCTATTGTAATCGCTTTGTGTGGTTGGCATTCTGAATAAGTGGCAATAATCGTCGTCTCTGTTGGCCCGTAAGTATTAAATATTCGAAGATTAGGTCGAAGCCAGCGCTCTATGAAGGCCTGAGGACATTTTTCTCCTCCTAAAATCAATACTCGTAAACTAGGAATCGGTGGATCGATGATTGCCAATATGGTGGGAACTGTCGAGAATACAGTGATTTTATGGAAAATTAGAAAGTCTACTAATGCACCTCCTTCTCTAACTGCTTGAGAAGTGCCTGTAACTAAGGTCGCGCCGCTAGCAAATGCCATCCAGATTTCCTCAAGGGAGGCATCAAATGAACTAGTGAATCCCTGATAAACCCGATCGCTCTCAGTGATCCCATATATTTTTAGTGCGGATTGAACATAATTACATACTGCACGATGAGTAACGCCTACTCCTTTAGGATGTCCCGTCGTACCGGAGGTGTAAATTATATAACATAGATTATCTGGAGAAAAATCAGCTATTTTTGGACGAATCTTTGATTGCTTTTTAATAATAGGCTTTATTGCTTCATATTCTAGGGTTTTGCCGCTACTAAAAAGTTTCTTTTCTGCGTACGCTTTTGAAGTTAATAGAAGAACCATATTGGAATTATTACTAATATAATTTATTCTTTCGACTGGAGACTCGGGGTCAATTGGAAGATATACGGCACCTGCTTTAAAAATTCCAAGCATAATAATATAAAGATCAATCGAACGCTCAACTAGAACGCCTATCACATCTTCAGTTTTAACACCTTGAGCAATTAGCCAATGTGCATATTGATTAGCGGATTGTTCTAGTTCTTTATAGGAAATTTGGATATTGTTGCAAATTAAACCGATTTTTTCAGGAGAATGGTCACTCTGCTTCTCAAAAAAAGAATGAAGTGTTTCCATACAGATTGTATATTCCCTTTAATATTTTTTTATTATAAAACATTATCTAGGCTATAGCGATTAGTCGCATGTTCCGCACTAGCACCTAAACTAGTGATTTCACTCGAAAGGCAAAAAAATGCACAAATTATCTTGGCTTGTTAATTCTTTAGATTACTGAAAAATGCTTTGTGGTCTCTCTCTTCGGTCATCAGGTTGACGATTATGTGTTAGAATGTTATTGGGATTAACTATTTAAAAGGACTTTAAATATGTTGAATTGGGTCGTCACGTTTCTCGTTATTGCCCTTATTGCCGGTCTTCTGGGTTTCACTGGTGTAGCCGCCCAAGCTGCTGGTATTGCAAAGATTCTGTTCTTTATTTTTCTAGTGCTCTTTGTCATCTCACTTTTCATGCATATTGGAAGAGGTGGGAAGCAATAATCTAAGGTGGGTGTTTGGCTTATCTTTTACTGCTGGCCTAGATAGTGACGACAAACAAGATGCTGAGCATTTGTGTTAATCGGATGGCGATATCACATTCCCGTTTTAATGAGCATTTCACCTTCATAAATCCCGATGAAGATGAATGATGCTATCTGTTTTTTGTTATCTGGTTTTGCAGTATTGCTATTAGCTAATAAGAATTGGGAATCTATTACTTACGTTCTTGTTCTTGTCTTCTCAAGGAAGTAAAAGTATGCTGCTTTTCAATCAATTATTTCGGAATAAATATGACAATTTACAAAGAAATACTTGTTGATGGAATATTTAATGAATATTCCAGAAAGTCCTAAAAATGATGTGTAATGGTAAAGAGGCTCTTTAGGGGTGGCTTGATTTTTATCATGGTATTTTTTTAATTTTTCATCTAATTCTTCAGCACATTTTTTAATATCGATCATGTTTTGTATCCCTTTTATCAAAAAATTATTCTGATTTATTAATGACCATTTCCAGCTTTTTAAGCTCATTCAGTACACGATAAAAATCCGGTTGATTACCATAAAACATTTTATTGCTAAGCATTTTATTAAAATCATCTTTGAGTAACTGAAGGTAATTGTCGTTTGGTATTAATCGTAAATTTCCATTTAAGCAATCATCGTATTTTGCAAAGCCGGAATCATAAAAAGTCTTTTTAATTTTTATTACTTCATTCAGGAGCGCACGATTCATTTGAGCGTGTTTGCCAATATCATGATTGGTTAGCATTGCGACATCGTACCAATGACGTGAAATGCGATCTGCGTCATCTTTCAGAGTTGGGCGATTGCATTCATAGTGAATCAATGTAATTTTTTCCCAGTACGTTTTTTGAGGCGACAACACTGTTGCTTGTGCGATAGGAAATGATAAATCATTTACATATTCAGAAATATCAGTAGTGATTGTTATTAATTCGCTTGGTACTGTTAGATTTCGCCCACCAAATTCAAGGCGTATGCTATCAATGATGTATCCACTTTTTTGTTCAATCACTGAGGGGTAGCGTAGGTGAATTGTTTCGCCATCATTATCCATTTCAACTATAGGGGCATTTTTCTTGAATTGTTCCGATATTATTTTTTCATAATAAGGGAGGAGAGTATCTTTTATATGTTGTGTCACCATTGATCTAAGTTCAAGGCTAATGTTTTTTAATTTTGTTTTGCTGATGCCTTCTACGAAGGGATCTCCACAATTGAATGCTTGATAGTCAATTGTAATATCCACGTCTTCTGAAAATCTATCAATCACGCGATATGCTTTGGATAGTGATGTGCCACCTTTAAATGCCATTGGTAATTGGTTTGGCATTTTAAATAAAAATTCTAATGCCCAGCATATCCAGATGTCTTTTTCTAATAAAATTGCTTCTCTTTTGATATTTTTATTTGTGGATAAATTTCTGAGAATTAGGGCTTGTTCTTTTTTTGGTAATGCGAGATAAGCTTCAGGCACGCTCTTTTTCCTTTATATTTTTATATTGTAAAACTGCATTACTCATCCATGCAGGCATATATTCTCTTGAAGATTGAAATTTCTCAAATTCGGTTGGGGTAAGTTTCTTTTCGATTTTTTCGATTGTTTGAGGGGTTGTTAACTTTTTGCCAAGATACCACAACGCTAAAATGGCTAGCCCGACTTTGGATTCGGGGAAGGGTATTTTTTTTCTGCTAACATGTTTGAGAGTTACTTCAAGATTACCAATATTAAACCGTCTTGATTGCCCTGTCGTCAAGAAAATTGGTTGAGCGGGCACTTGGGTGGAGAGGCCCAATTGTCTTGCTGCTTCAGCGCCGCTCACTTGGATAATTTCATTTGTATTTTTTGCCATTGCTTCGACGACCTTAAAGGGTTCAGGTAAAACCTGACCTACATAGCGACTTTCTTCAGGGCGTACATATACGCCGCGAGTTAGTCTTACTATCTTTCCGGTATTAGCGAGCCTAGATAATGCTTGATCTACCGCTGCTCGCGCGCCAAAACACATTAGCGTAGCTGTAGTAAACGGCTTGCCGCGCGGTGTTTTCTGAACATATTGTTGAATCTTGTGCGTGGCATTCATATTTGGTCCTCATGTCATAAAATATAGATGATTTTCTGACAAAAAGCAAGTATCATAAATGTAATAATGACAGGCTAATCAAGATTAACTATTTGATTAATATTATATTATTATTTGAGATAATTTATTGTGAAACTCTATGGAATTTATGTCGCCAAGGCATATTACGACCTGGTGCGAATCATAGTGACGGTGGTCATATGCAAGAGGGGGCCTCACATTTAATTTGGAGCTACAAGCCCCTATATCGGCCCCACTTCAGTCCGGATGTTGGGGGCTTCTGTTGGATTTCAGTGGAAGTAGATTAAATAAAAAAGGCCTTGTTTTCAAGGACTTTAGGATGATTTTGGATGTCTTTGAATCAGAATTTGGTGGAGGCGGCGGGAATCGAACCCGCGTCCATAAGCGCTTGACCTTCAGATCTACATGTTTAGCCCTATCTTTTTATTTAACTACGCTTCCCCCGATGGGCAGGGTGTTCCGTAGCGAGCTCTTCATTTTTAAGACTTTGGTCTAGAGCAAACCAAAGTACGAGCTTGTGTAAGATGACTCCTCAACGTTCATTTCAGTGAACTCCAGAGGCACAAGCACCCCTGGTGAGAAGCTCGTTGCTGCCTTAGGCGGCAGCTGCAGCGAATCCCGAAGAATTCACTGGACGAGAGTTGCGATATAACTTGGCAACTATATGATTTGTAATGAGTTTAAAGAGGAGCATTACACCTCTACATGCACCTTGGGTTTTGCAACCTATGTCGAAGCCAGGTCGCCCCCATTTATATTATAACGCTTTTCATGATGAAAATATGAACGAAAACGAGAGGAAAGTCTTAATAATTCCTTAATGAAAATGGTTTATTATTAGTCAAAATATACTAAATGGTGTCTAATTCATGCTAAAAAGAGACTTGTCTGAGGCGGGGGCTTCGATAGAGCTTCAGCCTAAAAAAAAGAATTACTATAACGATACAGTACATCCCTTGACTGGCAAACCCTACGATGGTCCTGATGCTATTACACGGGCTAAATGGCTCAATGACAGATTAGTAAACCCTATAACAGGTAAACCGAGCAATGAACCTGGCTCTATTCCAAGGCACATCCATTATAATCGAACCCTAGTAGACCCTAACACAGGCGAACCGAGTAATCGTCCTGATGCTGACCTGCCCCGGTATTTTCAGACCAAACTGAATTAGAGATAATAGTCCCTCAA
>CAYXNR010000005.1:18786-66208 GCA_964466595.1 uncultured Coxiellaceae bacterium | reverse complement strand
TCGGGAAACAATATCATGGCTCGGATATTATGAGGGGAGCGTTCAGGCCCTGAGCTTGTCGAAGGGCCTCTAAACAAAGCAAAGAAATGGAGAAATGTCATGTTTTGGGTATATCTTTTAAAATGCGCAGACCAGAGTTACTACAAAGGAAAACCCTTCGACAAGCTCACCCTTCGACAAGCTCAGGGTGAACGGGTTTAGCTCAGGGCGAACGGGTTTAGCTGTAACCCCATCACTTAGCGTGCCTCTTCAACTAAATAATGCTACAGTAAACCTCTTATTAAGAGCTTGTGTACCTATGCCGAGTACCCTATGCCGAGTTTTACTCCCTTAATATCGCCCTTGTTTGATGATATCTGGCTCTATATTGCTGCTTTCAATGATCTCGCCGAACAGCTTGCCCTCTTGCGAATCAACCGATCTTTCTTTCATTTATTAAGTGATAATTATCTTTGGGAACAGCAAATCATAAAATATTTCCCAGATGATTATGAGCGAATAAAAGAGAATCGAAAAGCTAAAGGCAGCTCACAGCAGCCTATCATCTGGCTTTATGAATATAAACGCGCACAATGGAGGAATTATGGAAAATGTGATGATCTTGAGAATGGGTATTTTATTAATCGCTTTAATCGCTCAGTAAGACCTCAAGCACTATTTCAGCTCTTTAAACAAGGCGATTTGAAAGCAATTAAGAAATTGCCGATTACTTTATTATATTATCTAACCCTGGTAGACCAAAAGGGCTATTCCCTGGTTTATTGGGCTCATCAAAAAAAACATAAAGCTATCCTGAAGCATTGTGCGGAACTCGCTGCAGAGGAGATTCGCATAGCCGGAGAGCACAATAAAAATAAATTACATTGGGCAGTCATTGTTTTTCAAGATCAGGAAATTTTAAGAAAATTACACCTAGAAAATCCTTCTTATCTATTCCAGCCAGACCAGAAGGATTATACACCCATAGATTATGCCTTTGCTCTTCATAATACTGCTGCAATCAATTATTTTTTAGAACAAAATATCGAGCAAGACGAGGATAATTACGATAATGCGCTTTATTTTGGGCATGTTGAGTCTGCCAAGCTCTTGATTCCTCCTGGGCAGAATATACATCATGAGCTCCATGAGCAAAAAGCTGCTCTGCTGAGAGAGCTCGTGGCTCTCATTGATTGCTTTCCCTATAGTAAACTGAGAGACAAAATCGAAGCAATTCTTGACCCTTTCCAGGCAAAACAATGCCGCACTAAAAGCATGGTCAGTCGAGAGCTGCATTTCCTAAGAGAATACAAAGATCTTTTTTCTGAAGCGCCGCCTATTTGGGAGGAAAATTTTATAAAGAAACTGATAAAAAATAATAATTCCGATTATTTGGCGTTCGGTTTGCTCTTTTTGGTAGGCGGCATTTACGTTTATTTACACCAATCCTTACATCTGCCCATATACTTTCTAGGAATGTGGCTGTTGTTTTTAGCAACAATTTTCATTTTGCAATTCTATCTGAGAGCTGTGAGGCCCATGCTCCCCCCTCTTTGTGTTTGTAGCGACTTAGCAAGCATCCAAACGATTTCACCTTTTTTTCCACTTTCCAAGTTTCCTGAGGTCGACTATCAGTTTGCCCTGAATAATTTACGTGCTTACTATAGTAAGCACGGCTTGGCTGAGAAAAACGCTGATTTTTTAGCGAAGGGAAGTGTGATTGCTGATTGTATTGCTGCTACTGTCAACCCTTATCAGGTTTTAGAAAAACCCCTTCCTTTTTATACTGCTATTTTAAATAAAACACTTGCTCTTGCGGAGAATCCTGACTGCCCAAAACTACAGAGCGATTTCAAAAAAATAGCAGCTTTAGTCGAAGGTGCACCTTCTTGGTCTGGTATGCTGAAGGGCTTGCTGCTGGCTCTTTGCGGCTTAGGACTCAGCGCTACAACAGTTGTGGCTTTTATTTCTTCTTACCAGACTTCCGATTTTTTACCTAGCCTCCAATATCCCACCGTGGAAACCTTTAGGGCTAGTCCTAGCCTCGTCAGTATGGCAAATGCAGGGGGAATAGCTTGTCTTTTAGGTAGTCTCGGCTTTTTTAAACAAGGCCGACGTAAAATGCTATCCCAGAAAATTGTCGACTATGCTGACTCTGCTAAAAAGCAATCAAACAAGCTTGTAACTTAAATCTACCATCAAGGGAATGGTAATCCCCGAATTATGTGCCGACAGCGAGCCATTTGAATAATGCACCACATGTGCTCCCAATGAAAACTGCTGCTTACTCCCAAAAGTAATTCCTACCCCCGCTCGATCTTGAAAAGAAAAATGGATACCCAAATTTCGACCCGCAAAACGCGTATTCGACAAATAAGCCGCACCAATACTCAGCTCAATATAAGGCGTCAAACTAAGATGTTCTTTAAAAAGATAGCGAACCAAAGGCGAGACAGCAATAATATTGATGTTACTAGCATGAACCCCCGAACCCGAAACCCAATAATGCGCTCCCAGCACATCAAAATACAGATGAAACTGTCGCCAAACCAAGGATTCCGGATCATACCAAATTCCAAAATTTAAGCCATGGAGGTTTTCCGGATCTTTGGTGATAAGAGGAATAGAAAGCGTAGCGCCCTCACTCCAAGCTAAAGCAGAAGAAGGAAGGGCTTGCAAGATTAAGCTGAGGCATAAAAAAGTAATGAGTAGGCGAGTTCTTGGCATGTAAACTGATCTTCCTTAATCTAAGGCTGGGCTGCTACAAATATAGGCATTGTAACGATTTCAGAGAAAGTGCGCTAGAGAAAATTCATTTCCCGCTGCAGTGTCGTGCCAGCGTGCTTTTACATTGGTATCTACACAAGTGCGGGCTGGTTAATTTTTGGTAGGGTGGATTAGGCGCTTTTTGCCGTAATCCACCCTACCAATTTTAAAAATAAGACTTGTGTAGATACCAATGGTGCTTTTAGCTGGCATCCAGCGATTTAAAAGCAACACGCTCAGCAGTCTGAATGATTGCAGCCAAAGCTTCTAGATGATTCTTTTCAGCATTCAAAGTAGGAAGATAGTGAAAATCTTTTCCACCCTCTTTTAGAAAAATCGCTTTCCCACGAATTTGAATTTCTTCCAAAGTTTCCAAGCAATCAACAGAAAAACCAGGGCAGATCACCGAAATCTCCTCAATACCTTGTTTTGCTAACTCTGCTAACCTTTCAAAGGTATAGGGTTTTAACCATCGCATTGGACCCAGGCGTGATTGATAGCTAAGAGACCAGGAAGTATCCAAGAGCTTCAGTGATTTTGTAACAAGCCTCACTGTTTGCTCGCATTGTTCTGCATAGGGGTCGCCTTGATCTACAAAAAACTGCGGCAGGCCATGAAAAGAAAATAATAAATGTCGCTGAGGCGCATGATGTTTTTTAATTTGACTGACTAAGGCCTCAATATAGCAGGGGTGTGTGGCATAACTTGAAATAAAAGAAAAGGGGAGTGCAGGGAAGTGCTTTAAGAACGCAGAAACTTGATCACGAGCAGCTTCCGTTGTAGAAGAGGAATACTGAGGAAAGAGCGGTAAAACAAGAAGCTGCTCAAGGTTTTTAGCCTGCAATTTCGCAAGCGCTTCTGGAATGGAAGGCTTGCCATAATGCATACCGACTTCAACAAAAACAAAAGGCGATACTTGAGTTCTTAATTCCTCTTCAAGCTTGCTTGCAAGTTCAAGCATCGTTTCTCTTAAGGGAGAGCCTGCTGCTGTCCAAATTTTTTGATAAAGTTTTGCAGTGTAAGGAGCGCGTTTTCGCAAAATAAGCGTATGTAATATAGGTTTCCATAAAATAGAAGGCAGACGAACGATACGTGGATCAGAAAGAAAAGCCTTTAAATAGCTTTTGACCTCAGCAAGGGCAGGAGAATCAGGGCTGCCAGTATTGGTGAGAAGAATACCGAATGTTGATTTCATCCTAGCTTCTTTCAATTGGAAATTTCTCAAAAAGATAAGTGACCCAGAGACGTGTTAAATGTTCATGAAGACGATTTTGTACCTGACGGGCATCAATATGGTCAAGGTCAATCATTTCCAAGGGCTGATCCGGCCAAGAGCAGGCAAAAACAGCTTTCGTTCGTAAACCCGTTTCAGGGTCAATTTGCCATTGTAAACATTGGGCACAGACGCCTTTCAGCATGCACTGCATGTGGCTATAAACGGAGCCTTGAATTTTAGGATCTTTCAGCAGATGAGTCTTTAAAAAAGTGTGGCGTGCAGCTTGGAAGCGGCGTAGCAATTCGCTGTTGCCAATGAGATAGATGCGATCAATATCACTTAATAAAATTTCCGCCTGTTTTTTAAAGGGGCTGAGCTTGCCTTCAGCATAGCGCTCTAAGCCTTCTAAGTAATCTCCGCAGATCAGATAATCTTGCGGTCGCTTGGGTTTAAAATCAGTTGGCGTTTCACTCACCCAAATAATAAGATCTGTCGCTTCTTCCAAGGCTTGTTGATAATAAGTAAATTCCTCTTTATTTTTGAAGGTGCCAACATAGAGCAGACGATTCCCTTTGGCGCGTAAGGCCGGCCCATAACTTAAGACAAGGGGGATACTCAGTGCATTGCCGATCATGAGAACGGTTTCATGACCTTCTGCAATTTTATATCGGACGCCTGTCGGTCCCATTAAAGAAACGGGCTCGCCCGGACGAAGAAGGGAGCAGAGAGTCGAGCTCGTTCCAGCTTCGATCACATGAAAACGCAGCGCTTGCTTTGCCTCATCTACGCCTGCAGCAATTAAAGCCAGAGGTTCTAACTGCAGGAGGGTATGATGCAAAATGGGAGCATGCGTCTCGAAGTTTTGTAAACGATAAAATTGGCCGGGCTTAAAATGCTTGAGGGCGAGCGGAGCCTTAATCGTTAATTCAAGCATCTTAGCACTGCGTCTTTCAATCGCTATGATTTCTGCTGAAAAAAGCTCGCGCATGCGTTCTGCAAATTGCTGGTATTCTTGCTCATTGCCAAGTTTGCCTAGCTTTGTCTTTAAGGTGGCTACAATTTTGGGATAAGTACGAAGACCAGAGGCAATGGCCTTGACTACATTGCCATGAAAAACAGGATGACTGTCTCCGATGAGAGAAACACGATAATCATTTTTTTTATAGGAAGTAAAGGGTCCAAAAAGCGGATCTTTCACATGTTTAACACCGGGAGAAATAATTAATTCTCCCTCTTCATCTTCATAGTGCTGATAATGTAAGCCAAGACGGGTGAAGGTGCCGCGATGTTCGAATTCATAGGCAATATTAGGCTGGGTTCCGGTAGCAACAAAAATAGAACGAGCAGGTAAACGCAATTCTTCTGTGCTGTTCCCCCCTTCTTTGTTTTCGTGGGCTGAATCCACGCTGGTGCGGGAGCGAGGTCGACAGAGAAGCGCTTCCGTATGTCCTGCCGCATTGAGTTCAACTGCCACAGGTTCGAGACCTTCTCGGTAATAGATACCTTCTTCAAAGGCTTTTTGAAGTTCCTCATGATTATTGATATAAGCAGGAGATTCCTGCATGCTGCGACGATAAACGATGGTTACGCCGCCCCAGCGCTGAAACAGTTTAATAAAATTGGCCGTCCTGCCTTCTCGTTTTGCAGCTTCACGTTCCTCGCGAACGCTCCGTCCGTGATTTAAATGCTCTTCTAGAATTTCTTGTGAGGCTAGATCGAGTTCACCTTGAATTTTTTCCTCACCATAAAAGCGCGCGAGTTCTTCATAACGCGCTAAAACTTTTTCCACCTGCGTGATATAATAGGCCTGAACCTCCGTTGCCGTATCGACGCCAGTCAGGCCGCCGCCAATCACAACAGCAGGAAGACGAATTTGTAAGTTGGATAGGCTATTTTTCTTAGCGGCATTTCCTAATTGTAGAGCCATCAAAAAGTCATTGGCTTGGCGCATGCCGGGCGCAAGACTGCCGGGGATAGAAAGGGTTTTAGGAAGACCGGCGCCAACTGCCACCGCTAAATGATCAAAGCCGAGTTCCCAAGCATCTTCAACCTTGAGCGTTCCACCAAAACGAACACTACCAAATACTTGAAAGGTCGGGCGCCGTAAGAGCGTGAGATAAATCAGTTTCAAAAAGTTCTTATCCCAGCGAACCGTAATTCCATATTCAGCAACACCGCCAAAACCCGCCATGATGCGCTCATCTAAATTTTCTTTTAAATCAGCAAAGCGATAAATAGGTTCTTTTAGCAAACGCTCAGGCAGGGGCTCAATTTTTAAACCGTCAAAGCCAACAACTGCAAAACCTTCCATTAATAAATGATGCGCAAGGGTGAAGCCGGCTGGGCCCATGCCAGCGATTAATATTTTAAGGCCATTATAAGGTTTCATCATCCACTGTTTTTGGCGCAGCGGATTCCAGCGTGTTAAAAGATCATAAATTTCGACGCCCCAGGGTAGATCTAAGACATCCGTTAATACAGCCGTTTCAATTTGGGGAATATTCACGGGGTCTTGTTTCTGATAAATGCAGGCTTTCATGCAATCATTACAGATGCGATGACCTGTCGCAGGACAAAGCGGATTATCAATCATGACGGTTGCTAAGGCGGCAAGACTCAAGCCATCTCGCTTCAATTGATGCATTTCAGATATTTTTTCTTCAAGCGGACAGCCTGTCATGGTGAGCTCAAGGGGATTGTTTTTCAGTCCCTGTGCAGGATCGCCTTTTTTAACAGGAAAACCCTTAGAGCAAAAATCACCGGCATGATCATGGCAATAAATACAATAGTGAATTTCATCTTGAATTTCGCGCGCACTCATGCGGGAATCGGTCAGCTTAAAGCCATCGCGCAAACGCCATTCTTCCTGTGGATAGGCGAGTTTGCCACAGTTTTCTGTCTCGAGTTTGGCAAGTGGAATGAGATTCTGATGATCGATACGTTCTGGCAAGCGAAAACTGGTCCAGGAGGCTGTTACTTTTTTTCCTTCAGGCGTATTGAGAGCTTGAATGCACCACTGTGTTAATTTTTCTAGCTCAGCGGCATACTGCTCTGCTTGGTTTAACCAGGTGTTAGCAAGAAGGGCAAGAGCCAATTCCCGGTCTTGGCTTTGTAAGGGTGCTTTATGAATTTCGCAGTCTAGCCATTGATCCAGGTCTTGAAAGCTAGGGAGCTCATGATTTTGATGTAAGCGTTTTTTTATTCGACGCAAAATAAAATGCTTTTTAAAGATCGCTACTGGATGATGATTGAGCGTTTTTGTTTTAAGAAAATGGGCTTCCTCTTCGATATCAAAAAATTGGAAGAGAAAGGTTTCTAACAAAGGAGCAAAAGTCAGAATTTCTTCACTGATTTCTAATTCAGAAAAGGGCTTCTGCTTCAAGCGGTAAGCAAGAAAACGCTCTAATAAGGCCGGATCTTTCTCTTCTAGAAAGGTCAAAAAGGCTTGATCCAGCCGTTGTAGGCCGGACACCTGAAAGAGGTCTACATGAGAAAAGTTATCTAAGCCTTTGAGAATATTTAATTTTAATGTAGATGCTGACATGCTTATTCACGGGAGAAGGAAAGATTAAATTATAGGGCTTGAAGGAGCTCCGAGCAAGGATTATAGTCTCTTCACTCTGCTGCAAGGATTAAGGATGGGAAGGACTTTAATATGATTATATTGGATTTTCTTTTACTAGCTGTTGTCACACTCGCTACAGCTTATTTTCAACTCAAGGCTTTTTATTGGCTTCCGGCTATTTTCCTCACCCTGCTTTTTCTAAGTTTCTGGGGTTCTTTTGGAATTTTTCTAGGCTGCTGTTGGGGTATTTTTATTATCGTAGCCCTCTTTAGGCTGCATTCTCCCGGACGAAAACGTTATTTTACCAGTCGAATGATGCAGTTTTTAAAAAAGCGCTTGCCGCCTATTAGCCAATCTGAAATTGAAGCCATTCAGTCCGGCGATGTCTGGTGGGAAAAAGATTTATTTTGCGGCAATCCCAATTGGAGCAAATTACTGGCCTATCCCAAACCTAGCTTAAGCCAGGCAGAACAAGATTTTTTAAACAATCAAGTAGAAACACTCTGTTCCCTCTTGGATGATTGGCAAATTGTTCATTATGATCACGATCTACCTAAAAAAGTATGGAGCTACCTCAAGCAAGAAAAATTCTTTGGTTTGGTTATTCCCAAAGAATATGAAGGTCTGGGTTTTTCTGCCTTAGCCCATTCAACGATTGTATCCAAGATAGCAGCAAGAAGTGTGAGTGCGGCTGTCAATATGATGGTACCAAATTCCTTAGGCCCTGGTGAGCTTTTGCTACATTACGGCACGCCTGAACAAAAATCTTATTATTTACCGCGCTTAGCAAAGGGAGAAGAATTACCTTGTTTTGCCCTAACCGGTATTGATGCGGGCAGCGATGCCGGCTCGATTAAAGATAGTGGTGTTGTCTGTTATCAACAGTTTCAAGGACAACAAACTTTAGGCATTCTCTTAAATTGGAATAAACGGTATATCACACTTGCACCAGTTGCAACCCTACTGGGTCTTGCCATTCATCTCTACGATCCAGAACAGTTGTTAGGAGAGAAAGAAGATGTGGGCATTACCTTATGCTTAATTCCAACTGCTCATGCGGGAGTAAAAACAGGCAATCGCCATTTGCCTTTATATTTATCATTTATGAATGGTCCCACAACAGGCCAAGATGTGTTTATTCCGCTGGATTGGATCATTGGCGGCCGAGCTAGGGCAGGACAGGGCTGGCGCATGCTTATGGAATGTCTTTCTATTGGGCGCTCTATTTCTTTGCCTGCCTTAAGTATTGCTTCCGGTCAACTAGCCTACCGCGTGACGGGTGCTTATGCGCGAATTCGCAAACAATTTAATTTACCAATCGGCTATTTCGAAGGGGTGGAAGAACTCTTAAGCACCATTGGTGGTTATACTTATATTTTAGAGGCAACTCGCACCATGACAGCTGGTGCCGTCGATCAAAAAATTAAACCCGCCATTGCTTCTGCTATTGCCAAATATCACATGACAGAATTAGCAAGACAAGTCATTAACGATGCGATGGATGTGCATGCCGGTCATGCTATTCAAGTCGGACCGCATAATCTTTTAGCCAATGTATATTTAGCCTTGCCCATTAGCATTACCGTGGAAGGAGCCAATGCCTTAACGCGTAATTTAATTATTTTTGGCCAAGGCTCAATCGTCTGTCATCCCTTTTTATTGCAAGAGATTGAATTACTCAATTCCGCTGAACCAGAAGCTTTAAATAAATTTGATGGGGTATTCTTAGCGCATCTTAGTTATGTGCTACGCAATATGGCGCGCACACTCTGGTATGCCTTAACGGGAGGCCGACTCATTCGGATTAGCTCCCCCAAACCGGGTCAGAATAAAAAAGTAAGCTACTTTTATCGGCAATTGACTGTAGTCAGCTCTGTTTTGGCCTTGTTCACTGATCTTTCTTTGTTGATTTTAGGGGGTAGTTTGAAGCGTCGTGAGCGGATTTCCGCACGTCTCGGTGATATCTTAAGTCAGTTGTATTTAGGTTCTGCTGTTTTAAAATATTTTGAAGATAATGGACAGCCAGCAGATGAATTGCCTTATGTACAATGGTGTATTCAAACTTGTTTGCATCGCGCTCAAACTGCCTTAAAGGAATTGGCTGCTAATTTTCCCGTAAAATGGCTAGGCTGGGTTTTGCGTGCATTTATTCCTCAGGCTACAATCTTTTCGAAACCAGATGATCGCCTCAGTCAGCAAATTGTGAGCCCAATGTTAGCACCAACAGCAATCCGTGAACGCTTAACTAAGCATTTTTATCTGAACAAGCAATCAGAGGAATGGCTTTCCCAACTAGAGGCAGCTTTTTCAGAGGTAGCAAGCATCGAACCGATCGCGAAGAAATTTCAAAATGCGCTACACCATGGTAAAGTACCGGGTTGGAAAACGCTTCCCGAGCAAATTAGTTTCGCTTTAAAAGAACAACTGTTAACGGCGGATGAGGCAAATAGTTTATTAGCCTATGAAAAAAGACGTCAGCAGGTGATCCAGGTTAGTGAATTGTCTTTTAATTTGCATCAGGTAGTGAATTAAAAATTTGGAATTTTAAAAGGTATAAACAGATGGACTTAAAAAAATCACAAGGTGAAGTATATATTGTCGATGGCGCGAGAACGCCTTTCTTAAAAGCAAAAGGGAAGCCAGGTGTATTTTCTGCCTCTGATTTAGCAGTCAGTGCCGGAAAAGAATTATTATTACGCCAGCCTTTTTCTCCTACTGAACTCAATGAAGTCATTATTGGTTGTATGGTGCCGAGTCCGGATGAGGCTAATATCGCGCGGCTTATTGCGCTACGCCTCGGTTGTGGAAAAGCAGTTCCTGCTTGGACAGTACAAAGGAATTGCGCTTCCGGCTTACAAGCAATCGATAATGCTTTTTGCGATATTGCCTCTGGTCGACATCATTTAGTTTTAGCCGGTGGAACAGAGGCTATGAGTCAGGCACCACTTTTGTACAATAAGAAAATGGTGAATTGGCTAGCTCAGTTTTCTGCCTCCAAAACCTGGGGTGCGAAGTTAAAACAGTTAGCTCAATTTAGGCCTTCCTATTTAGCGCCCGTCATTTCTCTCTTAAGAGGCTTAACCGATCCAGTCGTTAATTTATCGATGGGACAAACTGCCGAGATTCTAGCTTATCGTTTTCAAATTACTCGACAAGAAATGGATCTCTTCTCTGTAGAAAGTCATCGACGTGTGGCGGCAGCCCAAGATGAGCAGCATTTACAAGAAGTTTTGCCCCTCTATGATCTGCAAGGCAATTGTCTGATGACAGACGATGGCCTAAGACGCGATAGCTCTATAGAAAAGCTCGCTACGCTCAAGCCTTTCTTCGATAAAAAATTTGGTAGTGTCACCGCTGGTAACAGTTCTCAGGTAACAGATGGTGCGGTCTTGTTACTACTAGCCAGCAAGGAAGCAGTCCATCAATATAACTTACCTGTGTTAGCGCGCATCATTGATGTGGAATGGGCTGGTGTAGAACCTGCTGAAATGGGACTGGGTCCGGTTCATGCGACGGTCAAATTAATGCAAAACCATCATTTACACAAGGATGATATTGATTATTGGGAAATTAATGAAGCCTTCGCAGCGCAGGTGCTTGCCTGTCTTCGCGCTTTCGAAAGTGAGGACTATTGCAAGCAAAATCTTAATTTACCCAAAGCTTTTGGTTCTCTTGATCCCGCCCGTTTGAATGTCGATGGTGGTGCTATTGCTCTCGGACATCCTGTGGGTGCGAGTGGTGCGCGCATCAGTTTGCATTTGGCAGAAATACTTAAACGTCAAAAGGCAAAGCGGGGACTTGCATCCATTTGCATCGGCGGCGGCCAAGGCGGTGCAATATTACTTGAAAATGTGTCATAAACTAAATCAATTTAATGAGGATAAGGCATGACTGGGAAGGAAACTTATAAACACTGGCGCTTGGAAGCAGACGCGGAGAAGATTTTATGGCTTTATTTTGATAAACAAAATGCCAGCGTTAACACCATGGACAAGGAAGTGATGGCTGAATTTTCTGCTATCGTAGAGAAACTAAGCGCTTCAAATGAATATAGCGCTTTGGTCATTGCTTCAGGAAAGAAGAGTGGCTTTATTGCCGGCGCCGATATTGCGCAATTTAATAAGTTTAAGGATGAAGAAACAGCGGTTGAACTTTTAAAATTAGGACAAGCGATTCTGGCTAGGCTCGAAGCTTTGCGTATTCCAACGGTGGCAATGATTGAAGGCTTTTGTTTAGGCGGTGGTCTTGAATTAGCGCTGGCTTGCTCATATCGGGTGGCTGAAGATAGTAAAAAAACACGTCTCGGTTTGCCAGAAGTTCGGCTAGGCATTCAGCCTGGTTGGGGCGGTAGTGTACGCTTGCCTCGTTTAATTGGTGGTATGGATGGCTTAAGTTTAATCTTATCGGGGCACACTGTTTCCGCTAAGGCAGCAGCCAAATTAGGTTTTGTTGATGCAGCGGTTCCCAAACGTCATTTGTTAAAAGCAGCCAAATATTATGCGCTGCACAATCCCGGCAAGCATCAGGCGACAGCTTTACAAGCTTTGACTAATCGTAAATTAACGCGGCCTTTGCTCGCTAAAGTGATTCGTCATAAATTAACAGCCAAAGTCAATCCCATGCATTATCCAGCTCCCTTTCAAATTTTAAATAATTGGGAGAATAATGGTGTTGAAGGACAGCAGGCCTTCGATCAGGAAGCGCTGAGTTGCGGAAAATTATTTTTCACAGAAACCAGTCGCAATCTGGTACGAGTATTTTATTTACAAGAACGCTTAAAAGGGCTTGGACAAGCCAAGGGACAAACAGCAATTCAACATGTCCACGTTATTGGTGCCGGAACCATGGGCGGTGATATTGCTGCCTGGTGTGCCTTGCAGGGCTGTAAAGTCACCTTGCAAGATGTAGCCGCCCCTTATCTGTCTAAAGCAATGAAGCGGGCTGCGATATTGTTTAAAGATAAATTAAAAGAACCGCATTTAATTCAAAAAGCAATGGATTCTTTAATTCCAGATGTGCCGGGGCAGGGACTGGCTTCTGCCGATGTCGTTATCGAGGCGGTTCTCGAAGACCTGGCTCTTAAAAAGAAAATATTCAAAGAAATTGAAGAAAAAGCCAAACCTTCAGCGATCTTGGCGACGAATACCTCTAGCATTCCGCTTGATGAAATTAATCAGGTTATGCGCTCGCCCGAACGCTTAGTCGGCATTCATTTTTTTAATCCCGTTCCCATGATGCAATTAGTCGAGGTTATTAAAGGCGGGAAGACTGATCCAGCCGTTGTAGAGAGAGCGCTTTGCTTTGTTCGTCAAATTGATCGTCTACCCTTACCGGTATTAAAAAGCACGCCCGGATTTTTAGTTAATCGTATTTTATTTCCTTATATGATGGAAGCCATGAAAATGGTCGAAGAGAACCTACCCATCGCAGCTATTGATCAAGCCATGACGGATTTTGGTATGCCGATTGGTCCTGTGGCCTTAATGGATATGGTGGGTTTGGATGTCTGCGTTTCTATTCATGCCCATTTAGGACAATATGGAAATATAGAAACTTCTCCGCGTTTGCAAAAATTAGTAGCGGATAAGAAATTTGGTCGCAAATCCGGTGAAGGTTTTTATCATTATGATAAAAAAGGCAAGGCTATTGTAACGAAAGAAGAGGTCGATAAGAGAACCTTAGATGAGATTGCCAACCGTCTCGTACTACGTATCTTGAATGAATCCTTTCAATGTCTACGCGAAGGCGTTGTTGCAGACTCTGATTTACTCGATGCCGGCATGATTTTTGGAACCGGTTTTGCCCCTTTTCGCGGCGGTCCCATTCATTATGCCCAAGCGCAAGGGATTGATGATTTATTCCAAAAGTTTGTTAAGCAACAACAAGCTCGTGGAGAAAAAACAGATTTAATTCCCCAATGGCAGATAAGAGAAGCAGTCACTTAGGATATATAATGAGAAAATAATGAGAAAGATAACATTATTAATTGTAATTGCAATCGTGTACTACTGCCCTTCCTATGGAAAATCGATTCTGCCTACTGAGATAATGGGAAGAGATTTAAATTATCCCGGTCTTGGATGGATAGGACATGTCGCTCTTGCTTCTGGTCCTCTAATTTCTCTTCAAATTCTAAATCAAAGCTCTGATATAGTAATAGAGATACTTAATGAAACGCCTGTTGGGCGATATAGTGCAATAGCCAATTTTAAGGCTCAGCCGGGGTATTGGGGAAGTAAATATGGAATCGCTGACAAAAGTTACCGAGCTCTTGAGGTTCTTTTTGAAGCTAATCGCCAGATATGGCTTTGTCCTACCTATACCTCAGATACAAATTACCATGTTGGAACTTATAATCATAGGACGGGTGAAATATTAGAATGTGGAAGATGGCGTTGTGACACTTTTGTTTGGTGGTCATTTTTTAGTCAAGGATGGGATACTATGCCCGGAAAACTCTGGCTACCAAAAGTGTTATTTGATTCATTTCCTTATTACAATAATGAAGATTTAGGAGCACACAGATTATTTTTATCCGGGAATCACAGGTCACTGGAAAATGTAACAGCCGATGAACTTAATTCTATGTCATTTGAGGAATTTGAAAGGCTAATGGAACAGCCAATACACTATCCATCAATCCAAACAGAGTCCGCAGAGTTACGATTTGCTTATGATGAAAATCTTAACGAGGTAAAACGGGGTATTATGCTCGATAGAATAACATCAAAAGGAGTGGAACCGAATTTAATTCTCAAGTTGATAAATTTATATAAAAATACAAATAAAGTAGAGGTAAAGGATAAGATTGTTGAAAATCTCATGCTTTATAACCAGCAACATGGAAAAGATAAATTATATGTCAGCACAGACAGGCAGTTGCTTAGGTCTTTTTTTGAGAAATTGTTATATTCAGACTCATTAGCCGGTAAAGGCGCTGATGCAGGTATTAGAGGATATATAGATACCCATTCGCCGGAAGAAATTATGAGAAATCGTAAAATAATAGATGAATTGCTGTCAACGAAGACGAATCCTTATGCATCCATCATGTTAAAATATTCCTTAGTGCATAAATCAAAATCATTACAATCAATTTATATAAAAGCTATTGTCGAACAGTTACGTGAGGCAGAGAATGCATCCTTAGATGCTTACTTCTTTGGGCCATTAGATATCGGATATCAAGGAAGTGGCAAAAATTTGCTGACACCAGAATCTAAAAAAATAGTTGTAGATTATTTAAATGCAATCTCTGATAGATACTCGCCAAAGAATATTCGTTCATATTCCAACGATATCCATGTCGGCATTACTGCGCCAGTATATTTTAAATTACGGCAGGATATGGGGTTAAGCCACCCAACCCCAGGTGGACAATAGCATAGGCGCTAACTTAATAAGAGCTTTTCTAATTAAGGTCTCCTTTAAGTTAGCGCTTATGGGGGCTAGGGTAGGAGGCAGCCTTATTCCAAAACTCTCCGCCGCTACTTCCTCTTCCACTTTATATTACACCCCACACTCGGCTTCTGCTCCCCACTCACCATTTTCCCCGCAAGCAAATTATCCAAAGCCGAACTCAAATCTTTCCCGCTAACCAGCTTTCCATTCCCCGGTGTCGACTCATCAAAACGTCCCCGATAAACACATTTTAAATTCCCATCAAAAATATAAAAATCAGGTGTACAAGCCGCCTGATAAGCCCGAGCAGTTTGCTGGCTTTCATCATAAAGATAAGGAAAGCTAAAACCCTTTTGCTGAACCTCCAAGCGCATTTTTTCTGGACTATCAGCAGGATAATTTTCTACATCATTAGAGTTAATCGCAATAAAACTGACATCCTGCGCTTGATAATATTTTGCTAATTTCAGCAACTTCGGCTGAATATGCTGAACATAGGGGCAGTGATTACAGATAAATACAATGACAGTAGCGAGCTTAGACTTCAGTTCGTTCAAGGACAACATTTTTTTTGTGCTCGGTTCCAATAATTGAAATGCGGGCGCAGGGGTACCAAGTGGAATCATCGTAGAGGGAGTTTCCGCCATCGAGCTATCTCCTTTGAAAAAAATCAAATTTGATTTATTATCGGTGATCTTAAATCGATTCACAAGGAAAGCGTATGGCTACATTTCAATTTAAACGCATTCTCAGCTTGCTCTCTACCTTCTTTGCTGCAGGAGTGAGCACTGCTTTTGCGGCCGGCTTTCAGCTTTGGGAACAAAATGTGACTAGCATTGAAAACTTTCATGCTGGACGAGCTGTTTTAGCAAACGATGCCAGTATTGCCTATGATAATCCTGCTGGCATCATCCGAATTAAAAATCAGCAACTGGTTCTTGGTGGAATGGGCATCTTAACGGATGTCCGCTTTGATGGACAGCTAGCCACCTGTATGACCCTAGGTGGTTCTGTTTTTTGTGGTACACCTACCATCGGCACAGTGCAAGGCGGCACCTTTAACTTTATTCCTGATTTGCATTATGTTGCACCCCTTTCCGAAACTTGGGGTTTTGGCTTGAGTGTTGTTGCTCCCTATGGTTCTGATCTAGAGTGGGGACAATCTTCTTTTATCAATCCCATTGTAACCCGTGCACGTTTGCAAGTAGTCGATATTACGCCTTCCTTGGGATTCAAGGTAACGAATAAGCTCTCTTTGGGCTTCGGTTTCGACATCGAAAAAATGAGTGCTGAACTGAATTCAATTTTAGTTACACTTCCTTCGATTATTAAAGGCTATGATACAGCCTATGGCTATCATGCTGGTGCCTTATATGAATTTAATCCTGCTACTCGTCTCGGTCTGGCTTATCATTCTCAGGTTATTCATCATTTGAAAGGAACGAGCCTTTATAATGGTATAGCCAGTCGAGATACCGCGAATATCAATTTACCACCGGATACAACCTTGAGCGTCTATCACAGTTTTAATTCAAAATGGGCTCTCATGGCTACTATTGTTTATACGCAATGGAATATTATTCATAATTTAGTAGTGAATAATGCTTCCAGTTTCATGCAATTAAATGGCGGCGTGCCGCTCTCAGTAGATTTTCCGCAAAATTTTCGCAATTCCTGGACTTATTCTTTGGGTGCTGACTATTCACCTACAGAAAAATTGACCTTGAGGGCCGGTCTTGGCTATGATCAAACACCCACGCGCAATGCCTATCGTATTTTACAATTACCTGATAGCAATCGTTATGATTTTTCTGTTGGCGGGCATTATCAGGTTAATAAGACCTTTGGTTTTGATTTAGGATGGACGCGGGTGTTTTTACAAACTGCAGCGCTTAATCCACCGCTTCATCCTGAGCTTTATCCGCTGTTGTTGCAGCCTTCGGTGCAAGGAAAAGCTTTTTCGAGCGCGGATGTTTTTGGTGCGCAAATCACTTGGAATTTTATTTAAGGGTTGCTGGATGGCGCTTGCTCCGTTCATCTAAGCCTATCCAAACCTACCTATAGGTACTTTTTAAGTCCTACTAGGAAGTCCAGTGTTAGATTCTTGCTTCATCACATCATGGCTAACAAAAGCAGATGCTTTTGCCCCGCCAGAGGATGCTCCACAAGCTGTCACGGTGGAACTCACCGCCCATTTTTCTAAATTAATTGCCGCATTTAAATCACGATCATGCAAAGCCCCACAGCATGGACAAGTCCACTGCCGGAGGGATAAAGGCAAGCTTGCAAGCCGGTGTCCGCATTTGGAATTGGAGCAAGTCTTGCTGCTCGCAAAAAAGCGGTCAGCTACCACAAGCGTCTTGCCCTGTTTCTCTGCCTTATATTCCAATTGCCGCCGGAATTCATAAAAACCCATGTCGGCTATCGAAAACGATAAACGCCGATTTTTTAACATCCCTTTGACATGCAAATCTTCTATTCCAATGATAGAAAATTGCTTTGTCAATCTCGTGCTCAGTTGATGAATAGCGTTTAAACGAATATTAGCAATCCGTTTGTGCAGCCGCGCTAATTTGATTCTGGCCTTTTTACGATTATGAGATCCTTTCTGCTTGCGGCTTAAACTTCTGGATAAACGCTTTATTCTTCCAAGGAGTCTCTTCTGTGGTCTTGGTCCTTGAATAGTTTCTCCATTTGAAAGCTTAGCAAATTCAGTGATCCCTAAATCCACCCCGACCGCCACTTGGTTATCGTTCGCAGGGGATGTTTCAAGCGCTCCTGTCTCAACTGTAATACTCACAAACCATCTATCCGCTGAGCGTGAAATCGTTGCTGTTACAATCTTCCCTAAAAAACGCAAGGACTCACGCATCCGCACCCAGCCTAAATGGGGAATACGGATGCGTGAATCATTTACCTTAAATTGATCATTACTTAAGGTAAAACGGTCGTCTATCCACTTTCTGCGAACTGTTGGGTAAGCCGCTCTTTTGGCAAAAAAATTCCGGAAGGCTTGCCCTAATTGAATGATGGCCATCTGCGGCGCACATTTTGTTACCTCTAACATCCAGGGAAATTCCTGTCGCTTAATACTATTGAGTTTGCGCCTTAATGCCATTTCACTGGGCTTGCCTCCTGCTTCATATTCCTTTTTCCATTCCCCTAAGGCCCAATTATAGGCCCTACGCGCTGTCCCGCTTGCTTTCGCAAAATAGGTCTTTTGCTTATTGTTGGTTTTCAATTCTATTTTATGTGCCATTAGCATGTTCTACCGCCTTCCTCATCCCTTCTAATAACTTCTTATTCTTTTTAGAGCGCGACCCATACAGTCTCGCTGAAAAAAGCTCTTTACTTCACAAATCGCAAATACTAATTCTGCACCAAAACGCAATAAGCGATCTTTATGCACTAGCACCAAGCGACCAATTTTATCCGCCAGTATCTCATTCAATAGCCGTTTCAATCCTTTCTTATAATAATTCATCTCTGAACCTAGATCAGACACTAGCTCATATTTCCAACCTTGTTTTGCACAATGAAGTTCTAGAAGTTGCTTTTGGCGGGATAAATCTGCTTTTTGATCCTGGCTTGAAACGCGGGCATAAGAGATGGTTTTTCGATGCACTAATGATAAAACGATATAATTCAGGTTTCAACTTTTTTATATCATAACGGCGATGTTTTCCTTGGGTATGTTCTGCAACAAGATCACCCGCATTTTCCCAACGCCTTCAGGTTGAAATAGATACGCCTAACAATTCCGCTGCTTTTCCGATCGTCACAAGTCTATTCATTTTGCAGAGAATTACACAGACTTAGATAGATTTCAAGTTACTGTTAACTTACCCCCTTTTAAAGTGGCGGCATTAAATCGTGTCATCAATGCTTATAGTAGTAGAAAGCAGGGTAATTTCGGTGAAAGATATGTTCATCGAGGAGATGATGACCATGATTTCTATCACCAAGATCAATTTGAGCTTAAACGAACTCATCATCATCTTAAATTTAAATATCCACTTCAGCCAACTCAATTTAAGGAAATCATTGAAATTTTTGCTTTAGAACAAGTGATATCGCCTGCTGAAAAAAATGTTTTTATCAAGGATTTTGAAGAGCGAAATCAGGCTGCAAGAGCAGCTTTAGCTGCGGTATGTACGCCGGAGGAAAAAGACGAGGAGCCTCTCCTTAGAAAACAGAAGGATGAAAGAGCTCTGCTTAGATTGATTGCTCGCTGTCAGAATATTGATCTGCTGGTACATTTGCATAGTTATTTATTAGAACAAAAATTTGATTATCTCAGAATCATTACTGATGCGGATAGGCACCCCAAAGCAGGAAAAGAATGGCAGGGAAGAGATCGCTCCGGCGAGCTTGTCAAAACCTCAAGAACTTGGGCTAAACTTGAGAAAGCGATCAGTTTGCAAATGATTCGGAATTTTAGATGCCAAGTAGAGTTCACGCCGCAATTAGGAGCTGAGCGTTCTTGGCAATTTAGCACTGCACATAGTTTCTTTGGAATCAAACGTTCGCGTTTTGCTGATAAGCCAGACGAGCCCAGAGTTTCTAAAACAGTCGAAGCTTTTAAAAATGGAGATGCTAAAACACTCATTCGCAAGTATAAAAAGGCTTTTTCCTAGCTTTCGGTTGTCATCCTGAGCGCAGCGAAGGATCTGAATTATCAATGAGATACAGATTCTTCGCTGTCGCTCAGAATGACAAAAATGATTTTTGTATCGTACAGAGCCTACAGTGTAAGGCATTGATCATTTTTTATTCTATATTTAACATACAGTCAATATAATATACAATACCTCTAAAGTAGTATTTCTTTTAACCATATTGCTGCAAATTATTTAGGTGCCTAATGAGAAGCTTTGGACAAAATTCTGAAGAAAACAAAGAAGAACCCACTGAGAATGAATATCTCAAAAGAGTGCAAGAAGATTGGCGAGCAATCAGGGATATACCACCAGACAAACTGACTGAGAGCATTTGTCTTGCCGCTGTTTCGAAAAATGGTGGGGCACTTGGATTTATTCCAGACGAACATTGTAGCGAAGCTGTCTGCCTTGCTGCTGTCAAACAGGATGGTATGGCGCTTCAATTGGTTCCTGAAGCAAGACAAAGTGCCTCCGTCTGTCTAGCAGCTGTTTCACAGAACTGGGAGGCACTTCAATTTGTCCCCTATGATTTACGTAGCGAAGAAATTTATCTCCAGGTTGTTTGTCAGAATGGGATGGCACTTGAGTTTATACCTGAAGCAAGACGCAGTGCTTCCATCTGTCTTGCGGCGGTTTTGCAGAATTGGGAAGCACTGCAATTTGTTCCCGAAGAAAAACGCAGCGATGATATTTATTTAGCAGTACTTCAACAAAATGGAAGGGAACTTGAATTTATTCCTGAAGCAAGACGCAATGCCCTTATTTGCTTAACAGCTGTTTATGAGAATTGGCAAGCGCTTCAGTTTGTTCCAGAAAACCATTGGCAAATGATTCAGCAATTTTTTTCAAATCTTGCTCATATTGTAATAGTTGACAAAGATGAATGGAACCTAGCCGAGATAAAAAAATCATGGCTAGTTTATGCTAATAAAGAAAAAAGGAGAAATAAAACTCTTCGTGTTTTTCGAGATGAGATAGATGAGTTTATGGAAGCTTTTTGTATGATGAATATTCTTGAGCTTGAAATGGTTTTATTAGGGCATGGTTATCTTCACAAGATTGCAGAGATAGATGCTCCTCAGCTAGTTTCCTATCTCGAGAAGTATCCGGAGATTATAAAAGTCAAATTGCTTGCCTGTTATTCTGTTCGTAAAAAAGAAGGGATGCTTCATTGGGAAGAGCAGGAGGCACTAGAAAACCTAGCGCCTGAATCGAGCGATGAAATACAGGCTGAAGCCAGTTCAAATCTGGATAAGGGCTATATCTCAAAAAAGGATCCTGACTATGCATTTTATAAGCGTACCCACCCCTCAGAACGCGGATTGAATATGGAATGGGAAGCAGGCTGCCAAGCCTACTTCGAGGATTCTCTTCTGAGCAGGGCTATTGAAGGAGTTCTGTCCAGTGCTCAAATTTCCAGACAGATGAAGCTGAAAGGATATTATGGTTTGGTATGTGCGGATTCACAGGAAGGCGGTTTTCACAGTATAAAAAATATGCCTGGTGTCCATTTTTTTAATCGAGAAGTGCTAAAAAAATCAAGAGAGATTCAGGATACTTTTAAATCGCTTACTGTTATTATACCGAAAAAAGCACAAGCAGCTTAGCCAGCGAAAAAAAGGGCGATATTTAAAAATACCGCCCTAACATGCTCAACTCAGGTTTGGCAATCCTTGCCAACAAATCCATCCTTGAACACACAAAACGAGGAGTGGTTGCATAAGTCCTTTTTGCGAGAGGTAATCAATCCTTGACTACCAAGATCAAATATACCAATTAAAGCCTTTAAAAGTGGCTGTCGAGAAATTTTATCTTTTTTGCTGAAGGCTAGACTTCGCTGATCTTCAGTTTTTAATTATGAAAATCAATTAGTTGAAAGAGTATGAGGGTGATTCTTGGTTCAGGGCCGGGCATAAGTCTAGCAAATAGACTACAGAATTCATGGCGAATTTCCTACAACCCAAGAGGTTTGATGGTGTTTGTAGCCCCAATAAAAGGATAGCTAGCTGTCTTTCTAAATTCTAACAGAAGTATTGAGCCTGGCAAGATTGATTTTCTTCAAGGCTGTGATTTCTTTCTTGCAAGTTAAAAAAGACAAGCGCTATCATCTCTCAAAGTCTAAAAGGTTCGAACCTCATGTCAAAGCAACAGCTGGTCAATTTAATAGAGACTGCTTTAAAGTCTCTTCAATCCTCTCTTAAGCTGCCAGAGGATTTGCCTCCCATCCTGATTGAAACTCCAAAGGACAAACAGCATGGCGATTTTGCCAGCAATATTGCTTTGGTGTTAGCAAAAATAGTCGGTCAAAATCCCCGCCAGTTAGCGGCTAGCCTGATTAAGGCTTTGCCGGCTTCGCCCTTGCTCCTTAAAACAGAGCTTGCAGGCCCCGGCTTTATCAATTTTTTTCTCGCCCCCGAGGCTTTTTTTCAGGTTATTCCTGAAATTTTGACCTTACAAGACAATTTTGGCTTGAGCAAAAAAAATCAGGGAAAAACGATCCTTTTAGAATTTGTTTCTTCTAATCCAACAGGTCCCCTACATGTAGGGCATGGCCGCCATGCTGTTTTGGGGGAGGTGGTCGGCAGACTGCTCGAGGCTGTTGGTTATGAAGTCTATCGTGAATATTATGTGAATGATGCCGGGCGTCAAATGGATATCGTAGCTGTGAGCCTGTGGCTACGTTACCTCGAGCTTGGTGGTGAAAAACTAGTTTTTCCAGCCAATGCCTATCGCGGTTCTTATATTATTGAGCTAGCAGAACAATTACGAGCAAAGTGGAAAACTGATTTTCTTCAGCCGGTAGCAAGCTTGTTCAAAGATCTCCCACTTGATGAGCCTCAGGGCGGAGACAAAGAAATTTATATCGATGCCTTGATTGAAAGAGCAAAAGCAAGCTTAAAAAACCATTATCAAGAGATCTTTGATTTTGCCTTAGAGCAGCTCCTTCGGGATATGCGTGAGGATCTAGAAGAATTTGGCGTTCACTACGACCGTTGGTTTGCCGAGAGCGAGCTTACAGGAACAGGAAAGGTGGATAAAACAATTGAAACCTTGCGTCAGAGCGGCCAGGTGTACGAGCGAGAGGGTGCCCTTTGGTTTCGTTCCAGTGATTTTGGTGATGAAAAAGACCGAGTTTTGGTCCGTGCGAATGGCCAGCGGACTTATTTTGCAAATGATGTAGCTTATCATCTCAGTAAATTTGAGCGCGGGTTTCAGACTGCTCTCGGTATTTTTGGTGCCGACCACCACGGCTATGTTCCTCGCATGCAAGCAGCCATGAAAGCTTGTGGGATTGACCCGAGCCGGCTGCAATATCTGATTGTCCAGTTTGTAACCCTCTATCGTTCTGGCAAGCAAGTGCAGATGTCAACGCGCGGCGGTTCTTTTGTAACCCTAAGGGAATTACGCCAGGAAGTAGGCAAGGATGCGGCTCGCTTTTTTTACCTGATGCGAAAATTTGAACAACATATTGATTTTGACTTGGATTTAGCAAAATCACATTCGAATGATAATCCAGTTTACTATGTGCAGTATGCTTATGCTCGCATTTGCAGCGTTTTTCGCCAGTTAAAAGAACGTGGAATGAGTTATAATGAGGCCTTGGGTTTGAACCATCTTCCCTTATTAAAGGAAGAGGCGGAAACTGCCCTTGTAGTTACTTTGGCTCGTTATCCAGAGGTAATCAGCATGGCGGCGGCTCAGCATGAACCTTATTTTTTAACACATTACTTACGCGAATTGGCGACTAGCTTCCATGTTTATTACAATTCCTGTCAATTTTTGGTGGAAGATGACAATTTACGACAAGCGCGTTTAACACTGGCTCGAGCAACCAAGCAGGTTCTCCGTAATGGCCTCGGTTTGCTGGAAATATCAACACCGGAAAGCATGTAGAAGATGATCAGAGATTATGTGAATTATAAAAGAAAACCCAAGCAGCCTATTTTTAGACTGTTTTTGGGCCTGTTTTTGATTTTTTCTGCTTGTCTCCTCGCTTTTAGTTTTTATGCCTATAAGCATAGCTCCTTGGCTAGCATGAGAGACTGGCTAGAATGGCAGTCTACCAGCTTTATTTCGAAACTATTCCATCCGAAACAAAGCAAGCCAGCTCTCCCGCTTAAAAGACAGGCTTCGAATGAGCAAGAAGAGGTACAGCCTATTCATTTTGATTTTTATGATGAATTGCCCAAGTCAGCTCCAGGTTTTTCCCCGCAACCTGCAACAGAAGAAGCTAAGACCACAGAAAAAACGCTTGCTCCCGACAAGAGGGAGGCTGAGGTTATGCAAGATCTTGCCATGGATCTTTCTTCCATCCAGGCTGCAGAAGTTTCCTCCTATATTTTACAGCTCAGTGAATTTCGAAGCGTAGAAGCAGCCAACCGTTATCGCAGAGCCCTTGCTGCCGCCGGTCTGAGCATTGATCTGGTTACCCTGCGAGAGGGCAAAGAAGTGATTTACCGCTTACAACAAGGTCCCTATCATAATCTGGAACAATTAAAGTTAGCCCAAAAACAGCTACGAAAGAGAGGCATCGCTTGTGATATTCGCAAACTGCCCCCATATGAAGAGAAATGAGATAAAAGATCATGAATTAGAGGAGTCTGAATCTTGAAAGGCCTACACGGAACTACAATTTTATCAGTCAGATGTAAGGACATGGTGGCTGTTGGTGGCGATGGCCAGGTCAGCTTGGGCAATACCATTATAAAAGCGAATGCCAGGAAGGTGCGTCGTCTTTACAATGAAAAAGTGCTAGCTGGTTTTGCTGGCGGTACAGCGGATGCCTTTACCTTATTCGAACGTTTTGAATCCAAATTAGAAACCTATCAGGGCAATTTGTTACGCGCGGCAGTCGAGCTTGCTAAAGACTGGCGTAGTGATCGTATTTTACGTCGCTTGGAAGCGATGTTGATTGTGGCCGATACCAAAGCCTCGCTTATTATTACGGGGCTTGGGGATGTCATTGAACCCGAAGAAGGGCTCATGGCCATTGGCTCAGGCGGCTTTTATGCAAAATCAGCTGCCCAAGCTTTACTTGAAAATACCACACTCAATGCCAAAGAAATTGTAGAAAAATCGCTGACCATCGCGGCTGATATTTGTGTTTTTACCAATCAAAGTTTTACTATAGAAACCCTCAAGACTTAGAGAATATTCCCATGCCAGTCATGATTCCCCGTGAAACAGTCAGTGAATTAGATAAACATATTATTGGTCAAGCAGATGCTAAACGCGCTGTCGCAATTGCAGTACGTAACCGTTGGCGTCGTATGCAATTAGACAATCCCTTGCGCGATGAAATCATGCCCAAAAATATTCTCATGATTGGGCCAACCGGTGTCGGCAAAACAGAAATCGCTCGGCGTTTGGCTAAATTAGTCGATGCGCCCTTTATCAAAGTAGAAGCGACGAAGTTTACGGAAGTTGGCTATGTGGGTCGCGATGTTGAATCAATTATTCGTGATTTGGTTGACATGGCTTTTAAGATGCTACGAGAAAGAGAGGTTGAAAAGGTGCGCTCACTTGCCGAAGAGGCAACCGAAGAACGTATCCTCGATGCACTCCTGCCCTCTCCGCGCTCTTTTGTGGGCGAACCACATGAACCTAAACCAGATTCAGCAACTCGCCAAGTTTTTCGTAATAAACTGCGTGAAGGAAGCTTAGAAGATAAAGAAATTGAAGTAGAAGTGTCAGCGACAGCCTTTGGCGTCGAAATCATGGCCCCTCCTGGCATGGAAGAGATGACTAATCAATTACAAAGCATGTTTCATAATTTGGCTTCAGATCGTAAGAAACTACGCAAGTTAAAAATTTCTGAAGCGCGACGTCTTTTAAGAGAAGATGAAGCTGCCAAATTGATAGATGATGAAAAAATAAAAGCGGCAACCGTTGAAAGTGTTGAACAAAATGGCATTATTTTTATCGATGAAATTGACAAAATTACACGACGTGGCGAACATAGCGGCGCTGATGTTTCACGCGAAGGCGTGCAGCGTGATTTGCTACCCCTGATCGAAGGATCCACCGTTTCTACTAAATATGGCATGGTGCGTACGGATCACATTTTATTTATTGCCTCTGGAGCCTTTCACTATTCGAAGCCCTCTGATTTAATTCCAGAGTTGCAGGGTCGTGTACCCATTCGAGTGGAGCTCAAATCTCTGACCACAGATGATTTTGTCCGTATTCTGACAGAGCCGGAATCTTCTTTGACAGAGCAATATACCGCTCTCTTAGCAACAGAACAGGTGTCCTTAACTTTTATGCCGGATGGTGTAAGACGGATTGCAGAAATTGCTTGGCATGTGAATGAGCGTGTCGAAAATATTGGTGCACGTCGTTTGCATACGGTGATTGAAAAACTCTTAGAAGAAATTTCCTTTACAGCCTCAGATATGCCGGGAAAAGGCGTTGTGATCGATGCTGCCTATGTGGATGCGCGCTTGCAACACTTAGTGAAAGACGAAGATTTGGCAGGATATATACTTTAAAAGGAAGAGTCATGACAAATGAAACGATCAAGCACGCCGCAGAAAAAATGAAGGAAATGGTTGGAAAAGTATTTAAGAAAGAGGGCTTGTTAAAAGAAGCGCAAGATAAAATGAAGCAGGCCGCAGCCTTAGCTGCTCTTCCTTATCTTGAGGACGACATGATTCTCGGTGTTGGTACCGGTTCCACTATTGATTTTTTTATTGAGGCTTTACAAACCGTCAAAGGTAAAATAGAAGGCGTGGTTGCGAGTTCCGAAGCGACAGCAAGAAAAATTCAGGCCCTTGGCATTCCGCTGCTTGATTTAAACGCGGCTGCCCATCTTCCCCTCTATGTAGACGGAGCAGATGAAGTCGGACCTTTTAAGCGCTTAATTAAGGGCGGCGGCGGTGCCTTAACCCGTGAAAAAATTATTGCTTCAGCGGCAGAAAAATTTATTTGTATTATCGATCAGTCCAAGCAAGTGGACCTCTTAGGAACCTTTCCCGTTCCAGTCGAAGTGATCCCCATGTCCAGAAGCTATGTTGCTAGACAATTAGTTAAGCTCGGCGGTGAGCCTGTTTATCGAGAAGGCTTTATCACCGACAATGGCCATGTCATTCTCGATGTTTATAATCTCAAAATTTTGGATCCAGTTGAGTTAGAGAAGAAAATAAATCATATCACCGGCGTTGTCGAAAACGGTATTTTTGCGCAGAGAACAGCAGATTTGGTATTGATGGGAACGGTAGAAGGGGTGGAGAAATATTGATTCTTGTCATCCTAAGCGAATATTGCTGTCATCCTAAGCGAATGTTGCCGTCATCCTAAGCGAATGTTGCTGTCATCCTGAGCGCAGCGAAGGATCCATCTCCGGTATCCAAATCAATTGAACAACATTCCCATCTGGATCCACGCAATAAAAACTCCGGGTACCATCGCGATGATCCTTGGGTTTTGCCTGAATCGTGACTCCTTCAGCACTTAAATAATCATGCCAAGCATCAACCTCTGTTTTTTCTTTTACAAAAAATCCCAGATGATCTAAATGCTGATGCCGGCTCGGTTCAAAATTGAGTGCTGCGCGATGCAAGGCTAGATTGTCAGTGCCGGAGGATAGGTAGATATTATCGCTATCCGGTCGCCAGACAAGCTGCATACCTAGTAATTTCGTATAAAAATGTTCGCAGGCTTCAAGATTTTTTACCTGAAGGGCAAGATGCCGCAGACCCAAAGTGCCAGGCGGTTTGTGGGAAACAGTTGTCATGGTTTAACTCGGTTTAATTCAGCGCGTAATTCAGTGATAATTTTCTTGTAATCTTTTTTATGAAACAAACCTGAGCCAACCACAAAAGTATCTGCGCCAGCCTCTGCGACTTGACGGATATTCTCAAGTTTAATGCCGCCATCTACCCCTAGGTGAATCTTCCTTCCACTTTGCTGAATGAGCATTCGTGCTTTTCTAATTTTATCCAAAGTAGCAGGAATAAAGCTTTGGCCGCCAAAGCCAGGGTTGACGGACATGATTAGCAGGAAATCTATTTTATCTAGAACATATTCCAAACAAGCGAGTGTGGTCGCAGGATTCAGAGCAAGGCCTGCTTGGCAATGATGCTTGTGAATTAAATCCAGACTGCGATCGACATGCTCCGAAGCCTCAGGATGAAAGCTGATGCTGGTAGCGCCTGCTTTGGCAAATTCTGTGATGAGGCGATCAACGGGTTTAGTCATGAGATGAACATCAATCGGCGCTTGAATTCCATGCTTGCGCAGCGCCTCACAAACGATAGGCCCGGCAGTGAGATTAGGAACATAATGATTATCCATGACATCGAGGTGCAAAAGATCAGCGCCCGCCGACAGGACCGCTGTGGCTTCAGCGCCTAGGGCGGCCCAATTTGCTGCTAAGAGAGAGGGTGCAATAGAATAAGACATGAATGATCTCTTTCAGTTCAGATTTAATTATACAATATAATCAACAACAAATCGACTCAGGTTGAGCTTGACAATTTTAAATTAAATGCCAACATAGATTCCTTCCTCCTCATATAAAAGCATCAAAAAACATGAGCAAGATAAAACTCACGAAACCTCGTCTTTTAACGGGAGATACTCCTACAGGACGTCTTCACTTAGGCCATTGGGTCGGTTCAGTCGAAAACCGCCTTCTCATGCAGAAGACTTATGATTGCTATTTCTTGATTGCCAATGTCCATGCCTTTACCACCCGTGCGGATAAGCCGGCCGAGATTCACCAAAGTGTCATCGATATCTTGCTCGACTATTTAGCTGTCGGTATCGATCCGACACGCAGTACCATTTTTTTACAATCGGATGTTTCTGCCATTGCCGAGCTAACCTTTTTCTTTAGTATGCTTCTTCCTTTCCCGCGTCTCATGCGCAATCCCACTATCAAGGATGAAATTCGTGATAAAGGGCTCGGTGATAATTATTCCTTTGGATTTTTACTGTATCCCGTTGGACAAGTCGCTGATATCTTGGCTTTTCGTCCAGAGGTGGTACCAGTGGGAGAGGATCAGGCGCCTCATCTGGAAATGACGAGAGAGCTTGCCAGGCGTTTTAATCAATTATACTGCGGAGTCGATCCAGAGACGAAAGATCAGGAACAGCTTGCGCAAGGAGGCTTATTTCCCATTATCGAGACTAAATTAGGCCGCTCTCGCCGCTTGGTTGGTATTGGGCCGCCGAATGCTGAGGGCAAGTTGCTGAAAATGTCGAAGTCACTTCATAATGCTATCTTTTTAAGCGATGATCCTGACACCATCGCTAAAAAGGTCAAATCCATGTATACCGATCCTAAACGCCTGAAAGCGACGGATCCGGGTACCATTGAAAATAATCCCTTGTGGATTTTTCATGAAACCTTTAATCCAGATCAAGCCTGGGTAAAAGAAGCAGAGCAGCGTTATCGTGAAGGGAGCATTGGTGATGTTGAATGTAAAAAAAGATTGATCGAAGTCTTAGTGAATTTGATTGAACCTTTTCGACAAAGACGTCTAAGCTATGAAAAAAATCTGGATCAGGCACTCACTATTTTGCGCGAGGGGACAGAGAAGGCGCAGGCGGTGGCGAATGAAACAGTAAAATTAGCGAAAGCTGCTATGCAGCAGCAATATTAAAAAAATCCCTTATTGCGCTGCAGTCTGAGTATAAGGTGAATTGCGACGCCTAGCCCCTCACCCTATTTTTTCAGAAACCTTTCTCTGAAAATCATAAGGCGCATTAATATCAGCAAAAACTTCTGCACCTCCTCCAAAGCTATTAATCCTAATACTGCCAAAATTCATCAATCTTCCCAATAAACTCTGATCCACTTTAATTTCCGCAATAGCTGCAAGACGCGTTTCAGTTGAATGTCGAGAGAAAAAACCCTCACGCATAATGACCCTCTGATCGGTAATTATAAAATCAGAAGTAAGATATACAAGACTCTGATTTAACCAATAAAAAATTGCAATCAAGCCGGGAAGCCAAGCAAGATGAGCAAGGCTATTGATCAAGGGAAGACCAGAAAAACCAGCTAGAAAAGGATCAGTGCGCATCAAAAAGAAAAAAGTGAGCATCGTCCATATAATAGGTGTGCTGAAAATAATAAAACTCTTTTTGGTATGAAAAGAAAGGGTTTCATTAGGCCTGAGGATTTTGTTGAGGTTTGACATGTGAGACCTTTTGCTTAATTTAATCTGTCCATTATATCGAAATTATCTAGTGAGCAAAGTAGGGGCTCAGTGGCTATGAATAGTTCTAAAAATCAGCTGCTTAGAAAATGTCTTTATTTTACTTAGAAATATACTGCTTTTTCAGCTATGATAGGCATTCTTATTATTTTTAGCTTCAAATGCTGTTATGAACTTAAACCGCATTCTATCCTTATTTTTAACTTCAGAACAAGGCTTTCGTGTCGGCCTTGCTGTCGCAGCTTTATTTTCAATTTTAGTTCTGATGAGCACGGCCAGCTTGTTGAATGGTTTTTGGTCGGATAGCAAACTTTCCTTTATGATGACAGAAAGAGCAAGTGTAATAAATCAAGCTTCGCCGCTGCAGGAATTAATTGATTCTATCCCACAAGCGCATCTCTTTGGCTATCATTCTCCCGATATGGCTTACATGCCCATTACGAGTTCGCAGCTGCTTTTAACCGGCATTATTCAAGAAGGGGCAGAAGAGGAAGAAAATTCTTTTTCAAAGGTGATTATTTCAGTGCGAGGCAAGACCGGAACAGTTTTTCAAGTAGGAGAGGTATTATTAGATGGTGTTAAAATTACAGCCATCCAGAAAGATGCCGTCATTTTAGATAACAATGGTCATTCCGAGCGTTTGCCCTTGCAACGAGCGAAATTGAGGATAAATTAATGTACCGCAGTTTTAAAAAACCACTTATTCTTTTGTTAGTATTACTGCTTACAGCTTGCACCTCGCTTCGAACAAGCCAGGAAATACAACTGGGTAAGTCTAATTTTGAAGCCGGTTATTATCGCGATGCTTTCCGTCAACTCCTTTCCCCAGCGATTGAAGGCAATGCACAAGCCCAATATGCCATTGGATATATGTACTATTACGGTTATGGCGTGCCGCTCGATACGGAAACAGGAAGTTTCTGGATTAAGAAGGCGGCCGATCAACATTATCAGCCGGCAGTGCAAGCTTTAGCAGCAATGCAGAAAGCTAAAATAGGCGTTGATTTCTGAAGTTAAATTGGTATACACATAACAGGATGACGATTTTATTCTAAGGGAAATTCCTAAAAATCTTGCGAAAGCGTTTATACTTCTCTCTCAATTTCCTGAGGACTTTTTTGCTGATGGCAGAAAAGATGTTCCACCACAAGAACGAGATTTCTTTTAATGCCCAACTTGAAAAACAAATTCCGCCTGCACCAAGCCCACAGTATTCAATCTCCGCACAGAGGCTTGTTTCACTGTCAAATCATGTTGCTGTGAAAAAGGGATTAACCATTTAATCAGCGTGTCAAAATCAACACGATCAAAACTACAGCGTATTTCATCGCTACTGCTTTGTGTTAGTCTCGTGATATTTTTGCTAAGCCTGGTTTGACGAAGATCTTCTTGTACAAGATTAATCCGCTCAGAAAGCAGCTTAGCGGAAGGCATACTTTGTCTACCTTCCAGTGCTTGAAGTTGCTTACTGGCCACTTGCATCCAGGCGATTGTTTTTTTCTCGGCACGAATTTGTTGGCGCAGGAGCTCGAGATGAGAATGAAAGGGAGACCAAATCAGAGCATAAAAGAGAAGAAAGCTTGTGATGAAGGCTCCGCCGAGAAGCATATTTTTTTCCCGAGAATCGAGGGTTTGCCAGCGGGTTTTCAATTGTGCCAGTCGAGGTCTTGCGGAAAGGAGTATTTTTTCTTGCTGAGGGAGCCACAAGGCAGAGATTTTTTTTTGATAGGGTTTGAGCTGGGTCAGCAGTTGATGAAACAGAGTTTGATACCAGGCCAGGCCCTTTACAAGCCAGATTTTCATTTTTTTTGAAAAAGATTTCATGCTGTTTTACCTTCAATAAAAAGTACAGCTTTGACTTGATTATTAGCTAATGAGGTGTTTTGTTGTTTGACTGCAATTCCCTGTGCCTTTAAAGACAGAATAAAATTATCCAGACTTGCGAAGGAAGAAGCAAGCAATTCAAGGTTCAGTTGATTATTTTGAAAAGTTAAACTCTGGATTCGAATCGACGAAGCACTACGAGCAAGATAACCAAGCAGCTGAAACAGACGATTTTTTTCGCTTTCTCCAAGTGCTTTTTTCAATTTAGCTGCAAACTGGGCTTTCGGATCAAAGCCCAGTTTCTCTTGTGGAAAATGAGTTTGATAAGTTGCGGTGATGAGGTTTTGCAAGTGATGGTGTCCGATAGTTAAGATCAACAGCGAAGTGATTTTGCTTACACCAATTAAGCCGAGCCACAGAGAAAAAATAAGGGCGGCCAAACGAAAGACGCGTTTATTTTTTTCCGGCATGCGATGTTTGCGTGTGGAAGCATAAGCGCCTTGCAAAATATTGAGAGTCGGCCCCTGATTGAGCGCGGCAGCCGCAAGACAAAGTCTTTGTTTGGGGCTGAGGATGCTTGTGTCGCTAGGAAGAGTAAGCGATGAAAAATGAAAATGTTCTTTCTTAGCATGATAAATAATAAGCTTCTCTGGAACCTGCTCTTCTTCTCCTAATTTTAAAGTCAAGAGCGTTTCCAGATTTTCAAGTTCTGAACAAAAACCCGTATAGAGACCCGTGCGAACCGTAGCTGTATTCTCTTCGATCAGCACTTGCCATTTATTTTCTTCATAAGGAAGCGTAAATACAGCCGGTATCAGCTGATTTGCTTGAATACCCTGGTTTTGCAACATCTTCTGCCATTGTTCCAGCTGTGTTTTTTTCACAATAGCCACGGGTAAATGACCTGTTTGGCTTTGATAGGAGCCAGGTGCAAAATGTAGTTCGTCTAGTTCATCAAGAACTTGTTCTTCCAAGGCATAGGGTAAGGCCTGTTGTAGGCGATAAGCGCTTAGCGGAGGAAGGGTAGCTTGGGTGAGCAGCATACTGTGAGTAGGCACAATAACGAGAATTTCATCCTCTTCTGCAGGCGAAAATTGCAGGAGCTCGCCATCAATGACAGTTTGTAAAGGAGCACCCTCTGCATTAGCAATCAACCAATCAGCTCGTAAAGAAGCGGTTGTTGTTGAGGCGGTCGGTAGAAAAATAAGCACTTTATTTTGCAGGTTTTGTTGTGGGGGCGGCAAAATCTTTGTGATATAAAAATACTGAGCCCTGTTCCAGAGTTTAGCTAATTTTAATTTCATATCCCACCCTTAGTTTGCCACAATATTTGAATACTCATTTTATTCTTTTGAAACAGTCGATGCATCAAGGTAATGAGTGTGAGCTGCTGCTCTTCCTTTTCTACCTGCGTGTGAATGATAAAATAGGAACTGTTCACCGTGATGGCGGAGCTGGGAACCGCATTATTTCGAACAAGATCCATATTTAAAAATTGCTCGAGACTCTTGAAAGAAACTTGGCGGCGATAGTTCTCAATCGTCCTCACGCTTTCTACAGAGAGGGAAGGGCTCAAACACTGTAAGACTGGTGCGAAGGCCGTATTCACATTAATCAAGGTGGCTTCAGGCAAGGCCGTAATATAAGGCAATAAACGCAGATAAAGCGAGGCGCTTACCCCCTTTACTAAACGAAATTCCGAAGGGCTAGCCATAGGATGATGAGGCGGTCGATAGGGCAGAGGAAGCTTGGTATAGTAAGAGTCTTCCTCGCTATTTTGCGAAGCAGGTGAAATCCAATTGACGACACTTTTTGTTATTTTTTGAGCGCTGTCTGCACTGAGACTCGGATCAACAAGCAGTAATAAGCGTTGGAAATAAAAGGTCCATTCCTCAACACTGAGATTATTCAGATTGAAAGCAGCTTGGGCATCATCAATGGTGCTTCCGATACGGAAGTTTTTTACGAGATGTTGTGCTGAAGTCAAAGGAAGCTGATCAACGACCTCATTTTGTTTTTTCCAATGATAAAGGAGAGTGTCTGCAGCCCAAGCAAGAGATCCCTCCGCATACAAGTGAGCTTCTATACTTTGCAGCAATAATTGAGTGCGCCGAATATCACGATGAAGACGAGCCATCATGGAGACCGCGATGATAGTCACTAAGCTGACGAGAAAGAGTGCGACAATCAGAGCCGTGCCTCGTTGTTTAATGAGCTTCATTAGGCAGCTCCTGTTGCGGCAAAAGATAAATTTGTTGTAAAGCTCCGCCGTGTTTAAAGGTGAAAGTGATTTCGACAGCACGCGGTAAGGTGGCAGCGCTGTTCTCTAAAATTTCCAGGGCCTTGGAAAAAGGATTATTCTTTGCAGCGGATGAGGTTGCTAAATTATTTTCGTGGAGTGGCCAGAAATCATGAAAGATATTTTTATTATCCAAATAACGGAAAGAAAGCATTTGAATATTGTTTAGTAAAATTCTGCTGTGGGGACGAGAGTGAGCTTCTTGATCTAAGGTCTCCCAGGTATCGCGAAGCAATTGGTCTTTTTCCAGATGATAACGTGTGCGTTGTAAAGAGCTGCTTTGAAGGCTAGCCTCAGGATTGCTCAGGCCATGATGAGTGAGGCTCAAGGAATTGCGACTGCCGATGAAAGCGCCTTCTGTTTGGCCGGTGGCATTGGTAATAGGCCGATCCAAGGCTTGTTCCAAATCACGAGATAGCAAAAGGACTGCCATTTGTGTTTCGCTGAGTTGTTCTGCTACTTCCGCTGTGCCAGCTTGGGTGGCTAAAACAGAATGCAGGGCTTTGGTCGTAATCAAAGCGACAAGGGTAAAAATGAAGAGTGCAAGTAAGATTTCGATGAGTGTAAAGCCCCTCGAGGGCAAGGACGCTTGTGGCGCTAAGATTCTCGGAGAAAAAAATTTATACGCCATACAGATAACTCGTTAAATCAGTTAGCAAATGATGATCAGGCAGATGGAAGACTTGGATATGCACCTCTTGTATACGAGGATTTCTAGTTTTTTTCAGGAAGCCCTGAGCTTCCCACTGTTGCCCGAGCATGAATTCATGGAAATCTTGATGTTCAGGAGCTAGAGGTAGTTGAATGAGTCTTAGCCTTGCTTGATTGAAGAGCTTGAGTCCCACCCACGTAGCCTGCGTTTTTGCTTGTAGGTGAGAGGTGGCATGAATATTCTCCGTGGTGGCTTTGATAATAGCGGTTAAGGCGACAGCCAGAACCATTAAGGCGACTAAGACTTCTAGTAGAGTAAGACCTTTTTGAGTTGTCATGCGCTCACCTCAAATAAACTTCGGCGCTGATTGTGCCATCAGCGAGACCGCTAAGTTTATAACGCGGTTTTTTATTTTTTTTGCCGATTAACATCGTAAAAGGTGTGAGCGTGCCATTGGTAGAAATGATGATAGGCGGTTTTTCCCCCTGCTCTTCCTGAGACACAGTTTGATTAGCAATTTGTAAAATAATTTGAGTATCCGCCGGCATTTCACGGATGCCAAGCTCTCGATCGTTTAAAGCTTGCCAAGCCATTTGATGCTGCGTCTTGCGATATTCGTACAAGCCAAAAGAGTGAGGACGGAGCATTAAACCAAGAGTAGTTGGCTGAAGCAGAGCTTGCTCCTCGGCCAAGCTGAGGATTTCCGCAAGCTCTCGGGTAAAAGCCTGCAATTCTTTATTTTCATTGTGGCCTAAGCTTAGCATAGCCATGCCGGCCACAATGCTGATAATGACTAAAACAACTAACACTTCGAGCAGGGTGTAACCGGTCTTAAGCGTCCGCATTCCCCTTACCATCCCCATTGCTTTTATCGTTCATGTTCCAATTACCAAGGAGACTATTTCCTGTCTTTCCCTTTGGCCCAAAGCTATAGATTTTTAATTTTTCATCTTCATTGGCATATTGATAGCTTTCTCCCCAGGGATCCACCGGAACTTCTTGTAGATAGCCATCAGCTTTCCAGTTCGAGGGAAGAGGAGGAGAACTCGGTTTTGTAACGAGCGCCTCGAGCCCTTGATCGCTAGAAGGATAAAAACCATTGTCGAGCTTATAAAGATCTAAACCACTTTGAATGGCAAGCAGATCTTGTTTCACCTTAACAAGACGAGCTTGCTCCGGACGGCTCATAATTTTAGGTACAATAATGGCAGCGAGGATGCCGAGGATAACAACCACAACCATTACTTCAATCAGGGTAAAACCACGTTGTAAAAGGAGCAGCTTTGATTTGTTCATAGTAAAGATTCTCGATTATTAAAATTAAAATGTTATGCTAAACTAGCTATATAGGTTTACAGTTGCAAAGTTTAGCAAAAAGTGTATAAAAAGAAAACAAATATATTCAATAGGTTGATTATGAAAAAAAACGAGGAAAACTTAAATAAAGCCGTCAAAACCGTCCACACTGGTTTACAAAAGCTCCTGAGCTTCGCTTTCTTGACGGGTCAGGCGCTCGGGCAAGCTATTGAAAAAAATAGAATTCGTGCTGCAGAACGGCAAGGTGCAGCCTTTAAGGCATGGAAAAAAGAGGATGAAAATTTAATGCGGACTACTGCCGAAGGTTTAAATCCCTTACTTCAAACAGCCTATCAACAAAATTATCGCTTAGCTTCTTCATTAGCGAAAAATGCTATGATACAGGGTCAGCTGCCGCCTTTGTCTCAAAGACTGCAAAAAGGGGTCAAAGACAAGCTGGAGGGCAGTCTTCAGCAGCAGCTTTCTACGCAAGTTAAAGCTCGAAAAGCACAAAAACCGGAGCCAGAACAAAAGCAATTTAAGAGAAAACCGTAAAAGCCCAGGGAGAACAATATGTTTGAGCGCTTGCAAAAACCCTTTTTAACAGTAGAAACCGGTGAAGCTTATCAACCTATTCGCTTAACTTACACCATTACCGATAAAAATAAATTGGCTCAGGTTCTCGATTCTATTCAGTGCCTGGAAAAAAAGTCAGCGGAGAATTGGCAGTGGTTTTGGCGTGCCGAAAGCGACGAGATTCATTTTGAATCGGTTGATTCCTACCAGCGAAATACGAGCAATGAATTGCGTTTAGGAAATTTTATCATTCGCGAAAATAAGCTTTGTTTAAATCTGCCCTCTTTTAAAAGAGCCTGTTTAGCTGTTCCCTTCTTTCATCGTTTGGTTGATCCCCTGATAGCAGAGGTTCATCATGCCGACTTTTTAAATAAAGTCTATGGTTTGGATGAACGCCTTCCTCATGGTTTTGCAGAGCTTTTTAAAGATGAAGAATTAAAGGCCATTATTAGTCAACGCTTAGAGGAATATGAAAAGGTACAGGAAGAATGCAGCCAGGCTAAAACTCTTGAAGAAGCTATTACCGTTTTAACGGACTATACCGATCGCGAATCCCATAAAAAATTACCCTTTGCCGAGCGTTATGAATTTGAGCTCGAAGAAAATAAAGATCCGGATATTCTCTTTTTAGGTTTTTATATCTTCCTCCGCGGCCGTGAGTTAATGGCTATTCGCCGCTGGTTTGGCGAAACAGGGTATAGCCTAGCAGATGCGGCAGAAGAAACAATTGAGCAGGTCTTTGGCGGAGTAGGAATTGATTTGATTGAATAGGTCGTCCCGCGGCTTAAAGCGCGATCTGATTTAATTCAAAGATCGGCAGCAAGACCGCAAGCACAATGAAAAGAACAATCCCACCCATCAAAAGAATTAAGGCTGGTTCAAATAAAGTGAGTAGGGTATCAATCATGCGGGTGATTTCATCTTCCTGTTGTAAGGCAGTACGTTCTAATAAAGCTTCTAGTTGACCACTCGCTTCGCCGCTTGCAATCAAATGGATGCTCATGGGTGAAAAATAAGTGGTTTGTTTCAGCGCCAAATGAATAGCTGCGCCTTCGCGCACACGTTTTGTGGCTTCTTCTATAGCTTTGCGAATAGGAATATTAATAATTAAATGGGCAGCTGACCTCATGCCTTCCAGAATAGGAATGCCAGAAGTGGATAACATCGCCAAGGTTCGCGCAAAGCGCGCGGTATTAATTGTTTGAATTGCTGAACCAAGTAGAGGAAGACGCAGCAGAAAATGATGGAATTTTTCTCGCCAGGCAGGTTTTTTATGGAGGGCGGCACGAAAACTCCAGAGTCCGAGAATAAGCAAAACCAAGAGGTAGAGTCCCATATTTTTAATATTATTGCTAAAAGCAATGAGAATGCGAGTGAGTGTCGGTAAGGCCTGATGCATATGGCTGTATACGCTTATCATTTTAGGAACAACATACTCTAGCAAGAAAATAACAATACACAGGGAAACACAAATTAAGGCAGAAGGGTAAATCAGCGCGTGTATAATTTTTTGTTTTAACTTAAATTGCTGTTCCGTATAGTCAGCGAGACGCTCGAGGACAGCTGCCAAGGTTCCGGATTTTTCACCAGAGGCAACCATGCTGCAATAAAGCGGTGAAAAAGACTGCGGATGTTCTCTTAAGGCAGAAGCAAGAGCATGTCCTTCAAGAACCTTGGCTTTGATTGAAAGCAGAATGCTTTTAGCCTGTGCTTGACTGGTTTGTTCGGAGACGGCATGTAAGACTTCTGCAATAGGCAGGCCGGCCTTGAATAAGGTAGCGAGTTGTCTTGTGATCAGCATTAAGTCTTTATGGGATAAAGCATGCCGCAGAAAAATATTTTTTAGAGAAACTTGCTTAAGAGAAAAGGAAGCCATCTTTTTAAAAGAAAAGGCTGTGTGTTTGTTTTCGTAGGTTTTAATTAGGGTAGGAATCAGATTTTTTTCGCGCAAGGCTTGTCTAGCCTGTTTCGCTGTATCAGCTTCAAGGATTCCTTTTTTTAATTTTCCCTGTGTATCGATTGCTACATATTGAAAGCTGGCCATTTAGTCCTCATTGGCGACCCGTAAGATTTCTTCGATGGACGTTTCGCCGGCAAGAACGCGACGAAAGCCATCTTGTTGCAGGCTTGGGAAAAATTCACGAGTATATTTTCGCAATACCGTTTCGGGGAGACGATCATGAATCATGCCGCGTAATTTTTCATCGATGGTGATGAATTCATAGACACCGCTGCGACCGCTATAGCCAGTATGTTTGCAGCGTTCACAGCCTGTGGCCTGATAAATCAGAGGGGGGGGTTGATCTGAAACCGCTAGGCGTTGACATTCTCGCGGATTGGCTGCTTGCGGCTTCTTGCAAGAAGAACACAGGAGACGCACCAGGCGTTGTGCGACCACACCGATCAAACTCGAAGAGAGTAAAAAAGGCTCGATGCCCATATCATCTAAACGTGTGATGGCACCGATTGCGCTATTGGTATGTAGCGTAGAAAGAACTACATGACCTGTCAAAGAAGCTTGAATGGAAATTTGTGCGGTTTCTAAATCACGAATTTCACCAACCATGACTACATCTGGATCTTGACGCAAAATAGCACGTAGTCCCTTGGCAAAGGTCATATTGACTTTATAGTTGACTGCCGTCTGTCCAATCCCGGGAAGATCATATTCAATGGGATCTTCGACGGTTAAAATATTGCGTTTGCGATTATTGAGTGCTGTGAGGATCGCATACAGACTGGTTGTTTTACCCGAACCAGTTGGACCGGTTATTAAAATAATACCATGCGGCGTATGGATGAGTTCCTGCATACGTTTAAAAGCAGGTGCTGACATCCCTAACTGTGCTAAATTAAGTTGTGCCGCTTGCTTGTCGAGTAAACGCAGTACGATGCGCTCGCCATGATTCGTGGGCATAGTCGAGACACGCACATCAACAGTATGACCGCCAATGCCTAAGGTAATGCGACCATCCTGCGGTAAGCGTTTTTCTGCAATATCTAATTTGGCCATGACCTTAATACGCGAGATGATTAAAGGTGCCAAAATGCGGGGCGGTTCGAATACTTCGGTGAGAACGCCATCTACCCGAAAACGCACGCTCACTCGTGTTTCAAAGGTTTCAATATGTACATCCGAAGCATGTTCTTTAATGGCCTCGCTCAGCAGAGCGTTTAACAGTCGAATGATCGGTGCCTCGTCTTGTTTTTCAAGCAGGTCTTCGGTTTGAGGCAGTTCTTGCATGAGATCAAATAAATTCAGTTCTTCACCAAAATCTTCCGCCATTTGCATGGCCGTATTGGTATCGGTTTCATAGAGTTTAACCAGCAATTGATTAAAATGCTCAGCAGAAACCTGTTCTAACTGAAGTGGCAAAGCGAGATAGCGACGCAATTCAATAAAATGAAGTGTGCGCGGCTTGTGGCAATAAACAATTTTAGCAAGCGCTTCCTTGCTTCCCTCATTTTCTATACCAGCAAGTAGCAGCCCCGTTTTTTTGGCAAAAGTGAAGGGTAGTTTTTGCATCAGTCACCTTAGGTATGAAAGGGCTTGGGTAAGTCCACCTTGGATTTCCAGGGTGGCAAAATATTAGGCTCAACTTGTTTGCCAATTTTTTTAAATTCGTAGGGTTCATTAATTTGAATTTGACGCATGGCATCATACTTTGAATGTGAAATGATATTGGAATCTTCATTCGTGCGCAAAATAATCGGTTTAATGAAAGTGACCAAGACTTTTTTGGTAAGCGAAAGTGATTTTTGTGTAAAGGCCAGTCCCAAGATGGGAATATCGCCTAAGATAGGAACCTTGTTAACGTTTTCATTGAGGTTATTGCTAATGAGCCCGCCGATGACCAAGATGTTATCGCTATTTACAATGACATCATTTTTAATTTTACTAATGTTAATCAGTGGATTGATCCCAGGATTGTCAGGGTTGCGAAGAGAATCATTTTTTAAAGTAATGGCTAAGCGAATCGCATTACCGAGATTAATTTGAGGGACGACATCAAGCTGCAGAGAGACTCGTTTGCGTTCGATTGTATTAAAAGGCGTGACGGTTCCGGTTTGTCCGGTGGTTGCATAGGAGCCGGATTGATCGGGCACGTCTTGTCCGATTTCAATGGTGGCTTTGTGATTATCTAGCACGACAATACTGGGTGTCGATAAAATATTCACGCCATTAATATTTTCTAAAATATTGAGAACCGCGCGGATTTGCATGCTGGGAATAATACCAATGTTGCCGGCTCCGGGAATTGGAAAATTAGTGGGAAGTGAGCCTAGCGGAGATGAAGGAATATTGCCAGGCGTGGTGCGCGTCCCCCATTGAATACCCAAATTTTTCATATCGCCTTCTTCAATTTCAGCAATGACTGCTTCAATTAAAACCTGTGCGGGACGAATATCTAAACGGGCAATCACTGATTTTAAGGCCTGCATAATAGAGGCCGGTGCCGTTAAAATGAGGGCATTGGTACTGAGTTCAGCTTGGATATTGGTGAGTTTGGCAGACGAAGCCGCACCCGCGCTCCCTTTACCACCCGTGACAACTGGTGCAAGTTCAGCAGCACTTTCTTTGCCCATCATGTTTTGTGCCACCTTGCTTAAAAGGGGCGCCATTTCTTTGGCTTTGAGATAACGTAAATAAACAACTTCTGTATTGCCTGCGCCTGTGGCAGTGGGCGCATCAAGCTGTGAAATTAAAAGCTGCATTTTTATTCGTGCGGCCTTGGTGCCGCTTAAGATGAGGCTATTACTCCGCTCATCGACGGCAATCGAAAGGGAGGGCATTTCGCCAGTCGCCCGCGCACTGTTTTGTAGATTACTTAAGACATTGGCAACTTGGCTTGCAGAAGCATGATGTAAGGGAACGACTTCAATCATATTGTTAGTTGTTTTATCGACTTCTTGAATCAGTTGTACAATTCGTTTTAGATTGGTAGCTCGACCTGTCAGAATGAGAACATTGCCGGGTGTATAGGCAGAGATATTGCTCCATTGCGGTAAAAGGGGTCTGATCGAAGAAATGACTTGCATCGCTGAAATGTTTTCCAAAGGAATAACGCGAACCACAACCTCATCTCCCTTGCCCGGTGCTGCTCTGGTAGCAACACGGCTGCCTTGTTCAACCGTTTCCATATTCGGAACAATTTTTACGACGCCATCATTTTGAACTGCAGAGTAACCCAAGAGTCCGAGGATAGAGAGAAAGACTTGGTAAACATCATGCTCCGCGATAGGTTTGCTGGATACGAGTGTGATCTTGCCGCTGACGCGGGGATCGACGATGAAATTTTTTCCTGTTTCTTGTGAGACTTCATTAATGATACTGAGGATATCGGCTTCTTGAAGATTCCACAAGCGACCATGAGAAGGGCTGGACAGGGTTGTCTTAATAACTTCGGGAGAAGAAGCTTGATTAATATCGATGTGGGCCTCATTATTTTGGGCAGCGGAAGGGCCGCCTATCACAAGCATAGACCCGGCAATCATCAGAAAGAGCAAGCGCAGCAGCTTCATTTTAATACAGTGTCTCAAAATAAAACAACAATTCTAGCAGAATGATCTTTTTTATGACACCAAATATTTAGGGCTGAGGTCCGCTTAAAAAATCTCCATGCGTATCACCTCATAGCTTGGTTCTTCATAGGGATGGGCTTTTTTAAGCGCAGCAACGACTGCTTGTATGTATTGGTCTTCACAGATGGTTTCTACTTTATATTCCGGCACCTTAACTAAGCGTTGTTGTTTGCCGATAAAAGGCTTACTACCTTCTCCGGGCATAAATTGACCTTCGCCGAGACACTGCCAGACACAGCAACGATAATGGCCGAGCTGACCCGCCCCTTTGGCAAAGAGGGCATTTTTTACCTTTTCCAAATGTGTTTCAGGAACGTAAAAACTAAGCTTGTACATGATTCAACCTCTAGCTAATAGGACAAACTAAATTAGCAAATTCTGCTTGATTAAGCATGGCAATTTTATAAGCTCATACTCTGTACGGTACAAAAATCATTTTTGTACCGTACAGAGAAGCTCAAAGCAGGATTGGTTAACTAAAAGGATTTTAAAAATGATTTATAAAATAGTTTCTATTTTTTTTCTCATCAGTTTATTGTGCTTGTCTCCAGTGCAAGCAGCGCAATTAAAAAATCTACGACAGCAGATGCCGTTTTCACTTGAGCTCATAAAAAATCAAACGGACTTGAAAGAAGTGCGTCGTGAGCTCGATGATAAAAATATAGTGCATCTTCGTTTGCAGGAAACCTATGCTGGTTATCCGGTTTGGGGCGGCGAAGTGATGATGCATTTTCCCGATCGAGGACGGTCAAAGTTAGGATGGCGGAAGCTGTTGTTCTCACCAGCGCTTAAAATGAATGGTAGGGTTTATCTCAAGCTAGAGGCAGATTTAGAGAAAGCGCCGGCTTTTATTTTTGGAAAAGCGCGTGCTGAACAAGCCTTAGCAGCAGTTCTTGCACTGAACCAGCAAAAAACCGGAACCCATCAAGAGTTTAGCGACAAAAAAACCACACTGGTCATTTATGTGGATCGCTATCAAAAAGCACATTGGACGTATTGGCTTCAGTTTAAGCAACAAAAAGAGCAGGGTCTTCCTGCAAAACCTGCTTATCTCATTGATGCGACGACACTGCAAGTTTATCAAAGTTGGGACGAGATCAAAACGCGTGAGCCGCTTCGTAACGTTTTAGCCGGGGGCTGTGGCGGTAATCTCAAAGGCGGCAAGTTTTATTATGATGGTCTACCCGGACATTATTCAGCCTTAAAAATTCAACGCGATCTAGCACACGAGCTTTGCTATCTTGAAAATGAAGAGGTGGTTGTCAAAGATGTTCGTCATCAAAATTTGCAGCATCAGTATCTGAAGGCGATGTTTGTTTGCAGTACCCCTTCAGCCAAACATAGCCAGTTATTTTGGAATGGCAGCTTGGATGCTGTCAATGGCGCTTATTCTCCCAGCAATGATGCTTTATTTATTGGAAAAATAATTAAGGACCTCTATGCACAATGGTACAAGCTGCCGGCTTTAACGAATAAAGAGGGTAAACCCCTGAAGCTCATCATGCGAGTCCATGAGGATCTCGACAATGCCTACTGGGATGGAGAGCAAATGACTTTCGGAGACGGCGGTTCTTCTTTTTATCCTTTTATTTCCTTAGGCGTCGGTGCCCATGAAATCAGTCATGGTTTTACGGAGCAGCATGCTAATCTTATTTATTTTGGACAATCCGGCGGTTTAAACGAAGCTTTTTCTGATATGGCGGCACAAGCTGCTGAATTTTTTGTAAATGGAAATAATCACTGGCAGATTGGTGCGGAAATTATAAAAGAAAAATCGAAGGCTTTACGTTATATGGATCATCCCGCTTTAGATTGTGAAGCAGTCAAGCCAGGAGAACCTTGTTCGATTGAACATATAAAAGATTATAATGAGGAGCTGAATGTTCATTTCAGTAGCGGCATCTATAATCGAGTTTTTTATTTAATTGCTACTGCGCCAGGTTGGTCTACGCGACAAGCCTTTGATCTGATGGTTCAGGCTAATCGCTACTATTGGACGGCAACAGTTGATTTTAAAGAAGCCGCCTGTGGGGTGATGGATGCGGTAAGGGACTATGGCTATTCGCAGCAAGCGGTGGTAGCAGCTTTTAAGAGTGTAGGCATTGAGGTGAGCTCGTGTTAAGTGTTAAGCTACACGCTTATTATTGATCTCGACTTTTCTGCGGGTGTAGTTCAATGGTAGAACAGGAGCTTCCCAAGCTTCTAACGTGGGTTCGATTCCCATCACCCGCTCATGTGTTATGATATGAGGAGTTAAAAAAGGACAGCTCATGCAGACTCTATTAAAGTGGACAACTATTCTTGTTGGGCTCATGGTTTGTGGTCTTTTCGCCGCTATAATAGTCGTGACCTTAGTCATTGACCCCAATCAATTTAAACCGCTTATTATTTCTCAATTTAAACAATTGACTGGTTTTGAAATGCAGATTCCAGGAAAGCTGTCTTGGTCTTTTTATCCGCATCTTGGTATGGCAGCAGAGGAGGTTAGTATTACCGAGCCTGCTGTATTTACTTCTCGTTTAAAAAATCTTGTTCTACGAGCCAAGTTTAGACCCTTATTGCATCAGCAACTCGATTTTACGAAGGCGAGTATAGAAAGTTTGCAAATTAATCATTTACAAGCTTCGAGGGTGAGGGCAAGGCTGAGTTTAAAAAATCAAGTACTGGAGCTTAAACAATTAAGTGCAGATTTGTATCAAGGCAGCTTGAATGCCGAGGCCACTGTCTTTTTAAAAACGCCTTCTCCAAATTTGCATGTTGTTGGAAAGTTAAATCAGGTTGCCCTAGCAGAATTACTAGAAGGACTCTCTGGAAAATCTGCAAAATTGCAGGTGAAGGGTCGCGCTGATCTCAATTGGGATGTGACCACGCAAGGTCAGAAAACAGAGGAACTCTTAAGCCATTTAAATGGCAGTGGGCAAATCCAGATGGCCGCAGGTTCTCTTCAAGGGATTGATCTTGCCTATTTTGTGAATACCGCAGCTGCTTTAATTAATAAAGAACCCTTGCCGCAACATCCACCCGGCGGCGGAGAAACGCAATTTGGACAACTGAGTGGCACAGGCTTGATTAAAGATGGCGTTATATCTACAAATAATTTGAGCTTAGATTCTTCCTTTTATACGCTGAAGGCGACCGGTCCTCTTGATCTTGTGAATCAAACCATTGATTATCATGTTGAGATTCGTTCTAAGCTTGAAGAAAAAACGAATAAGGTTTTAGCTCTTTATGGCAAAGCCGTTCCAATTCAGATTTCAGGGAAATTGAGTGAGCCTGCGGTGACGCTTGATACCCTCGCTTTAATGAAAGAGATCGGTAAAGAGGAATTACAAAGAATGGGTGAGGAAATACAAAAAAAGCTTCCGGATAAAGCCAATGCCTTCATCAAAAGTCTTTTTCACTAACCTATGTTTCGTTTAATTACAGCTAATCTGAATGGAATTCGGGCTGCTGCTCGCAAAGGCTTTTTTAAATGGGTTCAAGCACAGCGCGCGGATGCAATTTGTCTGCAAGAATTAAAAGCCCAAGAAGTAGATTTGGAAAAACTAGAGTTTGAATTGCCCGGCTATCAAAGTTATTATCATTGCGCTGTAAAGAAGGGCTATAGCGGCGTTGGAATCCTCACCCCTCATTCGCCTAAAAAAGTCATCAAAGGCTTGGGCTTTTCTATAGCGGATGAAGAAGGTCGTTATTTGCAACTAGACTTTGCTCAGCTGAGTATTGTTTCACTTTATCTTCCCTCTGGTACGAGCAGTGAAGATCGCCAGGCTATAAAATATGCTTTTATGGAACAGTATGAAAAGAATTTAAAGAGCCTCGCTAAAAAAAAGCGGCAATTTATTATTTGCGGCGATTGGAATATTGCCCATACCAAACAAGACTTAAAGAATTGGCGGGCTAACCAAAAAAGTTCAGGCTTTCTCCCAGAAGAAAGAGCTTGGATGGATAAATTATTTGGCGACTTTGGCTTGGTAGATGCTTTTAGGGTTGTTAATCAAGAACCAGAGCAATACACCTGGTGGTCCTATCGGAGTCAGCAAGCCTGGCTTAATAATGTGGGTTGGCGGATCGACTATCAAGTGATTACCCCCGGACTGAAAGAGGCCGTGAAAGCTGCCTTTGTTTATCGCGGAGAACGTTTTTCTGATCATGCTCCTTTGGTGATGGATTATAGTATAACGAGTCTTTTATGATGCCATCCTGAGTATGTGTCATCCTGAGCGAAGCGAAGGATCTGAATTATCAATGAAATACAGATTCTTCGCTGCGCTCAGAATGACACAAATGATTTTTGTATCGTACAAATGATATTTAAAAAAATTACTTATATTTCATATAATTATGAGCTTTTTAAGTCTATTTTAAGCTCACAGTTTTATAATAATCATTTACTACGCTGACTTGAATTCACGAAAAAAAGCCCTAGCTTTATATCTAATGAGGGCCTGAAGTCTTATAGTGAGGTTAAGAATGGAAAATGAAATGGGGTATACCTTGGTAAAGGGCCCGCAAGATTTAGAGAAAACCTTAAATGAACTCTTGAGTCAAGCCAAGCTTGATCCAGTAATAAAAAATCGTGCCCATTATATTCTCTATGAATTAGGAGATCAAAAGTCTTTAATCAAAATGGATTTAAATAAATGGCCCGTTGCCTTTTGGCATTACGATTTACTAGGCCGGCCTGCAACCTCGGCGGTCAAAGACGTTCTCGCCCGCTTTGCCTGGGATAAATGCGGTGAGAAAGAATGGTATTTTAAAACAAGAGGGGAGGCTGTACCTTCCCTAGGAAGTGAAGATGAGCATGCTTTTTCTGAATGGCGAAAAAAGATTTTTGAAGCTAGGAATGATTAAGATGGATGAAAGGGCTAGCTCAGCCTAGCCCTGAATAGCTGTAAAGCACTCAAAAGACCGAGCTCTTAGAATGAAAGGATGATGGAGGAAGATATGGCAATCGAAAATGAGCAACCACGTTTTAGAGATTATGCTCTTCAGCTCAAAGCAAGATCAGGCCCTGCTTTTTTTGGTACAGTCACCTCTTCAGTTTTATCACTCGATCCGGAAGAAACCCCCGAAAGAATTAAGCAGGCTATGCAGAATTTAACTCTCAACGATAAACAAAAAGATCTTTTAAAAAAATTTGTTACTCATATCCTGAGTCTCGTAGAGGGCAAAGCGCATATCAATGCCCCACGGGAGCTGGTGAATTTTACTCAGCAAGGCCTAGCGACCGTGCCTGGGTATAGACCACCTGAAGGAGACCTTTCGCAAAAATTAAAGAAATAAGAGCCTTGCTAAGAGCTTTGCCCCGCGAAAGCGGGAATGGAGCCCTTGCTGAGAGCTTTGTCCCGCGAAAGCGGGAATGGAGCCTTGCTAAGAGCTTTGCCCCGCGAAAGCGGGAATGGAGCCTTGCTAAGAGCTTTGCCCCGCGAAAGCGGGAA
>CAYXNR010000005.1:0-18686 GCA_964466595.1 uncultured Coxiellaceae bacterium | reverse complement strand
TGGAGCCTTGCTGAGAGCTTTGTCCCGCGAAAATGGGAATGGAGCACCTTTGTGAACTGGATTCTGCTTGCAACTATTCACGGGCCTAGCTTAGAAAACCCCCTCTCCACCCGCGCTTTTTTGCGGGAGGAGAGGGATGGGGAGAGGAGGAATAAGGTATTTGTTTTTATTTTAAAACATCTTTTTGCTTCTGAAACAATTCCTGAATACCCTGTTTAGCCATAGCTAACATAGCCTGTAGCGACTCCTCACTAAAGCTCTTATTTTCTGCCGTCCCTTGAATTTCAATGAATTGTCCTTGATCTGTCATCACCACATTCATATCCGTTTCTGCCTGACTGTCTTCCACATAATCTAAATCAAGAACAGCTTCGCCTTGGTAGATTCCGACCGATACCGAGGCTACAAATTGTTTAAAGGGGTTTTTTACTATTTTTTTTGCTTCTTTTAAATTTTGTAAGGCATCGATCACGGCGATACAGCTGCCTGTGATCGAGGCAGTTCGGGTTCCGCCATCTGCTTGAATGACGTCACAATCCACTATCAGCGTATTTTCACCCAAAGCTTCAAAATTAAGGATGCTACGCAAGGAGCGTCCAATTAAACGTTGAATTTCCTGGGTTCTTCCTGAGAGTTTGCCTTTGCTTGCCTCACGGGGCACTCTGGTCTGAGTCGCACGTGGCAGCATGCTATATTCAGCAGTCAGCCAGCCACGGCCGCTATCTTTCAGAAAAGGTGGCACCCCAGGGGAAAAGCTGGCATTGCAAAGGACTTGGGTATGGCCAAATTCAACCAAGACTGAGCCTTCAGCGTATTGAGTGTAATGTCTTGTAAAACGAATATTGCGCAGTTCTTGAGGGCTACGTTGACTGGGTCGGATCATCTTTCTCTTCTCAATTAATAAATATCGTTGGATTCTTTTTTAGCCGTCTCGCTCGAAAGCGTTGCGGCGCTTTCTGTTTCAGGCAGGTAGGGTGTCATGAAATATTCAAAAATAGCATTGCCCTCATTTGTCGAGGCACGTTTTCCACTGGCAGCGCTGATTCGAACGCTCACAATGCCAGGAGGCTGCTCAAAAGGACGTTCTGGACGATTTTTAAGTGCTGCTTGCATAAAATCCATCCAAATTGGTAAAGCCGCTTGATTGCCATATTCATGCAAGGATTGTGGTTGATCAAAGCCGACCCAGGCTACAGCGACGAGATCGCGGTTATAACCTGCAAACCAAGCATCGAATTGATTATTGGTTGTACCCGTTTTACCCGCTAGATCAGAGCGACGCAGATTACGGGCTTTGCTGCCAGTACCGTGTTGAATGACATCGGAGAGCACAGAGGTAATCAGAAAGGCATTTTGAGCGCTGATGGTATGCGGTGCATAGGTCGGAAACAAGGGATTTTTATTTTGGGTTTCTGTGGTTGTTGAAGAAGCGGCATCAAGGCTATCGTTGCAATGATTGCAAGCCATTAAGGGCTTGGCTTGATAAATCATTTCTTGTTGAGAGTTCTGAACACGATTAATTAGATAAGGCACGACTTTGTATCCGCTATTAGCGAAGACCGAATAAGCAGCAGCTAGTTGCAAAGGTGTAACCGTAGCCGTTCCCAGCGCGAGTGAGAGCGCATGTGGCAACTGTCGTGTTGAGAAACCAAATTTAAGCGCCTGTTTGATGGCATTGGAGATACCCATCTGATCGAGTAGACGAATGGAAACTAAGTTTCGTGAGTGGATGAGTGCTGTATGCAGTCGAGTGGGTCCATAAAAGCGGTGGGTATCATTTTGGGGGCGCCATAGCGTATCCCTCTCTGAATTTTCTACAATTAAAGGAGCGTCATTAATGGTACTAGCAAGCGTATAACCTTGATCAAGCGCTGCGGAGTAAATGAAGGGTTTGAAACTGGAGCCGGGTTGGCGTTCTGCGCTCGTAACGCGATTGAAATTACTATGTTGATAATCAAAGCCGCCAACCATTGCCACAATGCCGCCGGTTTGTGGGCTGAGAACAATTAAGCTCGCTTCTGCTTTTGGAATTTGAGCTAAACGCCAAGCTCCGCTTGGAAGCTGCATGAGTCTGATGAGGTCCCCCACATGGACAAGGTCTTTCGTGGTTTGAGGCAGCGGTCCGAGGACTTCATCTCCTGTTTCCTCATCAGGCGGAAGGGAGCGACGAGCCCAGGTGAGACCTTCCCAGGGAATGGTAATGAGAGAGCCATTAGAACGAAGTACAGCAAGAGATTGAGGACTGGCATCAATGACAGCAGCCGGTTCCAGGCCATTGACCACGGGTAAGTCAAGTAGAAGATCTTCCCATTGGCCGAGATGCTTAATATTAGGCATGCCTAAATTATTCTCAGGACCGCGATAGCCATGACGTTGATCATACTCAACCAAGCCTTTAAAGACAGCTTGATGAGCTGCATTTTGTAAATTGCTATCTACGGTGGTATACACTTTATAACCATCCGTATAGACATCGTCCCCGTACATCCTTTCCACTTGCTCACGGGCTAATTCTGCAACATAGGGTGCCTTCACTTGAACTTGTAAATCATGATAACTTGCTCCAAGTGGCATATTCATTGCATTTTTATAGGTTTTTTCATCTAGATAATGCAATTCAAACATGCGGGTTAAAACATGATTACGACGCTTCATGGCCGCATCTTGATTGGCGAGAGGATTTAAGACGGAGGGTGCTTTAGGAATGCCTGCGATCATTGCATATTGATCGATTGATAGTTGATTAAGCGTTTTTCCATAATACACTTCCGCAGCAGCGCCAACCCCATAAGCGCGATTGCCAAAGAAAATTTTATTGAGATAAAGCTCAAGAATTTTTTCTTTCGGCAAAGTATTTTCAATTTTAAGAGCGAGCAAAATCTCGCGTAATTTTCTGCCAAAGGTTTTATGACGGGTGAGATAAAAGCTTCGTGCAACTTGCATGGTGATGGTACTTCCGCCCTGTTCTTTGCGGCCGGTAATGATGAGCTGGATAGCTGCACGGATCAGCCCTGGAAAATCAACACCCGGATGTTGAAAATAGCGTTGGTCTTCGGTTGCTAAAACAGCATTAATTAAGAGTTTCGGGATTTGATTATAAGGTATCGGAATTCGTCTTTTTTCACCAAAGGTCGCAATCAATTTGCGATCATTGGTATAAATTTGCAAGGGAACCTGAAGCTGTACGGTTTTGAGAGCCTCCGTGTCAGGCAGTTCAAATTGGATATAGTAAAAAGTACTGACAGCGACTATTCCAAGGACAATGAAAATCACAGTGATGCAATTTCTTGCGAAGCGTAATTTATGCATGGTTGTTATCAATACTCATTTTATCAGTCAGACTTGGTAATTATTAAAACACAAGTATAGGCGCTTGGCCTGGGGGTGCGCAATAAAAATCCCCTAAAAAGTAATTATAATTATTAATAGAATAAGAAAAAATAAAAAAATAATCTCATATTATCTTATAGTTAGGGCAAAAGTCTGAATCTGAAGGGGTCAAGTGCCACCTTAAGGCACAAGAACTTTCCACCTTTAATTTAAAGTCAAATTTTTTGTACATTAAGGTGGCACTTGACCCCTTTTTGGTTACGCAAGAAAAGAAATAAGCTTTGTTTTTCTGAGCTTCCTTTGTTATGATCTTTGCTCTTATTTTTTATCTTCCTTTTTTATCTAACCCCTTTATTTTTCTCATCTGGAAAACCTTATGCTCACTTATTTAAAGTCGCTGTCTTACAGCGTCCGCAGGTATTTTAAAAAATATCCAATTTTGGGTTTAGACCTGGGCTTAAATGAAATTCGACTGCTTCAATTAGAAAAAAGAGGGACTCGTTTTCATCTTGAAAAAATGCTGACTTATCCTGTAGTGGAAAATAATAAGCAGCAGCAAGAAACTGCTTGGGAAGCCTGCCAACAAGTTTTACTTCAGCTCGTGACAGAAAGCGGATTGTGCGCCTATCCTGTTGCGCTTGCTTTACCTTCTTCGACGATTATCAAAAAATACCTCGAACTGCCCCAGCCCTTTCACGAGAGTGAGCTGACTCAGACCTTACAGCAAGAACTTGCGGAGCTTTTTCCAGAGGTTCCAGAAAAGGAGCTTTGTTTTGATTATCTGGTGAAAGCTTCTTCGGAGACCTGGCTTGCAATTTTGCTTATCGCTACGCGAAAAGCGCAGCTTCAGGGAAAAATTCGAATCCTAGAGCAAGTTGGTTTAAAAGTTAGTCTCGTGGATATCGATATCTATGCGCTTAGCCGAGCAGCTTCTTTATTTTTTTATTCGGAGGGGGAAAGAGCACAAGCCCCGGCACTTCTTGTTGATCTTCGCTGGCCACTTTGTCATTTTATCGTTTTCAATGCAGAAGAACTTGTTTTTCATCATGAATGGGAAATGAATAGACAGGTCTTTGAAGAACCGCTCCACCATGCTGCGGGTATAATACAGGCGCTCAATGCGGCCTGGCAGCTTTATCAACTGCATCATCCAAAACATCCAATAGTATGGCTAGGTCTGGCGGGAGATCTGCCAGAGCTTCCGCACTTACTGAAGCCACTTCAGGAACAATTTCAAGGGGAGCTCAAGCTAATCAATCCCTTTCAAAATATGACTTATGCTCCTCACCTCTGTCCTGAAACCATCAGGCAGGAGGCGCCACGCTTTTTATTAAGTTGTGGCTTGGCTATGCGTGGTGTTTGCTAGATGCTTGAAATTAACCTGCTGCCTTGGCGAGAACAAGCTAGAAGTAAAAAAAAAATTTATCAAGCCTTAGAAATTAGCTTGGCCTTGCTGCTGTCTTTCATCATGCTTTTTTGTATTCATTTGCTTGTGAATAAGCAGTTACAGATAAAGAGAGGACATATTTTGCAGCTGCAAAAAGATTTAACTCAGCTAAATGAGGCTTGGGAAGCCAGAAGAAAAGCTTATCAAGCACTGGATTATCAAAAATCATCTGCCTTCGATACCAGCACTATTTTTCATCATCAAGGTCAAATTCTCTATTGGTTGCGAAAATTAGCAGAGTGGATGCCACAGTCTATGCGCTTAGAGCAAATGGATTTCGATGGTCAGAATTATACCCTACAAGGATTTTCTTTTTTCCTGACAGATATTCTGCATTTTGCTGAACACTTCAATAGTCCTATACAAGCAGGACAGTTTGAGCGTCTCGGGAAGGAAAAATATTTGACAATCAAGAAAAAAAACAATTTGTATTATTATCAGCTTGGTGCGGAGTTCAGCGCATGAAAATAAAACGATGGCGAGAACGATATGAGATCCACCGTTTTTTTATAGTCAGCTTTTTAATTAGTCTGCTGGTAGGTTTTTATTTTGATGCCAAGCCCTTATTAGCTGAATACTATCAATTAAAAGATCAAGAAAAAATACTAAGCTCGCAATTGAAAGAAAAAGAACAGCTTTTAAGAGAGGCTAGCCTGAAGCAATTTCAAATTGAAGAGCCGGCGCTGATAAAAAAATCATTGCTTGATCAGCTCGTTCAAGTTGCAGCAGAGAAGGGTTGTGAAATTTATAGTCTGCAAACCCAAATCAAAAATAATGAAAATTTATCTTCTAGTCAGTCGGAAGTCGTGAATAAGCCTTTGCTCATTAAAATGCATTTGAGGAGTGATTTTGTCAGTTTCTATCGTTTTGTCAAAGGGCTCATGCAGCGGGGTTTACCTGTAGAGCTAAATCATTTTTCTTTAAAAGGAGAGCATTCGCGCATCAAGCTCTTGCTCCAATTTTCAGCCTTTCCCTGGAGTTTCGCTGTGAAAGCTCCATCTTATAGTAGCGGAAAGATGCTGACTAGTTCTTGCTGTGTTCGCGATCCTTTTCTTGAAGCTCCCCTTTCTCAAAGCGAAGTAATCAGGAATAAGCAAAATTATTTTCATGAGCTTGATTTAGAACAACTGCGCTATGTCGGTTATATAGCAGATGCCGGAAGAGTCGGTGCACTTATTTTATTGCCAGATGGTCGTAGCGATATTATTTATACAGGCGGAGCTCTCGGAAAAACCTGGCGCCTGTCAGCCATCCATTTACGATCTTTAACACTCATCGATAAACAAAACAAAGTAGTAGAGCTACAGCGAGGGGACTGATGAAAAATAAACAGAAAAGCCTAGTATTTCTCGGCACGCTTCTTTTTTTTATTTCTTTTGCTTATTCTGAACCCTCCTCCCAGCTGCTTGATTTTGACAGAGTCGAACTGCAAACCGCGCTCCGTATTCTGGCAAAATGGCTGGGTCGTACGGTGATTTTTCCTTCCGAGCTGGAAGGGTCGGTCAGTTTACATCTTGAAAAAGTGCCCTTAGAAGAAATTTTTGAAGGCCTCCTTCAAGCCAATCATTTAGCTGCCTGGCAGGTAGGAAATATCTGGTATGTTTCCACAAGAGAAGCCCTGATCAAGCAAAAGCAAGAGGAAGCAAGATGGCGAGCCACGATGGAAGAAACTGCTCCGCTTCTCACTCGGTTTTGGCTGGTTCGTTATGCAAAAGCAGAAGAGCTAGCGCATTGGTTGCAAGCCGGTTCTTCTTCCTGGCTCTCGAAGCACGGTCAAGTGCAGTTAGATAGTCGCTCCAATATTATCGGTGTGCGGGATACGGCAGCTCACTTGGCGCTCATTCAAAATTTAATTAAGCATGTAGATATTCCATTAAAACAGCTTTTAATTGAAACACGCTTAGTTTCTTTAGATAGTGACTACGAAAAGGAATTAGGGCTTCGTTTTTCCATGGTAAACAGCAATTTTCATGAGCTTGGTTCAGAGAGTCGGGGACCCTCTGGCTTGGTTCTCGCGCGTTTAGCAGATAATAGCCTCTTGGATGTAAAATTAGCTGCACTTGAAAATGCGGGACATGGCGAGCTCATTTCTAGCCCCAGTTTATTTACTGCTAATCAGCAACTGGCCTCAATTGAGGCCGGAGAAGAGATTCCTTATCAAGAGGCAAGCAGCAGTGGTGCAACTACCGTGGTTTTTAAAAAAGCCGTCTTAAGTTTAAAGGTCAGGCCACAGCTTTTGCCGGGTAAAAAAATATTATTGCAACTTCATATTAATCAGGATAGACCTAATACCAGGCTGGTTTTGGGCGTGCCAACGATCAGTACCAGACAACTTTTAACCAATGTGCTGATACCAAATGGCCAAACAGTTGTCTTAGGCGGTATTTATGAGATAAATAAGGAGAAGAGTAAAGAAACTTTTCCTTTTTTAGCAAAGCTTCCCCTGGTGGGTTCCTTTTTTCAGCTGAATAAGCAGCGTCACAATAAACGCGAATTATTGATTTTTGTAACACCGCGGGTGATTGAGTGAGCAAAGGTTAAAAATGAAGCACTTATCAAAGCAGAATATTTTTTTGATTGGTCCGATGGCGGCTGGAAAAAGCAGCATTGGACGTTCTTTAGCAAAACGCCTAGCCAAGCGCTTTTATGATTCAGATCTGGAAATTGAAAAACGTACCGGCGTAGATCTCAGATGGATTTTTGATTTAGAAGGAGAAACCGGCTTTCGGCAACGCGAAAGCGCGATTATCGCTGACTTAAGCAAACAATCCAATATTGTCCTCGCTACCGGAGGAGGCAGTATTATCGCAGCAGAAAATAGAAAATTATTAGCGACAAACGGTATTGTAGTTTATTTGCGAGTTTCGCTTGCCTGCCAGCTACAAAGATTAGTAGCTGATGATAAACGTCCTTTATTGAAGGAAGCTGACCGACCGGCTCTTCTTTTAAAACTCATTCAAGAGAGAGAGCCTCTTTATCTTGAGCTAGCTCATTTTAGTGTAGAGACAGATGAGGGCTCCATTGCTTCGGTAGCAAAGAAAATAGTCGAGTTGTTGGGGCCAAATCTTGATTAAAGACCTACCTTAGGCGGCTCTGGCTGGGTCTACAAAAGTGAATAAAAAAGATGTGAGATTGTTTGTAATAAAAAACCCGGGAACGCCCAGCGTTTCCGGGTTTTTTGATTTGAAGCTCAGCTTACATTTGGAATTTGTAAATTAAACCCAAATTAAACTGCTGAGACTTAGGACTGCCGCCATGATTAGAAAGCGAATTGTAGAAGCTGTAAACGTATTCGCCACGGAGATCCCAGTTGTTGCATAGAGCGGTATCGAGACCTAAACCGAGTTGACCACCGGTTACGGTGCTGTTTCCGGTAGAGAAGCGAGTTCTGGCCACACCTAAACGCAGGTAACCTAAGACATTATCTGTCAGCAGATAGCCGGGCAGGATGCTTAGACCATAGCCCCAGGTCGATTTAGCGCTGCCTAGTGCACTCGTGTTGTTAGTAATAGCAACGCTGTCTTGTACGAAAATTTCAAGACCGCCGTATACTTGATCCCAGAGCCAGCCATAGCCGCCGAAGAGGGTACCTTCTAAGCCATTATAAACTGCGGGAGCAGTAGTGTAGTTGATGATTGAGCCTACGCTTAAGCCTAGGTAAGCGCCTGCCATGAAGGGAGCAGGACAGGTAGGACAGGGAGCTGCCACTTCACCTTTATAATCTGCTTTGAAGTTGACCGGCTCAGGTGCAGGTGCTGGGTTTTGTGCACGATGGTGATGTCTATAGTGTTTCTTGTGCTTTCTGTGTTTTTTATGGGTAGTGGTTGTTGTGCTAACAGTCGTATCGCTAGTAGCGTTCACGCTGGTATCACCGCTGGTATCAGTTGCAGACATATCATTGGCATCTGCGAAGGCGATACCGGAACTGGCAATGAAAGCTAAACCAGCTATGCTTAATTTCTTTAACATTTATTGTCTCCTTTTTATTCCCGTGTTTAAACTTTATTTTTTTAGGTCTTGCTCAAACTGCTAGAATAGCTGATTCATCGACCTAATGCCAGAGTACATTGTAATCCTCATCTGATGCAAGCTCGAAGAGCCAGTTCCGAGGGCTACAGTATACTCAGGTGAAATATATTATGCGAAATGTTGAATCAATTTACTAGTACTAAAGTATTAACTCCAGAATTTATAGAGAAAGCCGAGACGAAAGGCATCAGATCGAGGACTGCCCAGGCCAGAAAGCGATTGATAGAAGGTATAAGTATATTCGGCTCGAAGATCCCAACTTTCAGAAACAGCAGCTTCTAGGCCAAGACCAATTTGGCCGCCGGTGATGGTTTGGGCAACATCGTTAAAATGAGTTCGGAGTGCACCAAAGCGGAGATAGCTCATCAGTGAATCAGTTACAATCAAGCCAGGAAGGACACTCAAGCCTAGCCCCCAGGTGGTTTTTAGGCCAATCGGATTAAGATTAACATTCAAATCATTTCTATAATTTTGTATTTGCGCACTATCTTGCCCGAAGAGCTCGGCAGCGAGATAAAAATTGGAATTTAACATAGCATAACCGGCAAAAAGGGTAAGCTCAGCTGCTTTATATACCGAAGAAGTTCTATTGTAGTTGGTTATGAGGCCAGGATAGAAGCCAAGATAGGGGCCGGGAGCAAAGCTAAGGGTACTGCAGGGGATAAACTCGAGTGGAGGAGCTGCTATTTTGGTCATGGGCGGCGGTGGAAGCTCGCCCTTGTAGCTTTTTCTACTTTTATAACTTTTATAGCTGAGCTCTCCCTTATAATTAGAGGCATATACCTTAGTGACGGCAACAGCAATAAGACAGCAAATCAATATTTTTTTTAGCATAGCTCACTCCAGACTGGGTAAAAGCATATCATAATCACTTGGGAATTTCAGATGAACTATTTTACTCAGCCGTGTTAAAATTTGGACCAAATACTGAGGCTGGTTTTTAAAACGTGCTATATCAAACGATGTCTATTCAACTTCCGCTGCAGACCTACCCTGTTTATCTCGGCTCTTCCTTGCTTTCTGAAAAGGCTTTATTTGCACGACATATACGCGGTAAACAGGTGATGATTGTGACTCAAAAAAAGATAGCCGATCTTTATTTGAAGGACTTATTGGCTACCTTGTCTGCTTATCGCTGTGATCTCAGCCTGCTACCTCAGGGAGAGCAATATAAAAACCTGCGTTCTTGGTCGAAGGTGCTAGATCGCTTAGTAGCCAAAGGGCATGAACGTTCTACCACTTTGCTTGCTTTAGGCGGCGGGTTGGTAGGCGATGTCACCGGTTTTGCGGCGGCCTGTTATCAGCGTGGAGTAGGCTATATTCATCTACCAACTACCTTGCTTGCTCAGGTTGATTCTGCAATTGGTGGCAAGACAGGCGTGAATCATGTCGCTGGCAAAAATTTAATTGGTGCCTTTTATCATCCCTTATGCGTGCTCATTGATTTTGCCTGTCTCAAAACCTTGCCCCGACGAGAATGGCTTGCTGGTTTAGCAGAAATTATTAAATGTAGCTTAATCCGGGATCAGAATTTTTTTTCTTGGCTTGAAAATAATATGGCTGCTTTAATCCAAGGACAGGAAGAAGCTTTATTGCATGCGGTTTATACTGCTATTTCCATAAAAAGCAACCTTATTGCACAAGATGAGCGTGAGCAGAGCGGTCTTCGCAGTTTATTGAATTTTGGGCATACGCTCGGTCATGCTTTAGAAAGCTTATTTCACTATCGTCGTTATCTTCACGGCGAAGCAGTTGCTATCGGAATGAATATGGCAGCACGACTTTCGCTAGCAAAAGGGTGGTTGCTAGAAAAAGATTATAAACGGATCCACAATTTGCTCTTAGCCAGTCATTTACCAACTGAAATCAATAAAAAAATTGACGAGAAAAAATTATTTTCTTATCTACAGCGCGATAAAAAAAATGCTAATCAGCAAATTCAGTGGGTTTTACTGAAATCAATAGGAGAAGCAGTGCTTACAGCGCAGGTTTCAAAAGCAGCTTGGATAAAAAGCCTCCCGCGCTGTTAAAAACAGCACGGGAGGTGAGCAAGGAAAACCGCTTACTTGGTTGTGTTTGAACCCATGTCCGTATTATCAGTGTTATTATCGGGGTTGGGATTGTTATCGCTGGAAGACTTGCTTGTATCTGTGCCAGCAGTTGGATTTTGGTCAGCAGGCATGTTGTTGTTTGGCATGTTATTTTGCATATTATTGTTTGGCATGTTGTTTTGCATATTGCCAGACTGATCACTTGGAAGAGTGGTATTACCAGTTGTTCCAGGGGTTGAGGTATTATTCGTAGCCGGAGTTTGATTTGACATGGTATTATCCGGACTGCTGGGGGTGGAGGTGGCGGCCAATTCCTGTGCAGGTTGTTGTTGATTCTCATTCATCGTTGTATTCGTATTGGCTTCAGGTCCCGGATTCACTGTGGTTTGCTCTGCGGAAGTGCCGTCAGTCGGGGCTGCTACTGGTTTATTTTCGCTGCGTTGACAGGCGGTGAGGCTGAGAAGACAAAAGCCAAGGAGGCTTGCTAAGATAATGTGTTTATGCATTGTAAATCTTCCTTTTATAATTAAGTGATTGAACTATTAAACCATAAAATCTTTGACTGAGGGAAATAATATCAACCTACCTATCAAAATCAATATTGATGCTATAATCGCCTCGCAACTTATCTTTATGAGTATATTAACTGAATATAGCAAATCGGATAAAGACAGATGATAAAGTTGAAGAATGATTCCCTATTGCGCGCCATTTGGCGTCAACCGCTACAGTCTACGCCAATTTGGCTGATGCGGCAAGCCGGGCGCTACCTTCCTGAATACCGTCGTGTTCGGGAAAAAGCAGGCAGTTTTCTGGCCTTGTGCAAAAACCCCGAATTAGCTTGTGAAGTCAGCTTACAGCCCCTAGCGCGCTATGACCTCGACGCAGCTATTGTCTTTTCAGATATCCTGACGATTCCAGATGCAATGGGGCTCGGTCTAGGCTTTGCGGAGGGCGAGGGTCCTTATTTTGAACGTCCACTCCGCTCTTTGCGGGAGGTGGAGCAATTACCAATTCCGGAACCAGAGCTTCATTTGTCCTATGTCTTAGCTACCATTCGCTTGATCCAACAGGAATTGGCTGCTCGGGTTCCCTTGATTGGGTTTTGCGGTAGCCCTTTTACCCTGGCTGCTTATATGGTCGAGGGAAAAGGCAAGACTGCTTTTTCTCTTATTCGAAAGGCAGTCGAAGAGAGGGAGCCTTGGCTCTATCTTTTGCTCGATAAATTGGCGCAGGCGGTGAGTTTGCATTTGAATGCACAAATTGAAGCAGGCGTTCAGGTGGTGATGCTCTTTGATACTTGGGGGAGTATTCTGGATGGGGAAGCTTATCAGGAATTTTCTCTGCGTTATATTCGACAGACCTTGGCTCGGTTAAAGCGCGAAGTGGAGGGACAGACTATTCCGGTTATTCTTTATACTCGAGGCGATCGTCTTCAAATCATGGCAGAGGCTGGTTGTGATGTGCTTGGTGTTGACTGGACAGTGAATCTAGGAGAGGCAAGACGACAATTAGGGCAGCAGCTGTGCTTACAAGGGAATATGAATCCTGAGTTTCTTCGTCAAACACCTTCGCTTATTCGAGAAAAAGTGGCAGCTATCTTAGAAGAATTTGGTTCGGGCTCAGGACACATTTTTAATTTGGGACAGGGTTTAACGCCTGATATACCGCCGGAGCATGTAGCGGTTCTAATCGAGGCTGTGCATGAATATAGTCAAGCTTATCATCGGCAATAAAATAACGGTTGAGCTTGTGTTGTCTCTAGCTGTTTGCCTTAGCTGCTAAGTGGCTCTCTGGAGGAGGCTTAATTTGCTATAATAAAACTTCTATAAAAGGAGTGTGGCTGTGGAGCACTGGAAAGGGACTTTGGCGGAAAATATTTGGGATTTAAAATATCGTTATCGCTATTGCGATAAAATCATCGATCAAACCATAGAAGATACCTGGCGGCGGGTGGCTAAAGCTGCCGCGCAGGCAGAAAAAAAAGAAATAGCTGCACATTGGCAGCAGCAGTTTTATCAGATTTTTGAAAACTTTCGTTTTTTACCCGGGGGTCGGATTTTAGCGGGGGCGGGTACGCGCCACCAGGTTACCTTGTTTAATTGTTTTGTGATGAATATCCAGGAAGATTCTATTTTCGGCATTTTTGAAGCCTTAAAAGAAGGAGCCTTAACCTTACAACAAGGTGGCGGTGTCGGCTACGATTTTTCCGTGCTGCGACCGAGAGGTTATTTTGCTAAAAAAACGGGCATTTCCTCCTCGGGGCCTGTTTCTTTTATGCAGATTTGGGACAAAATGAGTGAAGTTTTGCTTTCAACGAGTGCACGTCGTGGTGCCATGATGGGTGTTCTACGTTGTGATCATCCAGATATTGAAGAATTTGTGTCAGCCAAAGCCGATCCCTATCAATTGCGCCATTTTAATGTTTCAGTTTTAGTTTCCGATGATTTTATGCAGGCGGTAAAAGAAGATAGAGACTGGCCGCTGGTTTTTCCTTTATCAGAAGAAGAAGCTAAACAAAAATTATCTTCAGCCGAGGATCTTGTGCCGGGGATGAGTACGAGCGAAGATCTGATTTATCGCCGCTGGAGTAATACCCAGACAGCTGTTCCCTGTCGTGTGTTTAAACGGATTCGAGCCAGAGCGCTTTGGGATAAAATGATTCGCTCTGCCTATGACTATGCCGAGCCCGGCGTGTTATTTGAAAATACGATTAATCGAATGAATAATCTATGGTATGGCGAGCATATTTCTGCCACCAATCCCTGCGGTGAAATTCCCTTACCACCCTATGGTGCCTGTAATCTCGGCTCCCTGAACTTAACCCAGTTTGTGCGAGCTCCTTTTACAGCAGCAGCCACGCTAGATTGGCAGGGAATAGAACAAACGGTGGCGATAGCCACGCGCTTTCAAGATAATATAGTAGATATTTCCCGCTATCCCTTAAAGACACAACGACAAGAAGCCTTAGCCACTCGTCGTATTGGTATCGGTCTGACGGGGCTCGGCGATACTTTTGTGATGCTTGGTCTTCGCTATGGCAGTCCGGAATCCTTAAGTACAGCACAACAAATTATGAAGATCATTGCGCAAACGACCTGGTTAAGTTCTGTTGAATTAGCTAAAGAAAAAGGTTCTTTCCCCACTTATCAAGCAGGTGCCTATTGTCAGGGGCAATTCTTCACTAGTCTTCCCGAGGAGATTCAAAAAGCAGTGGCCTTGCATGGGATGCGCAATAGTCATCATAATACCATTGCGCCGGCGGGCACAATCAGCATACTGGCTCAAAATGTTTCAAGTGGCTTAGAGCCTATTTTCAGCGGGCAGTATGAACGTGTGGTTAGAACTCAACAGGAAGAGCTAGTTAAATTTAAACTACAGGCTTATTCTCTGGCGCTATGGCAGAAACTGCAAGCAGCAGAAAGTTTGCCACCGGCCTGGCGAGATACTGAGAGCATTCTTCCACAAGATCATCTAAAAGTGCAGGCAGCGGTTCAACCCTATGTTGATAATGCAATTTCAAAAACAATTAATCTGCCTTCTGATTTTCCTTTTGAAACGCTCGTTGAGGTTTATACACAAGCCTTTGCACTTGGTTTGAAAGGCTGTACTATTTTTCGTTCTAATCCGATTACGGGTTCTATTCTGGAAACGCTTACACCCGAAGAGCAGCTGGATCGTTGTTGCCCCTATACTTAGGGACTGGGGTTTTTCAAAGATGTGGGTAATGATATGGATTTGACCACAGGATGCGCTTGCGACTGCTATCGTTTTATTTAATCAACAGCACTAAAATATCCTGATCTTCAATTTTGTAGATTAAACGGCTATGGTTAATCGATTCAGCATATAAACCCGTCATGCCTTCAATTTTTTTTGAAATTTCAGGACGAGGGTTCACAGCCAGTGCTTCAATAAAACGAATCAGGAATTTTTGCTGTTTGAGAGGAAAAGCTTTTAATTGCAAGTAGGCAGCCGGAGCAAGTTTGACATGATAGGGCGTGGTCACAATTAGGCACCTATTTCTTCTTTTACTTGTTCAAGCGGAATGCCACCCTTTTCTCTTGCTTCTTTGAGAGCATCTAAGGCTTGAAGCAAATCATGTTTATTTTGTAGATCTTGCAACAAGGCTAAATCTTCGAGAGGAATAATAGCGGCAATTTCTTTGCCGCGACGGGTGAGAATGACATGTTCTTTATTGTGAACGACTTGATTGATCAGTTCTGAAAACTGATCCTGTGCTTCTGCTGTTGTGAGAATGGTTGCCATAGCCTGTTGTCCTTCAGATATGCTGCGTTCGCAGCTAGTATCTCCCAAATGAGGTTGGGCGTGTTGCTCTCATTTTAAGCAACGAGAGCTTCCTTTTCTTTATCAAGCGTATATTTTCCCATCGCAGCGAGACTATTCAGTTTGACCCGTTTGTAAAGTGCTTTTTGAGCGAGCTCTACATTTTTTGCTTCACCTAACCAAGATTTTAAGCAATCGTCTTGTAAGGCGCGTGCATAAGAATAGCTTAGATTCCAGGGTAGATTAGGGAATAAGGTATGCATCATGTTGAGATGGGCCGTTGCTTCCTGCGGTGTTTGTCCCCCAGATAAAAAGTTGACGCTCGGCACAGCGACTGGAACGGTGCGTCGGAGTATTTTAAGAGTTTCGGAAGCCACTTGTTCGATGCTTGCTTTAAGGGGGCAAGTTTTACCGGAAATCACCATGCTTGGTTTGAGAATAAGATGTTCCAGACTGACTTTGTTTTTATAAAGAGCTGAGAAGACTTTATGTAAAACTTTTTCGGTGACTGCTGCGCAAGTTTCAATGGTGTGATCGCCGTCTAGCAAGACTTCCGGCTCAACAATGGGAACCAGACCCTGCGCTTGGCAGAGGGCAGCATAACGAGCTAGTCCTTCTGCATTGCTGCGGATAGCCAAGGCGCTAGGCGTATTGGTGGAAATTTGGTAAACAGCACGCCATTTTGCAAAGCGAGCACCCTTTGTTTTATATTCAGCCAGACGTTCTGCTAAACCATCTAGTCCCTGAGTGGTATTTTCTTCTTGGGTGTTAGGTAAAAGAACGAGACCCTTGTCGACTTTAATACCAGGAACAATGCCGGCTTGTTGCAGAACTTCAGGAAGTGGAATACCCTGGCTGCTTTTTTGTCCCAGGGTTTCTTCAAAGAGAATAACGCCGGCAATGCCTTCGTTTAAGCCAGGCGTAGTAAACAATAGTTCGCGATAGGCGCGACGGGTTTCTTCAGTAGAATTGATTTTGAGCGCGTTAAAGCGTTTAGTGATCGTGGCTGTGCTTTCGTCTGCGGCTAAGATTCCTTTTCCTTTCAGGGCCAGTTGCTTGATAGTTGATTCTAATAAATGAGAGTTATTCATAATGAGGATCCTTCATCCTTAATTCTCTAAATTGCTGCCCAGGTTAGCATAAAATGCAGGAGGCTGATAGAGTAAGTCTTTAATAAGCTTTTGCAAAAATGACACGCTGTTTACTTGGCTCACCTGTAAAAATACATTTACCGGGCTCTGGGTTTGGCTCAAAAGGAAGACAGCGAATAGTTACGCTTAATTCCTCTTTAATTTTTGCTTCTATTGCTGCTTCGCCATTCCAATGGGCTAAAACAAAGCCACCTTGCTCTTTCGAAAAGAAATCGTAGAAAGCTTGTTTCGAATTGATTTCGATTGTATTTTGTTGCCGGAAGCTTTTCGCGCGAGCTAATAAGCCAGCCTGGATTTCATCTAAAAGACGAGGAAGGGAAGCTACAAACTCCGCGCGGGCTTGGGAATAGCGTTCTTTATAAGCTTGATCGCGACGGCCAACATACACGCTTTCTGTCTCACATTCTTTTTTTCCAATCTCAAGGCGCAAAGGAACGCCTTTTTTAACCCAGGACCAGGCTTTTTCGCCGCCAGTGAGTTCTCTGGTATCTATTTCTACGGCAATAGCTTTTTCATGATAGCGGAGGCTAGCTAATTCCTTCGCGAGAGAATCACAATAAGCTAAAATAGCTTGTTTCTCGCTTTCTTTATGCAAAATAGGCAGGATGACGACATGGAGCGGCGCTATCTTCGGCGGCACAATCAGACCGTCATCGTCGCTATGGGTCATGATCAAACCACCAATTAAACGGGTAGAGACGCCCCAAGAGGTTGTCCAAACATACTCTTCTTTGCTCTCGGCACTTAAAAATTTAATATTAAAGGTCTTAGAAAAATGTTGGCCGAGAAAATGAGAAGTACCGGCTTGCAAGGCTTTTCGATCTTGCATCATGGCTTCGATGCAATAAGTGGAAACAGCGCCGGGGAAACGTTCGCTAGCTGTTTTTTCACCCTGAATGACAGGCATAGCGAGATAATCTTCTGCAAAGTGAGTATAGACCTCGAGCATCCGCAGGGTTTCTTCTTGTGCTTCTTCAGCTGTTGCATGAGCCGTATGACCTTCTTGCCACAAAAATTCAGTGGTGCGAAGAAAGAGCCGGGTGCGCATTTCCCAACGAATGATATTAGCCCATTGATTAATGAGCAGCGGCAAATCGCGATGTGATTGAATCCAGCGTGAAAAAGCTTCGCCAATGATGGTTTCTGAGGTTGGACGGAGGATATAAGGTTCTTCTAGCGGGCCACTGGGCTGGAGTCGTCCCTCTGCATCAGCCTCCAGTCGGTGATGGGTGACAACTGCACATTCTTTGGCAAAGCCTTCAATGTGTTCAGCTTCTTTTTGAAAAAAGCTTAAAGGAATAAATAAAGGAAAATAAAGATTTTTATGACCCGTGGCTTTGAATTTTTGATCGAGAATATCTCGCATATTTTCCCAAAGCGCATAACCCCAGGGCTTGATCGTCATACAGCCGCGTGCCGGCGAATTTTCGGCTAGATCAGCAGCCTTAATAACCTGTTGGTACCATTCAGGATAGTTTTCAGAGCGAGTGGGGGTGATTGCTGTTTTGGTTTTTGTAGTCATGGATAAGAAACCTAGCTAAGTTTTTAAAGTTGATCAAGGATCGCTTTTACATGTTGCGGCACTTTCACTTTGCGCCAAATCCCTTGAATGAGGCCCTTTTCATCAATTAAAAAAGTTGAACGTTGAATGCCGAGAAAGGTTTTGCCAAAGAGGCTCTTGGGATTGAGTACGCCATAGGCTTCACAGACAGCGGCATCTCCGTCAGTGAGCAAGGTAAAAGGAAGGCTATACTTTTGTTTGAATTTTTGATGGGTCGCCGGGCTGTCTTTCGAAATACCCAAAATGATAGCTTGTTGCTGGCTAATTTGCGGAAAGCTATCGCGGAAATCGCAGGCCTCTTTGGTGCAACCGGGGGTAAGATCTTTGGGATAGAAGTAAAGAATGACCTTTTTGCCGCGAAATTGCTTCAATGAGAGGCTTTCGTTGTTGTCAGCTGTTAGCGTGAACTCTGGTGCTTGATCTCCTACTTGTAAGCTCATGACCCCACTCCCTGCCTTGAAAATCAGATTGAAAGAAAGGGGGTATTATAGTGACCTCCGCAGGGGAAGGAAATGGTTTTATGTATGTATATGTTTAAAACAAAGCGGACATAACTGCAAGGTAACGGCCTTAGCTTGCTTAGATCTATATTGGACAAATCAAGTTGGTTTTAATCCACTGCATGTTCATAAAAATAAGAAAGGAAACTATGCTTCGCCTCGAAAACAAAATGTATCCTTAAGACAAATTGCCAAAAGCTATGGTTCTTGCCAAGGAGAAATCTTAGAAATAAAGCAATTAGAAGAGATCAGCGCTGCTATTGGTTATCAGAGTAATACGCTTCATATATTGTTTAACAATTGAAAGTAGGATGGATTAGGCGCTTTTTG
>CAYXNR010000004.1:0-66548 GCA_964466595.1 uncultured Coxiellaceae bacterium | reverse complement strand
GATATGGTATTTTATTTATGTTCTCTTAACTTGGATGAGGAAATAAATTATGGCAACAAAAAAGACAAAACGGAAAATTGGCAAAAACACCACAAGAAAAGCAACAACGGGGAATAAAACGCTCAATGCTTCCGGTTTGAAAAAATTACCGTCAATTACTCAGCCTTATACAAAAGGCAATATAGTAAAAATCATAGCTGATCTTTCTTGCACCTCACGAAAAGATACGGCCGTGGTTATTGAAAATCTTTCAAAGGTCATTGAAGGCCATATCAAAACTCGCGGTCCCGGCGTTTTCACCTTGCCCGGCCTGCTTAAGATTATGGTTGTAAAGAAGCCTGCACGTCCCGCTCGCGAAGGTATCAATCCTTTTACAGGTGAAAAAACCACGTTTAAAGCCAGACCTGCAAGAAAGGTTGTTAAAATTAGAGCGCTCAAAAAACTCAAAGAAATGGTCGATCAAGTTTAAGCCGATACAAAAGAGCCTCTGTAAGTATTCGGTTCAAGCTACTGCCACTGTCATGCCAGCCTGCTTTAGCTGGCATCGGTGACTGTAAAGACGACAAAAGAATCGAATAAGTACAGCCCTCTTTCCTAAGTCTTTGGAAAGATGGGCTTTTTATTTTTATTTTTTCTTGATCCTTAAGTTTGAATTAAGCTTGTTCCGATATAATAAACTGAGATGAAACGAGGTAGCACGAATGTCCCAGCTCGCTCGACTTAGCACTTTTACCCTAGCCATGCTGATTACCGGCACAGTCGATAGCATTCGCAACTTGCCGGCCTCAGCTCTTTTCGGAAGCACCCTCATTTTCTTTTTCGTCTTTTCAGCTCTTGTTTTTTTAATTCCTGCTGCGCTGGTTTCGGCTGAATTATCCGCTAACATGCCTGAACATGGCGGAATTTATCATTGGGTGCGTGCCGCCTTTGGTGAAAAGGTAGCCTTTCTGGCTATTTGGCTGCAATGGATCAATACCATCTTTTGGTTTCCTACTATTTTTTCCTTCGTAGCTGGAACTGCCACTTATCTGATCTCGCCAGAACTCGCTCAAAACAAACTTTATCTCATTACTGCCATTTTAACGATTCTCTGGTTTTTAACGTGGATCAACTTAAAAGGCATCCATGTTGCCGCAAGATTCACCTCTCTTTGCACACTGATTGGACTGATCACACCCATGGCCTTGCTAATCATTCTCAGCCTCATCTGGGTCTTTCTCGGAAAACCGATCCAAATCCATTTCACTGCCACTAATCTTATTCCCCATCTAAATGATTCAGAAAATTGGATTGCCCTCACTGCTATTATGACGGCTTTTTTGGGTATGGAACTCGCCACCTCTCATATTCGCGAAGTTCGAAATCCGCAAACAACCTTTCCAAAGGCCTTATTAATTTCGGTCATTCTGATTTTAGCAACCATGATTTTAAGCTCTCTCGCTATAGCCTTCGTCCTCCCACAGAGTGATATTAATTTGGTCAATGGTGTGATGCAGAGTTTTAACTTCTTTTTGACGGCCTACCATCTACACTGGATGATGCCCATTCTTACCTTACTACTGATTGTCGGCACCATGGGCAGCATCATCAATTGGGTTATTTCGCCGGTAAAAGGCCTACTCCAAGCCGCGCAACAAAATTATTTACCTGCCTTCTTAAGATACGAAAATAGTAAAGGCGTTCCCAAAAATTTATTAATCGCCCAAGCAATTTTGGTCACCTTTGTTTGCCTCGCTTTTCTTTTAATGCCGAGTATTAATGGCTCTTATTGGCTGCTCACCGCCTTAAGCACCCAACTCTACATGCTCATGTATGTCATGATGTTTATTGCGGCCTTATATTTACGCTATCAATCCCATTCGACACGTTCTCAAACCAACTTCATGATCCCCGGTGGCAAACTAGGTATATGGCTCACCTGTCTTTTAGGCTTATTTGGTTGTTGCATCACCTTAATCGTCGGCTTTTTCCCACCCAGCCATATTGATGTGGGTTCCGCCTTTCATTATGAAATTATATTTGTGAGTGGTTTAATTCTTATGATTGCACCCGTTAGTCTTGTTTATCTTTATAAAGATAGGGAACGACTTTTTTCTAAGTGGCGCACAGTGGAAGAAAAAAGCTAATTGAAGAGCTTGCATAGGCTCATTGTCAGCGTGAAAGCACTTGCATCCCCGCGAAAGCGCACTATCATACGGTAAAATGGTTTCATAATTGCACAACCTCCTGTTGATTCAAAAACTGATAAATAGGAGGTGCATAATTTCTAAATTTATTAATTTTAATACTTAAATTACACCTGCCCCACACTAAAACCAATTGTAATCGTCGGGTATCACCAGAATTTTTCTTAAATAACTGTACTAGCAAATATGCAAGTATAGCTGTCGCAATTTGGTTACCCATCGAAGAGTAATAATACCATCCCTCGTTTTGAATTTTATATCATGCTACCGCTAAATAATTCTCAGCCACTTTCTTTATAATTGAAGTATAAAGCTCACGCCTTACTGAGCGGTGTAATTCAATTAATTTCTGCATAAAAATAGCTGAGGGAGTTAAATTTAGTCCGGTCATAATCTCCTCAACTACCTCTTCATAACTATTGGTATATTGCGCAACACCAGCAAGATTATATTCACCTGTTGCCAATATATCCTGAATAATTAAACGTGCAAATTGCGATTCGAGCATATTATTCTCCATTTCTATAGTAAACTTCATTAAACAAAAATAATCCCTATAGTGTTTTCTGAAAATTTCCTTAAGCTCCCCGCAGATGCGTATAAAAATCTCCGCCTCTAATAAAAGTCTTTCTTCTTTTGTAAGTTGTGACGAAGTAATTCCAATCAAGCGATAAAATGGTTCTGTAGCCGACATTCAACGAGCTCCTTTCTCAAATCACTGTAAATAAATACATTCACCTTAATTTACTGTTTAGGGTTGGTCGTACTAATCACGAATGTGTAATAACTAAAAAAAGCACGATGGTGATATAGCAGAAGAGAGGAATGGTTACGACCTAATGAGTCGTCTGTTTGCAGTAAACTCCTTTTTCATATTACAACTGCATGATAGCCATAATATTTATCTAAAGTAAAGTTTTATTTAACTTTTAATATAAAAATATCTGTTCATTTATTTGATATTAAATTATTAATAACATAATATTGTGCTTTTAGTTAATTTCAAAAAGTGGAAATAGATTATGGATAGAAAAAAATTTACGCAGGACTTTTCCCGTCGCTTGGAAAAAAAGATGCGCGAAGAAGGTCATCAAACTGATCGCGTGGGTTTAGGCATAAATATACGCAAGTTAGCTAAAATATCAAATTGCTCTTATCAAATGGCGCGCAAGTATATTTTAGGGCTTGCCTTACCTGACATTACGATTATCATAAAAATTGCAGCATGGTTAAAAGTGTCTCCAAGCTGGTTGCTATTTGAAGAAGAGAGTCCGATTCAAAATTACCCATTAAATAATGAACCATGCATAACCATAAATTTAGATTTATTAAAATATATTCTTAATAAAAGCTCCTTCTTATTTACATTAACCGACAAAAAAGAAAATATTATTAACTTTCTTATTGACACTATTTATGACGCTGCTCATCTTAATGCAGATATAAAAACCATCCAAAAAGTGGTTGATCTCATGTTAACATCGGTAACCTTATTAAATAACCCATCTAAGGATAATAAACTTTTATGCGGCAGTTAACTAATATAGAGCAAAAAAAATGCTCTCTTAAATTACATGGCTGCGCTTTTGATATGCTTTTTAAGCACAAAAATGAAATTTTCAGAAAATTAAGTGATATTCGCGGTATTTATTTTATTGACCACATTGCATTTCATATTATAAACCCTGAACTTGAAGAGGCAGTTTTCTCTATCACCCCATCGGTCGAATATAACCTTATTACTCATAATCTTTGGCAAGATGATGGTAGTTTTGTCCCTTTTCAATATGTAAACGACATCATTTTTTGGTGGAAAGAAGCTTATAAAAACGAGTCCGCAAAAAAATTGATACTTCTAAAGGAAATCAAACATGGCTTTTCATTAGGCTTCAGCTTAGTCAAAAAAATAGGCGAATTTTATCTAGTATATTCATTTGCTAGCAGAAATTCTGAGGCTAATTTAAAAGAATATTATCGACAAAAAATAAATGAATTATTTCATATTGGTGAGTACGGATATAAACTGATTCGCGATATTTATTTTCAGTATTGTGACACACATTTTCCACCCGAAGCTGAAACAGTAAAGCCATTACATCCAGGCCCTCGACAATTAAGATTAATTATACCAAACGAACAATAGCTTAAACGGAACTCAAGGGTTGTTATTTTATAAGGTGCGCTTTATCGTGTTAAATATTTTTAGCCATTACTCACGGACGGATAAGCTCATTATAGCTAGTGGGCTAATAGGAAACTTCCTAGAAAATTTTGATATTATGATATGCGCCTTCCTTGTACACTCTATTTCTACTACTTTTTTTCCTCCTAATTCGATAACAACAAATTTATTTTCTACCTTTAATATCTTTTTAGTTGGCTATTTATCAAGACCTATTGGTAGTTTATTAATCGGATTATATGCAGATCAACTTGGTAGAAAAAAAATGCTCATTTTTTCTATTTTCATGACAGGTCTATGCACCGCTATAATTGGGATTGTACCATCCTACAACTCCATAGGAATATTATCGACTCTAATTTTCTTATTTCTAAGGGTCTTACAAAATATTTGTGTTGGCGGTGAATATATCAGCTCTATTTCTTATTTAATAGAAAGCGCTAAAAGCGGTAAACGTGGGTTTTATGGTAGCTGGGTTTCTATAGGTTTTAACTGTGGTTCATTATTAGCGTCTATTCTTGCATTTCTATTTATTTATTTTATAAATAAAGGTTATTTTCCTGAATGGAGTTGGCGAATTATTTTCTTTTTAGCCATTATTGGTATGCTAATAGGAATGTGGATCCGGCTCTCTCTTCCTGAAAGCATTGGATTTATCTTAGAGAATTCCACCAATAAAACACAGGAAAAAAGAGAAATATTAAAATCAGCTATAGCATTAATTAAATCTTACCCTTATTTATGCTTTTCTATTATCACAATTGCCTGGCTAGGAGTTAGTGAAACTTCAGTAATTTTTGTATATTCAACCATACACATGACAAACATTAACCATTTTTCTCAATATCAAGCACTTTGGATAAATTCATTATCCTTCTTATTACTCATTATCTTCATCCCTATTTTTGGGTTATTATCTGATTACTTTAAGCGTTCTACTCTTCTCATCATCGCTAGCTTTGCCTTTTTGGGGCTAACTCCTATTTTTTTCTGGTACCTCTCTTATGGAAATTTTAAAGAAGTATTGTTAGTTAAATTGCTATTCTCCATTCCTACTTCTTGTTTTTGTGCCGCTGCGCCTGTTTTAATAGCAGAAACTTTTCCTACTCGATTAAGATGTACAAGCCTTGCTCTAATCTACCAAACTACCGCGAGTCTAGCTGCTGGATTATCACCAGTAATCTTATTACTTTTTTCTAAAGGGGAATATGTATACCAAGTACCCACTTATTTCTTAGCTATTTCATCCATTTTGGGGATAATTGGCCTCATGTTATTTAATAAAAACCCATTGAAGGCCAACATTATTTCACCTTCTGTAATGAGAACCAAGTGGTTTTAATAAATCAATTAACTAGATGGTTAGCCAAATACCTTAATGCCACAGCTGCAAGCATTTCTGACGCAATAGGAATAATTTCATCTTCAAATGTATACTCAGGATGATGGATATATTTTTTATCTATTCCTGTTCCTACCATAAAATAACATCCAGGGGTTTTATTAAGAAAAAATGAAAAATCTTCAGTCGCCATAAAGTTTTGCTCTAGATCAATCACATTTTCCTTGCCATATAAATCGCTGGCAACCTGTCTTACTAAATTGGTTTCATCAACGGCATTCATAACAGCAGGCACCGTTTGAACAAATTCAATGCTAGCGCTACCGCCTAAACTCTTAGCTATATCAATGACTAGATCTGTCATTTTTTTCTTTACTAAATTTACTTTGTTATTGTCAGTGAAGCGTAAAGTCCCTTGTAAAACAGCCTTATCAGGAATCACATTATCTGCATAACCTGCATGAAACTGGGTAACTGAAATAACAATAGGGTCAAATGGGCTGATACTTCTGCTCACTATGCTCTGTATCGCTTGGATAATAGTGCTGCCAATATAAATAGGATCAATTGTCTTATCAGGGGCAGAGGAGTGACCTCCTACGCCCTCAATAGAAATTTTAAATCTTGCAGCTCCAGCCATAAAACAATGAGGACGGACTATAATTTTATTTTTTGGAAAAGTTGGAATATTGTGATAACCAAATATAGCATCTACTGTAGGATTTTCTAAAATACCTTCTTTTATCATGGCCTCTGCTCCTGCCCCTATTTCTTCTGCTGGTTGAAAAATAAACTTTATTTTTCCAGAGAACTCTGCATCTTGCAAAAGATAAGCTGCCATCAATAAAGTGGCCATATGACCATCATGCCCACAGGCGTGCATTACTCCATCGTGCTGCGAAGGAAAATCAATTTTAGATTTTTCTTGAACAGGTAAAGCATCCATATCAGCACGCAGAGCGACGGTTTTGCCTGGTTTTTTTGAATCTAAAACAACGCTTATTCCTGTCTTTGCTATACCCATTATTGGTGAATATCCCCAAGATTTTAATTTTTCTGCTATAAGCCCAGCTGTTTTATATTCATTGTTACTTAATTCTGGATGGCGATGCAGTCTATGACGTATTTCAATAATTTCTGGCAAAATTGCAGCAATTTTATCTTTATTAAAACTCCAATTATTCATAAAAATCCTTATAGCTATTGATTAGTAATTAAATGTAAAAATTTTCTCTAAAAACTCCATGCTCAGATTATATATACCAGGGCTTTGTGATTGGATGTGCGCTTCCGAATTGCATATATCCAGTAGGACAGCTCTTTTTCATTCCTAAGCCTGACCTCTTACTTCTAATCACCGCTTTCACAGGAAGCAAGTGTTTCCGCGAGGATGGCATGTAAACTAAGCAAATAACTGATTCAAACCTGTGGCCGCTATGATGGTTTGCAATTGCTGCGGCAGTTGTAAAAAACGAATTTTTATCTTTTTTTGCTGCGCTAACTGAAGCCACTCGACTAAAAGAGCAACCCCAGCACTGTCACAGTTGCTTACTTGGGAAAGATCGCAGTTCCAGGGTCCTTGTGGCGGAAATAATTTTTTACTCGACTCTAAGACTGCGTAAACAGTAACAAAGCTGAGCTCGCCAGAAATTAAAATTCTATCTTGCTCTACCCTGATTTGCTGATTTGACATGGCTTATTCACTTGGACGAGTATTATGCTTAGCAAGGCGAGTAGTTAAAGCATCAATATCGCCTTGAGCTAAGGCATCGGCAAACTGTGAGCGGAAACTTTCGATCACACTCACGCCTTCCACAGACATGTCAAAGAGTTTCCAACCACCATCTTCACGAATTAAACGATATTTTACATTGACGGCCGGTGCGCCACTTTCACTCGTGATTTCACTACTCACTTCAACAGTGCGTTTGCCCGCCTCACCGCCGCGGATGGGGAAAAATCTGACGGTTTGATCGGTATAAGAAGCAAGCGCTGAAGCATAGGTGTGAACTAATAAGTTTATAAATTCGCGTTTAAAAGCAGCGCGCTGAGTCATATTCGCCTGCGACCAGACTTGGGGAGGAAGAACACGACGCGACATTTCATCAACATCGACATGAGGGACCACTAATTTATACGCTAAAGAATAAACATATTGTCGATTCGATTTGAGCGTGATTTGATTTTTCTGTAGATCAGCAATCATTTGATTGGCAATCCCTTCAAGCAAACCAACCGCTCCGCCTGAGGTTTCAGCAAAACTAAGAGTCGTGCCTGTTAAAAATAACAACAAGAAAAAAATGGCTCTCATTAGCATTTTATTTTTTTTCATTTTCATCTCCCTTAGTCATCGCAGCTTGACCTGCTACCGTTTTAGCACTGCCTTGCCCGCCGCCTACCCTAAATAAAAATTGTCCGATTAATCTTTCTAAGATCATAGCAGGATGGGTATATTCAATCACGCTTCCCTCTTTTAAAACAGCTTGACTATACATCGGGGTTAATTCGATATAATTATCCCCTAATAAACCCGCCGTCAGAATACTGGCCGAAGAATCACTGGGCAGGTCGTTATATTTTTTCTGAATATACATTTTTACTAAGGCCTTAAAAGAAGTAGGATCGAGACTAACATTCACAACCTCTCCAATAATGACACCGCCTACTTTAACAGGCGCCCTCACCTTCAAACCGCCGATATCATCAAAATAAGCGAGGACGGTATAACCTTCTTCCTTAAAAAAGGAGGTCAAGCCACTGACTTTAAAAGCAAGAATTGCGAGCGCTGCAAAGGCGGCAATAATAAAAAGACCAACAAAGCTTTCTATAACAGGCTGAGATCTCATGATTTACCAACCTCCTATCATCATCGTTGTTAACACAAAATCCAAGCCTAAAACCGCTAGGGCAGAATGAACAACTGTACGGGTGGTCGCAGAAGCAATACCAGCTGAGGTCGGTTCGGCTCGATAACCTTGATGCACTGCAATCCAGGCAACAACGGCACCAAAGGCGAGACTCTTGATGAGACCATTTAGGACATCTGTTCGAAACTCAACAGCAGCTTGCATATTAGACCAAAACACACCGGCCTCCAAACCCAGCCACTGTACACCGACTAAATAAGCACCATAAACTGCAATGACATTAAAAATCATGGTTAACAGTGGATTGGAAAGGCAGCCGCCCCAAAACCGCGGTGCAATAACCCGCCGTAGGGGATCGACGGCCATCATTTCCATACTGGATAGCTGTTCCGTTGCTTTCATTAAAGCAATTTCCGCCGTCACTGCCGAACCCGCGCGACCTGCAAACAGAATAGCTGTAACCACCGGGCCTAATTCTCGTGTCACACTGAGCGCCACCAAGGGTCCGAGCTGTTGCGCGGCACCAAATTTTGAAAGTGTATGGTAGCCTTGTAAAGCAAGTACCATACCAATAAAGAGACTGGAAACGATGATAATTAAAAGCGACAAAAAACCCTCTGCATAAATTTGCTGTATAACCAGCGGAAAACCTTTTCGGAGCTCGGGTCTTCGAAAGATAGAATGAAATAAAAGCAAGCCTGCTTTACCAAATTGGCGCAGCTGTCCTATTCCCACATGGCCTAAACTCTGAACAGAACTAAACATGAGTGATAAAATCCTCCTGCAAGGGTAGGGCTGCATAATGAAAGGGCACGGGCCCATCTGGAAAACCTTCAATAAATTGTTTTACCTCAGGTGAAGGATTTTCATTGATCGCAACCGGACTTCCTTGCCCAATAACCTTCCCTCCCGAAATGACATACACATAATCAGAAATGCTAAGCATCTCCCTCACATCATGCGAGACAATCACCGAGGTTAGACCGAGGCTAGCATTCAAACTGCGAATCAGCTTGACTAAAACACCCTTCGTAATAGGATCTTGTCCTGTCAGAGGTTCATCATACATAATGAGCTCGGGATCTAGAGCAATCGCACGCGCCAAAGCCACTCGCCTGGTCATACCACCAGATAATTCGTTGGGCATGAGCGCTCGCGCTCCTCGCAGCCCAACCATTTCTAATTTCATCAGTACGAGCGTACGGATCATCGACTCTGGTAGCAAGGTATGTTCTCGAAGTGGAAAGGCAACATTTTCAAAAACAGAAAGATGAGTAAAAAGCCCACCATTTTGAAACAACAGCCCCATTTTTTTACGTAAATGATGGAGTTTAGCTCGTGAAAGAGAGCTCACTTCTTGACCATCGACCAGCACCTGTCCTTGCTGCGCTTGACTTTGACCGCTTATCAAGCGTAATAAGGTGGTTTTTCCACTACCGCTTGGACCCATGATGGTGGTGATTTTTCCTCGAGGAAGCTCGATATTTACCCCTTTAAATACAACTTTATTACGATTGTAATAAAAGGATAAGTCATGGATTTCAACTAGCTTAGTCATAAGGCCCTAAAATCCAGCTTGTGACAAGAGTGTCATAACGTTAAGATAAGGGAATTTTATTAATAAAACAACAGACTGCCATGCAAGAAAGCGAACAAAATCTAGAATACCTTTCTACCAGTGTTTGTGAATTAGGCCAAGCTGTAGTAAACACTACAGCTCTTGCTATTCAAGATCTCGCAAAAAAAATTGATCATCATTTTGTAAAAGCCTGTCAATATTTACTCGCCTGTAAGGGACGCATTGCCGTTATGGGAATGGGTAAATCCGGACACATTGCCCGGAAAATTGCAGCCACCCTCGCCAGTACCGGCAGTCCAGCTTTTTTTGTACATCCGGCTGAAGCGCGCCATGGCGATATGGGTATGATCACCAAAACAGATATGGTTCTGGTGATTTCTAAATCTGGTGAAACCGAAGAAATTATTTCCCTCCTTCCTTTTTTTAAGCGCCTCGGCATTCCTCTTCTCGCCATTACGGGAAAAAGCAATTCAACGCTTGCTCAAATGGCTGAGGTGAACTTAGACGTGAGCATCGAAAAAGAAGCCTGTCCCCTCAACCTTGCTCCCACAACAAGCACTGCTGTTGCTTTAGTCATGGGAGATGCCTTAGCCATTGCCCTCCTCGAAAAACGAGGATTTACTAAAAATGATTTTGCTCTTTCTCATCCCGGTGGCACCTTGGGCAGGCGACTCTTACGGGTAGAAGAAATCATGCATCAGGGCGAAGCCATTCCCATGGTTTCAGAGGATGCCTTCCTTAAAAGTGCTTTGGTTGAAATGACAGAAAAAAAATTAGGCATGACCACTGTTGTAAATCAGCAGGGTAAGTTAGTAGGAATCTTCACTGACGGTGATGTTCGGCGTGCCTTTGATAAAAATGCAGATCTGCATAAAACACTGATTAGCCAGGTCATGACCAACAATCCTAAGGTTATCCCACCTCAATTGCTTGCTGCTGAGGCCGTGCATATCATGGAAACCTACAAGATCACTGCCCTGATTGTGACCAATTCAGCTCATCAGCCTATTGGTATCGTTCATATGCATAACATTTTAAGAGCAGGAGTCATTTAAAGTGGAACACTTAATTGAAAAAGCAAAACAAATTCGCTTATTGATTCTCGATGTAGATGGCGTGCTAACAACAGGCAATCTGGTTTACACCAAAAAAGACATCCACTATAAATCCTTTTATGTGCACGATGGCCTCGGGATCAAACTGCTTCAAAAATCAGGCGTACTGGTTGGCATTATTACAACCTGCAAATCAGCTATTATTCAAAGACGCGCTCAAGATTTAGGTATTCAGCATATTTATGCCGGTTATGAAAATAAATTAACTCCCTATCAGGACTTAAAACAAAAATTAAGCTTACAAGATCAGGAAATCGCCTATGTGGGAGATGATTTACCCGATCTACCGCTGATTCGCCGAGTTGGTTTAGGCATGACCGTTGCCAATGCCCCTTCTCTCTTACAGCAAAAAGCAGCCTATGTTTCAAAAGCGAGTGGAGGGCTTGGCGCAGTACGCGAGATTTGTGAATTTATTATGCAGGCCCAGGGGACTTATTCTGATATAATTGAGGCTTATTTACAATAACGCTGAACTCGAAATGCTAGCTACAAGAAATCTATCATTTTTTTTTCTACTCCTTACGGCTCTTTTTTTAAGCGCTTGGTCGATCTTTATTATTTATTATAAAAAATCTTCTTCCACAGCGGCTGATCTTGGAAAACCAGATGCCTTTATGGAAGAAATCGTCGCTACCATCATTGATAAACAAGGCAAACCCTCTCTCAAAATCGTCTCTCCCAAAATGATACATTATCTAGAAAATGACAGCACAGAGATCAGCAAACCCCTCTTAACCCTTTATCGCAATGCCCGCCAACCCAAGGCCACCAAACCTTGGCAACTCTCTGCAGATCATGCTAGAGCCTTAGAAGGCATCCACCAAATTTTGCTCTGGGAGAATGTGGTTATTCATCATCCCGAAGATGAACAAGATGAAAAAACGACGCTCTTAACACCGACACTGCGGGTTTATCCCGACAAGCAATTCGCTGAAACGGCTGACCCTGTCACTATTATGCAACCAAATACTAAAATTCATGCTATTGGCATGAATGCTGATCTTGCTTCAGGCGCTGTTAAATTACTCTCGCAAACCCGAGGAGAATACAGTGTTCAAAACTAAAAGTTGGCTGCTCTTCCTTCCCCTACTCTTGCCTTCTCATCTATCAGCCTTAGCAAGCGATCAACAGGCTCTGATGTATATCGCAGCAGATAGTTCACAATATAATTATAAAACGAGAGAAACCTGCTTTGAAGGTGCGGTTAAAATAGACCAAGGCACAACCCATCTGGAAGCAGACCGCGTGATTACCAAAAGAAATGCACACAATAAAATCCAGGAGGCGCTTGTCTTCGGGATACAACAACCAGCACATTATTGGACTTTCCCTAAAAAAGGGGAAAAAATGCTTCATGCCCATGCAAAACTCATGCGGTTTTATCCGCTTGAATCGCATTTGGTGCTAGAAGGTGAGGTCAGGGTGACCCAGGGCGAAAATCGTTTTCAAGGTCAAATTATAGTTTATAATATTAAATCACAAACCATAACTGTACCACCCACAAAAAATAGCCGAGCCACTTTTGTGATTGAAGCAGGCTCCCTCAAGCAAACTATCTAAGCCGACAATATGAAAAAACTAGAAGCTCATAAAATTAGTAAAAAGTTCAAAACCCGCCAGGTTGTCCATGAGGTTTCTCTTCAAGTCAAGCAAGGTGAAATTGTCGGCCTCTTGGGTCCGAATGGCGCAGGTAAAACCACCTCCTTTTATATGATCGTCGGTCTCATTCCCTGCGATGCCGGAACAATTTCAATTAACGATACGCCGATTACTACGCTTCCTATTCATGTTCGAGCACAACTAGGCTTGAGCTATTTACCGCAGGAACCTTCTGTTTTCCGCAAATTGAGCGTAGCTGACAACATTATGGCTATTCTCGAAATTCGTAAGGATTTGCCGAAGCTTCAGAGAAATGCACTTTTAGAACAATTGTTGAAAGAGTTTCATATTGAGCATCTGCGTGAACATCTTGGCATCAGTCTGTCTGGTGGGGAAAGACGTCGTGTTGAAATCGCACGTGCTTTAGCAAGCGAGCCCCAGTTTATTTTATTAGATGAGCCTTTTGCCGGCATCGATCCCATTTCAGTTGTCGGTGTAAAACGCATTATTACCCATCTCAAAAATCGTGGTATTGGCGTACTCATTACCGATCATAATGTCCGGGAAACCTTGGAAATCTGCGAACGCGCTTATATCGTCAATGAGGGAAAAATTCTTTGCGAAGGCACACCGCAGGCTATTTTAAAGAATAAACAGGTACGCGCTGTTTATTTGGGTGATGAATTTAACCTATGATACGCAAAAAAATCACTATTCGAAACAAATACGGCCTGCATACTCGGGCTGCGGCTAAGCTTGTCACCCTTGCTAAGAAATTTCATAGCAAAATTGAGCTGAGTGTTCATAAAAAAAAAGCAGATTGCAAAAGCATCATGGCCCTTATCTTAATCGGGGCCTCTAAAAATACCTCTTGCGACCTTGTCATTTCTGGGCTAGATGAAGAACTGGCTGCTAAGGCGGTTGTTCAGTTGATTCGTGGAAAGTTTGGGGAGAAGGAATAGTGGTCCTGCCTCCTGTCGGCTAAAGAATCATAAGCCATTTTGATTCAAAAAGCGGTCATTTTTTTGGTAAGTATTCGGTTAACGAAATTGTCATTCCAGCTGCCTTAGGTTTGTCATTCCAGCTGCCTTAGGTTTGTCATTCCGGCTGCCTTAGGTTTGTCATTCCGGCATGCTTTAAGCCGGAATCCAGGGCTTTTAAAAGCCTGGATTGCCAGCTAAAAGCGTGCTGGCATGACAGAGTAAGGTAAGGGGTTAACCACATATTTACTTTTTTGTTTTCAAGTACAAGTATTTGATTACATTTAATAAAATTAAAAATATCCGCTATTTGTTATAATAAACATACATGATTGATAATCGCGGGGTGTACCATTATGCGTGGGGATGAAGAGTCAAAGGAACAAAACCCAGAAGAGATTTTACAATACATTTTACAATACCCAGAAAATATTTTAAATGACATTCATAAAGCAGCCTTTGCTAGGGTAGGAGATCTCATTGATAAACTAAAAAAAACCATAGCTATAAATAAATTAGCCCTCAATGAGAACATCGCCAATAATATCGCCGCTATAAATCAAGATAATATAATAGCACCATTATCTGCTCTCATTAGAGCTTTCGAGGTCCAGGTTAAAACTCCCAGTAGAGGAACTCTTCTTACGAATCCAAATAAAAAAATTGATCCTCTTTTTAATCCAAAAAATAAAGTAAGTGATTTAATGACTTCTGTTGAATTACAAAGCATTTTTTTAGAACTCAAAGCATACACGCAGGTGTTACAACCATTTAAAAAAGATGAAGATCCACAAGAAAAGCTTAAGGCCGTTGTTAACAGCATAAGTAAAGCTGCTCAAGAGTTAGAACAAAACAAACATAAGACCAAATTTAATCCTATCACCCGGGATAAATTTCTTACTACCCTGTTTGCCGTGTCAATAGTAGGAACCCTTCCTCTCGTCATTATGACGATCATTAATAAATTAAAACACGGCACACATAACCCGCTTGCTTCTCTTGAAGAACGGCAAAGTGGGAGAAAAGGATTAGGCGCTGAAAAAGCTAGCAAAAACTTTCACGCTTTCCTGGGTCAACATAAAAACGAGGCCAAAAAGCTTCTTAAGCATGACCAGGATGCAGAATCACTCGAGCAAAAAAGTCCTAAAAATCCTACTAAAGGAAGGTAGCAGTTATGAGTAGAAGCGATGAGGAAAAAACTGATCCGATGGCCTTAATGGCACAAGGCAAAGAAAGTCTCTCGAAAGGCTCGAAAAAAGATAAAGAAAAAGCTATTGAATTTTTCGATAAAGCACTTGCTGAGGCAAGTAAAGAAGATGAAGCACTAGAGTCCAAAGATAATAAGTCGAGCAAGATGTCGCAAATAGCGGAGAAAATTGGCGATATTTTTACTGCTAAAAAGGACGCAGGAAGTCGGTTACACTATTATTGCCGTGCCATCAAAAGTGGAAACACATCTTTATACGAGCGCTTATTAGGCCAGAATGCTTTCGATGCAGTATTGCATATCAACCAACCAGCAGTATATTGCGCTTTGATGGCAGCAGCTATAACTGGAGGAAACATACCTGACGAAGTTTTTTCTCCTACTCTTGTGAAGATTCAACAAGCTCCCTTCAATGAAATCGATAGGGGAAGTTCGGAGGAAAAGGCGCTATTTAGGCATGTATTTATAGCCCATTCTTTTGAGACCATGCAAACAATGCTTCCACTCCATTTTGATCAATTAAAAGAAAAATTTAGAAATGAATTAATCGATGAGCTTATAGCTAAAATGGACAATGAAATATCTGATGACTCTTTAAATGCGGCAAAGGAAACCCTTAAAAAGCTTCAAAATAATTACCATCATCAGGACTATTTTGACGATATCGATTTAGAAAGCATTATTGATGCTAAAAAAATAAAAGCAGATCCAGAAATCGTTACAGATCGAAAAGCATCCAAGTTATTAATTGAAATAGAAAATTCAAATCTGGAACAAATAAGAACTTTACTTAGAGAGCTAGCTTCAATCGGGTATAATAATTTTCCACTTGATGAATCAAAAGAAGGACTCAGTCTTTCTGAAGAAAATTTGCTAAACACTATTCTTGATGATGGAGCAAAAGATGTTTTCTTATCCTTATTTGAGGATAAGGATAAGGGTAAGGATAAGGCCCAAGCTATTTATTTACAACTTCGAGCGTTCAACCAGGTTAGAGAAGCCTGCTCACAAAAGGTGATGCACAATGTAGCAGAAAAACCCTATCTAGGAAAACTTGCTTTGGTTTTAAAAAAAATGAATATAGCTAATCAAGAACTGATACACAGTCATCCCACCAAAACTCCACTTTTTAGATGGGAGAAGTTTCTTGCTAATTGTTTTAAAAAACTAAAAACCTACTTTCCTTCTTCACCTGAAGGAATATTTACGAACCAAAAACGTGGCCTCTTTTTTCTTGGCACTTCAACAAATTTTAAGAAAGCAGCAACAGCCGCTAATGAAGCAAAAACAAAGTTTAGCGAAACGCTAAGAGAACATAAAGAAAAAGCCGAGCATCTGAATCCGAGAAAAAGAAAGTAAGCTTATTCCCCGGCAATCATCATTTCTTCAAGCAAGATAGAGCCCGTTCGCACATTCCCGCGATAATCCACATCAGCACCCACCTCAACAAGATGCATATACATTTCACGTAAATTACCTGCAATCGTAATCTCTTGCACGGGATATTGTAGCTCACCATTTTCAAACCAGAATCCAGAAGCACCTCGTGAATAATCACCTGTGACTAAATTCACGCCGGGACCCATGACCTCGGTTACTAATAAACCCTTATGCATTTTTTTCAAGAGACCGCTTAAATCAAGCTGCCCAGGTGTAATCACTAAATTATGCACGCCGCCGGAATTGCCGGTCGTTTGCATCCCGAGTTGACGACCAGAATAGACACCAAGAGAATAACTTTGCAAAACACCGCCATCTACAAAAACATTAGGACGAGTGAAGACCCCATCTCCATCAAAGGGCTGCGAACCCGCTCCCTTGGCTAAATGCGGTTGTTCTTGAAGATGCACAAAAGCAGGAAAAATGGGCTGGCCTAAGTGATTTAGCAGAAAAGAGGATTTGCGATATAAATTTCCACCAGAAATTGCAGAAAGAAAGCTTCCTAAAAGACCGCGGGCTTCTTCAGCAATAAAAATAACCGGTGCTTTTTGGGTAGCGAGGCGACGCGAGCCTAAACGTCTTAGGGTTTTATCTGCTACTTCTTTAGCTAATTGAGAAATGGGCAAAAGCAAGGCTGGATCGCAGGAAGAGGTGTATGCATAATCTCTTTGCATGTCTTCACCTTGCTTGGCTACGAGGACCGAACTGATTCCATGTTGGGTTGAAGGATAATAGCCCATGAATTGCTCGCTATTTGCATAAAGATGCCAACCCTCATGAGTTGATACCGTGACACCCTCAGAATTCACAATTCGCTTATCGCGTGCTAAAGATTCTTTCTCGCAGGTACAAGCAAGTTCAATGGCTTGATCAACTGAAAGCGCCCAGGGAAAGGCGAGTTCCAATTGAGGATAATTAAAAGCAAGCAAGGCGGGATCGGCAAGCCCTGTACAAGGATCTTCCTGTGTAAAACGAGCAATATGACAGGCAGCTGAAATAGCGGCTTGAATGGATTCCCAGCGTGTATCGGATAGAGCCGCGGTTCCCATACGTTTGCCAAAATAGACAGTGACATCGATATTCTTGCCTTGATGATATTCTAGCGTTTCAACCTCACCTAAGCGAGAAGCGACGGAAAACCCTTTACTCAGACTCAAATCCACTTCCGCTGAACTCGCGCCGAGAATTTCTGCCTCGCGTAAAATATCGATAGCGAGATTTTGCCAATCTTCGCTTTGGAAAAGATCCTCTTGAAGCGAATTCGCTTGCTCTTCAAGAACCTGCAGTTTATTTGTATTCGTATTATTCATAGGAAGAAGTTCCACCGACTGTCAAGCTTTCTACTCGCACCGTAGGCATGCCCACTCCAACCGGAACAGACTGCCCATCTTTGCCACAAACACCGACGCCTGAATCTAATTGTAAATCATTAGCTACCATCGAAATTTTATTTAAGATCTCGGGGCCATTACCGGTTAGGGTAGCTCCTTTGACGGGCGCTGTAATTTTTCCTTTTTCAATTAAATAGGCTTCACTGGTGGAAAAAACGAATTTACCGGAGGTAATATCAACCTGGCCACCGCCCAAATTAACAGCGTAAAGGCCCTTATCGACCGAGGCGATCACCTCTTCTGGCACGGCTTGACCGGGTAAAAGATAGGTATTAGTCATTCGGGGAATAGGAAGGTGGGCATAAGATTCACGACGACCATTTCCAGTTGATTGTGTACCCATTAATTTAGCATTATGTTTATCTTGCATATAATGACGCAAAATGCCTTTTTCAATTAAAACTGTGCATTGTGTGGGCGTTCCCTCGTCATCTATGTTGAGAGAACCACGTCGCCCGGGAAGCGCACCATTATCAACCATCGTGCATAAAGAACTAGCCACCTGTTCTCCGATTCTATTGCTGTAAATCGATAAACCTTTGCGGTTAAAATCGCCTTCTAAACCATGTCCCATGGATTCATGGATCAAGACACCCGGCCAGCCTGCGCCCAAAACAACGGGCATGGTTCCTGCCGGCGCTGAAACCGCTTCTAAATTGAGTGCAGCTTGGCGTACTGCCTCTTTGGCATAGCTAAAAACCGTTTCTTCTGAGTTAAAATGAGAATAATCGAAGCGACCGCCGCCACCCGAGTAAGCACTTTCTCGTCGGCCATGCTGTTCAAGCACCACATTCACATTGAGTCTAATGAGCGGTCTGATATCAGCAGCTAACTCACCTTCACTTGTCACGATGAGTACGGTCTCAAATTCTCCGTTTAAACTGACGCTCGCTTGCACCAAGCGGGTGTCGAGTTGGTGAAGATAATGATCGACCCGCTGCAATAAGCTTATTTTTTCTTGTTCGGTCCAGGAGGAAAGCGGATTGACGGGCAAATAAAGTTCATTGCTTGTTGTTTTTTGCCAGGCCTTGATACTTCCTTCTCCCGAACCCTTTTTGACAATACTGCTAGCAGCCGTAGCTGCCCGCTCTAGAGCAGAGAACAAAATATCATCGGCATAGGCAAAACCGGTTTTTTCTCCACTTAAAGCACGAACCCCTATCCCTCGATCGACATGGTAGCTTCCGCCTTTGATAATACCGTCCTCTAAGGACCAGGATTCTGAATAAGTAGCTTGAAAATATAAATCAGCATAATCAACGCCTTTTAGTAAAATTTTTCCCATCACCGCTTCAAGTTCTTTATCGGTAATCCCGGAAGGTTCTAATAAAGCACGGCGTCCCAGATGAAGCAGTTTAGACATATGACCTCTTAAATAGATGAGTTTTGCAGATTTTAGCATTACCGTCCATCTCGTGAAAGTGACCTTTTGAATACTCCTTGTCTTTTAAGCAGGGATTCAATACGATAAAAATAAGAGAGTAGCTAGTGGAAGGAATCATCACAGGGAAGATCGCAATGCGAAAAGCCATATTTCTGTATATATTTTGCTTGGCTTATATCTTAACGGGATGCACAACGACAGCTTCTGACTCACAAACAGCAAGGCCCCCTCTAAAAAAGGGTCATGCCTATCTGTCTTATCAAACTGCAAAGCATGCGGCTAAACGAGGAAACAAAATTGCCTTTTATTCTCAAGAATCATTTATCCAGCATCCTTATCGAATTATCGGTAAGGAAACGATTTCGCGTTATAATCTGATTGGCTTCGAAAGACAGGACAAGACGCTGAATGAACTCATGAAAAACCTAGCCGCCGCCATGGGCGGCGATGCTATTGTGAATATCACAAGCGATAAGCAGAAGATAGAAGGAACGGTAATTGCCTTTGAACAGGTCCTGCTTTAAGAAACCACTCCTCGTTGTGGTTTCTTAATGATGTACCTGTTTATCTATCTTATAATCACTTTCTTGCCATCCTTGAAAACCGCCTATCAATTCCATCACGGAATAGCCTTTGCTAGCAAATTCCTGGGCAGCTTCGGTAGCAAGCGGACAGTCTAAAGAATAACAATAAATGACATTTAATTTATCTTTCTTCAGGCCAGACACTGTTTTCCATTGTTCACGCGGTAAATTAATTGCGCCTGGCAGATGCGCTCTTGCATAATCACCCGGCTGACGCACATCAATAATGTTAATCATCTCGCTTTGATCTTGAAGCACTTGATTTAATTCGTGGGGGCCTAAGATAAATTTATCTTTTAAAGAGAAGTATTCTTTTGCTTTTGTTGCATCATTTAAGCTTAGTTTTCTCTCCCTGCCTACGCTCATTCTTCTGCTAGGTCTAAGAGTCATACCTGACATTTTTATGTTTGCCATATTTTTGTCCTCCTTAGCACACTCCTATTTTTATTATACCTGGTTTTCATATAGAACTTAAAAAAAACATGATAAGACACTGAATAATGAGGATATTATTTAGAGGGCCTGCTTTCCATTTTACCTCCCACCCCTACCCCTCCCTCCACAAAAAACGTGGCGGGAGGGGATTTAAATCAGGCTGATTGATTCAATCAAGCCCCCTTAGGGTGAAGGCAGAAGAGGCGCCTGGGTTTTAATGAAAATTTCGTGTTGTAAGTTAGGCACCTTAATTCCTTGACGATCGAAGGCCTGCCAGAGGGCAAAGAGCACCTCGGAACGCACCCCTACCCGAGAGTGGACCTGACGAATATTAATATAATAACGAACTTCAAATTCACTATGATTGTCTACCATGTTTTTTAAAAAAACCTCGGGCTCGGGATTCCGCAAGACGTCGCTATGCTCTTTCAAGACCAAATGAATCAGTTGCTGGACCTCATAGGGATTATCTTTGCGATCAATCTTGAGAGCAATGACCGTACGCACAATATCATCTTGTACCGTCCAATTTATAAAGGATTTATTAAAGAGCTCTGTATTGGGAACAATAATTTCCATGTGATCCCAGGTTTGAATCGTGACAGCTCGGCTACCAATATGCGTTACTTTCCCTTCTTGTTCATTGACACAAACAATATCGCCCACCCGAATCGGTCTTTCAAATAAGAACATCAAACCACAGGCAAAGTTATTAAATAAATCACGTAGCCCAAAGCTAATAGCAATTAAGAGACCGGAAGCAACTAAAAAGAGGGCATGCAAATCAATCCCTAAGAGTCTCAAACAGAGTAAGGCGCCGGCAATCACCACAGCGTATTGACTTAAGATAGCCATACTATTGCGAATACCTAAATCCTGCGTTTTTGAGAATAATAAACGATAGACAAATTCCCGTGTCCAACGCGCCGCCCAATAAAATAGAGAAATAGCAAAAATGACTTCGAGAATACTAATTGGCGTAATGGTTGTATTCAGCACCGCTATAATAGGATACACCAGTAATTTATTCAGTCGCTCTACCACAGGCGATTGTTGATTCCACCCGTACAGCAGAAAAAGTACGACCCAAGCACCAAAAAAAACAAGCAGACGTAAAATCTTATGCAAAGGCTTTAAAAAAGCTTCCGTCCACAACCAACCATTATTGACATGCCGAATCATGAAGTTTGAAAGCATTTCCATGCAATCACTGAGCAGAGCCCGTGATAAGAAGTAGGCTATTAAGACAAGGGTAAAAATACCCTCATACCAGGAAATGATCCCGACTAAATTGATAAAACCAAATAAACCAATCAAAGAATTAAAAAACAAGAGACTGGGAATAAAAGCTCCCAAAAAATAAATCAGACTGCGAAAATAAGTTCGTCTTTGATCAACATATTGTAAAACTAAACGGGGAACAACGCTCCACGAACGTAAAACTAATAAGGATAGCAAGAGTAACATCAATAAAAATAAGCGATCAAACAAATCCTTAATTTCATAGAGAAGGGGCAGCTGATGAATAAAGGTGGTGAGACTCGTAATCACCGCTCCAACAATAAAAATAACCTTTAAACGATGATATAAGGTGGTTTCATGACCATTTACATCATGTATCGTTTCAAGCAAGCCCGTTCGGGCAATCGTTAAAATAAAGCGAAATAAGAGCCACACGCCGGCTATAGCGAGCAGCCAATCAAATTGCTCAGCAGCTATACCAAAGCAATAAAAAAGAAGCCAGACATTTCCAATCAAGATGAGCGGTTTCACATTAGGAAGCAGCAAATTTCCTAATAATTGCTTAGCACTTAAAACAGCTGAGTGCTTCTCCACAGGCGCTTTCACAAAGCGCAGGAAAATTTTTCGCAGATTAGAATAGGCTAAGCAGGCCGTTATTTCCAAAAATAAAAATAATAACCATTGTCCGAGTGTCAATCTTTTCAAAGCAGCAATTAAACTAAAGGCAAAGCCTTTCAGTAGCTGAAAAGAAAGACTAGGGACCAAGAGCGCCTCTCTACCCAAATCCAACCAGGCATGGGCACTAAAGCCTGGCAAACCTTGGCGAGCCGAGAGCTCTTGCTGCAGAGATTTATCCAGAAGCAGGCGATAATCAACAAAACGCTTACTTAAATGCGCGCTGTCTTGTAATAAATTCTCGTATAATTTTTCTAAGGCCAGAAAGGGATCATTTTCATCTTCTTCAGGAAGCGCACTGGGAACAGCAGACAAGCTAGAATGAAGGAATAACTCTGGCTTCACCTGATGTTTCTCATGCGCCTCAATCAAATGCCGTTTTTTAAGTAGATCGATGCGATAATGAATCAGTTTATCCACTCGCACAATTTGCTTGCCCAGCACCTGCGTTTGATCGCTGAGATTATTCAATAGCGAAATAGAATTCGTACGCGCAATAGAAAAACGCAGCTGCCTCAGTTGATCTTGATAGCGTGCAAGCAGGGTTTTTAAATAGACCAGATTAATGTTTTCATTGGCATAAAATATTTCTCCCTCTATACGCGAATATTGTCCTTTGCCCGACTTCGTTTCTAAGTTTTTCATCTTTACATAGAGTTCATCTAAACGTCGTAGCCAAAAATTTTGCTGCTCTTGATACTCCATTTCAGATTTGACTTGCCGTTCTTTAAAGTGAAGCAATTTTCGCGACTTTAAGAAAGAATTTCCGCGTGCATATTGCTCATTATAAAGCTGCAAAACAGCGTTCTCTGTTTTCTGCAAGTCCACTAAATAACTAGAGCGCTGTTTTTCTAGTTGATAGAGATTTTCTTGATATTGTAATTCAGAACGCAAACTCTGGCTTTGAGCGATCTCTCCTTGAATAAGTTTCAAGCCAAAAATATTGAGGGCATTCAATTGATTTTTTATTTCTTGAATATTTTTCTCGAGCCAGGTTAGGGCTTGCTGAGAGTCCGTCAATTCAATATTAATACTATCTAAATTAGCTTTGGCGCTCGCATAACGCAAACCTGTTTTATAAAGAAGAAATTTATTGGTTTGATCATCCGTAAACGAACCCCAATTTTTTTCCTGCTGCTGCTGTAGATAGTTCAATTCCTGTGTAGTTTGAACCAAGCGTTTTTTTAATAAATCACTTTGTTGCGTGACTAATTGTATTTTATCAAGATAAAAATGCTCTTCCTCACCAGGCGAAGCGAGCACAGTCGCGCTAAGAAGCAGGCTGGGAATAAGCAATAAACCAGCCCAGCGAATAAAACTTGCTTTAAGAATAAGAAATAGCCGGCGCATCGAAGCCCACCCTCTTTGCTAAAAGCCTTAATAAGATCAGGGCTGGTAAGGAAACAACAAACGACCAGCCATAAAAAGACACCCATCCAAAATGAATGACCAGAACTGCAGCCAAGGGTCCCGCAGCCAAGCGGCCTAGGCTATCAATAGCGGAAAGAAAGGCAAATTGGGCAGCACTATAACGGAGATTACATAAGGACATTAAAAAGGCCATAAAAGCGGCCGTACTCATACCACTACAAAAATTTTCAATAAATAAAGTGAACATCATGAGGGTAAATAGCTTACCCACGACAGCTAAAAGCAGGAACAATAAAATGGAACAGGCCTGTGCAAGGCCAAACCAGAGCAAAGAGGCATAGACTCCTAAGCGCATCAGGAGAGCGCCGCCCACCAAAGCGCCTAAAATAGTACCGATGATGATGGCCGCCTTCGACGCCATCCCAATTTCAACTAGCGAAAAACCAAGACCATGCAGCAGAAAATTGGTCATCAGGGACGTCGCAAGCGCAGCACCAGCTTTATATAAGATAACAAAGGAAAGTACTAATACAATATTATCGCGACGCCATAAATCTAAAAAAGGCTGCAGATAAAAACCCAGAGAAGTAGTCTGAGGCACTGATTTTGTTTCTACTTCTTTAGCAAAATAAGTAGCAAACATATTTACGAGCATCAAAAGACCCATTAATTGATAGCTTCGCTCCCATCCCCAATAATGCGCCACGACTAAAGCCAAGCCCCCGGAAACAAACATTGCCATACGATAAGCAAAAATAAAATAAGCAGAGCCCAGCCCACGTTCAGGCGCTAATAAAACATCTGCTCGATAAGCATCGATAGCAATATCTTGGGTGGCAGAAGTAAAGCTAATGAATAAGGCCAGCCATCCGATATTCTTTAGCTCGGCAGCGGGATGCATCAGGGCCAGAAAAAATAAAGCCAGCGCTAAGCAAGCCTGCGTCAGTAAAATCCATCCCCTTCTTCTGCCGCAGCCAGGAAAAATAAACCGATCAAGTAAGGGCGCCCAGAGAAATTTGCAGTTGTAAGGAAAGCTCACTAAGGAAAGAAAGCCTATGGTCATCAAACTCACCTGAGACTCTGTTAACCAGGCTTGAAGCGTCGAACCACTTAAAGCAAAGGGTAGGCCGGAAGCAAAGCCAAAGGCGGTAACAAATAAAAGCCTTTGATTAATAAAGTAATTTAACTTTCGAAATACTGTCATCATTAAAGAACCTGGCCAGGTGAATGCGTAAAATTTTATCATTTTTAGGCTGTAAATTAAAGCTTCTATTTTCAAAGATATTGGTCAGATAAAGATCAGCTCTATTGAAATCTAGTGTGGCTTCCCTTAACCTTTCTCAAATAATATTCAAACATACAAAACGAAAGCTAAAATAAGGAAGCATTATGCTTAGCAGACTTCCCCCTGCAGAGGTAACAGCTCCATCTGCTTTACCGGTCAATGCTCCTATACTTATTCCTCTTGAAACCCCGCCCCCTTGTCTTACGCCCTGGCAACAGTTTCTTCACCGCAGTGCTTATGTCCTTTCTTGTATTAGAGCTTTAAGCTGCGGCATTACCACAGCTGGCTCTTTTTTAGCTTTACATCTTGTCACAGGTGGTTTAGCCGGCCTCATTGCCCTCCTACTCTGTATATCAGGGACCGTCGTAAACTGGTGGCTTCTCAAACCCTGCGTATCTTCTGTTCTCATCGATTTATTTGGAAAAGAAAAATTTTTTGTGGATGAAGAGGGTGCTCCTCTTAATTTCGGTCAAAAACTAGCTATGGGACTAGCCCTGGTTGTTTCTCTTGCAGCCGGTATTAGCTTTGCAGCTGTTGCTTATGGCAGCACCTTTCATTTAGTAGCCGGCTTTCCCTTTTTAGCCGTCTTCGCACCCGTCTTGCCCTACCTCGCTGTTATTCTCTTCGGGGTAAGCTTGATTTGCATGACGGCTTTAATGCTGAAGGACATCGCTGTTCTGATTAAAAAAAAGAACCCCTTAGATGAAATTCGAGCTTTCCTCAAAAATCTAATCTATCCGAAGGAGCTCAATCCCAAGGAATTTCATTCTCGAATCCTGACACAGCGGGTTCTCACCATCATCTTGAACCTTTTATTTTTGCCGCTGACCTGTTTGGGCTTGTATATGACGATGAAGGCCTGTGCGCCCAATGTACAAGCCTTGCTTTTAAAACTAGCCCCTGCACTTGCTGCAAAAACTGCCGAGCTCATCACAACGAGTATTTGTTTGGTACTTGCCTTGATAAGCCGAATTCCTTTTGGACTAAAAATAACCATGCAAACTATTACAGCGGCTGTGCCTAGTATCTCGCGATTCATCATGAAAATCTTTTGTCCTTCGCAGGCAGAGCCCGTGGCAGAATCTCATTCCAGAGCAACCCCACAGACAAAAATCTGGCGGGCCTTTGAGCTTATCAGTGTAATCTTGAATGCGATTGGGAATGGTTTTCTTGCGATGAAGGGAGCTGAGGATTCTACTCTGAGCTACTTTGCTTTAATCGGCGGCACAGAGAATTCTTTTTTCGCTGGGTTTTTCTCTATTTTGAAACCTCGTCCCACAGGACCCCGCGTGCCGCAAGAGGGTTCGTCTCACGCACCTTCCTCTACTTTAACCATGTTTCGCACTGATCAATTGAAACCACAGGCCAAGCTTGTTTCCTCAAAGGATGATTTTTATATTCCTGCTTCTCTGGGCACAACAACACGCACACACTTAGCCTGGTCTTTTCAAAAAAGTTCTGCCAGGAAACAAGAGCAGCCCGTAGGCACAAAGGATGATATCTCACTATTTCTAAAAACGACAAGCTGCCCGCAGATTTAACTTTTTTTATTTCGCTTCATTTTCCTGAGCTGCCAATAGGTAATGAGCGGACCAGAAAGCACATAGAGAAAAAAAATAAAAAATAAAATTTCTGGTGGATCCAGTGCAATTGCAGTAATCGTCAGTACGGCTATGACCACAGCAAAAAAAGGCACCTTACCCTTAAAATCAATTTTCTTAAACACATAATAGCGACAGGTACTCACCATCAGACCTGCGACCAGCATAGTTAAAATAGCGGCCGGAACAGCCCACATTTTTCCATCATTGACATAGAGTGAGCCCAGCCAAATCATGCTAGCCATCATGCCTGCTGCCGCTGTGCAGGTAAGGCCTTGAGAATGTGGTTTGACCTCGGGCTCGTGGAGTTGCGTATTAAAACGGGCTAATCTCAAGGCAGTTGCTGCCGTATACAAAAATGATACTAGCCAACCAAATTTTCCTAAATAAGAGAGTGACCAGCTATAGACCACCAAGCCCGGGGCCACACCAAAAGACAACATATCGGACATGCTATCGTAATGACCACCAAAGTTAGTTTGCGTACCAGTCAGACGAGCTACGCGACCATCCAAACCATCTGCTATCATTGCTATAAATATAGCAATAGCCGCCACTTCAAAATGACCCTTCATCCCAGCAACGACTGCATAAAAACCAGCAAACAAACCTATGGTAGTGAGCAAGTTCGGTAAAAGATAAATGCCTCCTTTCGGTGTTGGCGGCTGTACTGTCTGCTCCTGCTCCATATTTTCCCCCGTTAATTGATAAATTTTGCCCCAAACCGCTCTGCTTAACAACATAAATCCTTGGCAAAGCCAGCTTTCATTTTATTCAATAAAAGTTTTTACCCGTCTCGTTTATTTTTAATACAAATTAAACTCCTTATGAAGATAAGCGCTTGCTTTCATTCAAACTTCATGTCTAGCATGAGCAGTTTAAAATTTATTATTAGAGATCTAAGGGAGGAGTAAGCATGAGACCAAGAGATATGAGTGGTAGCAGTACGACTTCAGTGACTAGCGACAATCCAAATCTAAGCAGAAGTCAGGCCCGAGCTATTCCCACTCCCCATCTTGTCCAACCCACATTTTTTTACGACCCCCCCTTGTTCGAATTTTCCAAGACCGAGACAGAGACAGCACCTTTTAAACTTGAAACCCACTCCGCCTATCTCCCCCGCACACCGCCTGTCAAACTTACTATCAGCCCACCTCCTTCTACTGATAACTTACCGCCTTCTCCTTCATTTCTAAATCCCCAGCAAAAAATTCGCAGCAAGAGTTTCAATCTTCATGGCAATCATGCCCTTAAAACAAACAGGGTGATCATTCCACGAGGAGCCTCCAGCTTCACAGTGACGATTATTTCTGACTCAGAGGGACAAAACGCTCATCTTCTACCTCAGAATTTTATCTCTCCGCCCTCTCCTCATCAAATGACTTCAGCTTTTCCTAGCGAGCTTTCTGAAGAAGAAAACAAGGGGGGATTCTTTCAAGATGCAGAATCACCTACTCTTTCAGAAATCAGTCCTATTGGCTTGTTACCGCAACGCAGTCAAATGAATCATATCCTCGAGGAACATTATAAGGACTTACTAAAAAATCTAGCTTATCATTTAGTCCTCATGCTTCTTGTTGCACCCATCGCCATGAATGCCTTCTGCGAGCCCTCTCGGGTTAACCCCGCCGACATTAATGAAGAGTGGTGGAATAGCTTATCCGCGAACATTAAATTTCTTTCTGTGATGAATGGCTTTTTTTCAATGAGTATTAATGTATTTGTGCAGCGTGATTATATTCCTCAGGCCCTCAATGAATTAAGAATGGGCTTGAGTAAATGTTTTAATAGTCCCTATGACTTCCTGGCCAACTTTGCCACGCTTATTTCTAGTGGTGCCGCTGCCTTCTCCTTCGGTGCAATATCTCAAGGGGCCTCTACTTGGATGGGGAAGAAGGGGGCTTTTATTCCCGGCATGGCGAGTTTTGGAACCAGCTTTGCTACACGCTATCCAAGCGTTAAAAAAGCACCGCATAAAATCCTTGGAATTTTTAAGAAAGAAAGACGCTTTCAAAAAGAACTGGCTGAGCAACTTCGTCATCTCAGGCCACAGTATGAAAGGGAATTTAATCAGCTCATTGAAACAAGGCAATACAAATTAAAAAATCAAGATATTATTGAATTGTTGATGCTGTTTAACGAAAAATTTGAAAACAAACCGAGAGCGGAAATTTTTTATCCTTCATCTTCGTGGAGCCCCCTAAAAAATCAGCTTATCCTTTTCCTTGACCTCTCTTTTGCAACCCTCATTGCGAGCACTGCCTTTCTGACTTTTACTCAAAAAGGTTTTGATGGCGCCAATGCAATTGCACATTTTTCACATAGAGATTTAAATAATTTAGCTATGCTAGATCAATTTGCAATTGGTGCAGTAGGGGGAGCTGTTTCTGCTATGCTCTATGCTAACTCCGGTCTGAATTTTATGCCGACCCTACGCTATGTCAGTTCTGAATTATTTTGGGATTTGGCCTCTGCTAGCCGTCGTTTCACCTCCAATCCTATCCAAACCTTGAAAGAGACTACAGAAGACCCGCAACGCTTCTTCCGCTTTCTCAAACTCAGCCTAGCCCTACTCTTCGTCTGGCGCAGTAGCAGCTCCATGGTTACCGTTGGCAATGGCGTGGTTCGCAATAAAAAAGGTATTTTTTCACCCTTATTTCAATTTTGGGTTCCCTATGGAACTGCCTTTCCAACCTTAAATGGCCTGGGCTGCATGGCCATTCATCTGACCTCAACAATCAATCAACTGCTCAAGGGAGAAAAAGAAAAAAAAATAAAAAATCCGCAGCTTGGGGATGTCGCCTCTCATTTAGAAGAAGAGCTCTTACCATCCTCAACAAGCGTTCAAAACCAAAGGGGTGAATCCTTCAAAATCTCAACCTTCGCCTATCTGAGATTCTCCCTCTTTCAAGCCCCTTCTTCAGACCGCCCTTCCTCTATGGAAGGGAGAGATCACAGCGCTCGCGATGTAGATAGCGGAGAGGAGGATGATCAACTCCCTCTTTTAGATAAAAGGCAGGATGAAGAAAAGCCGCCGCGAACTTCATGCTGCCAAAAAGTACAGCGCTGGTTTAAATGTGGTTAAGACAGCGCCGAGTTTTCATCCAAAAAAATATTTTTTAATCCTCTTGAAATTCTTGTTACAGCGCAATACATCTGGGCTAGAAGAAAGGAAGCAATTTCTGAGTTCAGTTTCTTGTATTTTATTCTCTTGCCAGATACTCGGATATACTTTATCTTGATGTGTTAGAGGGGTAAAACACCTATATATTGTGGTGTGAGCCATATTGGGCCCCCTTTGCTTTATAAGTCTGAGCCAAATATTTAACAGGCTCTCTGAAATTCTATAATAAGCTTGGGAGATGCCCCATGGAAACTGAAGCCCTATTAAAACAAGCCACCATCAAACCCTTTCCCACCCCCTCCAGCCTTGAATTAGCCTCCATGGCCCCTGGCGAACTCAAAGTGATCAAGCGGAATGGGACGGTGACCTTCCTCGATGCCAACAAAATAGCAACTGCGATGACCAAGGCCTTCTTGGCCGTTGAAGGAGATCAGGCTGCTGGCTCGCCCCGTATTCAAGAAAAGGTGGCTGAATTTGTGAAAGGCATTGTGAATGCTTTTCATAGGCGTTTGCCAACGGGAGGAACCATCCATATAGAAGATATTCAGGACCAAGTCGAGCTCGCCTTAATGCGTACAGGTGAACACAAGGTAGCCCGTGCTTATGTGCTATATCGTGAAGAACGCCGCAAAATTCGGGAACAAAAACAAAAGGAATTAGAAGCAAAAGCTACTTTACCATCCCTGCGCATCACCCTACATGATGGACAACTGGTTTCTCTCAGTACAGAAAAATTACGTGCCCAACTCGAAAAAGCCTGTGCCGGGCTGAGCGAGGTTTCAGTAGACTTGATTGTAGAAGATGTCAAACGCAATTTATTTGATAAGGTTCCCGTCCATGAGCTGAGCAAAGCCTTGATCATGTCAGCGCGTACCCTGATTGAAAAAGAACCAAATTACTCCTATGTCGCTGCTCGCCTTCTCTTGGATCAGCTGCGTTCAGAAGCCCTTAGTTTTTTAAATCTGCAAGCAGAAACCGAGCAAGGCACTTCTTTTTATACGGCTTATCTAAAAAAATATATCGCCAAAGGCGTTGAATTAGATTTACTCGATCAGCGCCTAGCAAGCTTTGACCTAGACCGACTAGGAGCCGCCCTGCAAGCCGAGCGCGATCTCCAGTTTACCTATCTTAGTCTGCAAACCTTATACGATCGTTATTTTATTCATTCTCATGGTCTTCGTTTTGAACTACCCCAGGCCTTCTTTATGCGAGTAGCCATGGGGCTCGCACTCGAAGAAGAAGAAAAAGAAACCCGGGCTGTTGAGTTCTATAGGCTGCTCTCCTCCTTTGACTTTATGAGCTCAACGCCCACCTTATTTAACTCCGGCACCCCGCGTTCACAGCTTTCTAGTTGCTTTTTGACAACGGTACCCGATGATCTGGATGGTATTTATAGTGCCATTAAAGATAATGCCCTGCTTTCTAAATATGCCGGCGGACTGGGTAACGACTGGACTAATGTTCGAGCCATGGGCGCCCGCATTAAGGGCACGAATGGCAAATCCCAGGGCGTTGTACCCTTCCTCAGTGTTGCCAACGCAACTGCTGTCGCTGTGAATCAAGGCGGTAAACGCAAGGGAGCCGTTTGCGGTTACTTGGAAACCTGGCATAAGGATATCGAAGAATTTTTAGAGCTGCGTAAAAATACAGGAGACGAACGGCGCCGCACTCATGACATGAACACGGCCAATTGGATTCCGGATCTTTTCATGAAGCGTGTTGCTGAAAATCAAGAATGGACCCTCTTCTCTCCCGATGAGGTTCCAACGCTCCATGATCTCTATGGCCAAGCCTTTGAGGAAGCCTATCTCGCCTATGAAGTCCAAGCGGAGCAAGGCTTGATCCGTAATTTCAAGAAAATTCCAGCGCTTTCCTTATGGCGTAAGATGCTGACCCTTCTTTTTGAAACGGGTCATCCCTGGATCACCTTTAAGGATGCTTGCAATCTGCGTTCACCCCAACAGCATGTGGGCGTTGTGCATAGTTCTAATCTTTGCACTGAAATCACCCTTAATACTTCTCTGGAAGAAATTGCTGTCTGTAATCTCGGCAGCGTTAATTTAGCCGCCCACCTGAGTGAGCAAGGTTTAGATAAAAACAAGCTCCGTCAAACCGTTCAAACAGCCATTCGCATGTTGGATAATGTGATTGATATCAATTACTATTCTGTCCCACAAGCCAGACATTCTAATTTACAACATCGTCCTATTGGTCTTGGGATTATGGGCTTTCAAGACGCTCTTTATACCCTGCGTATACCCTATGCTTCACAGGATGCAGTCGAATTTGCCGATCGATCGATGGAATTAGTGAGCTATTATGCGATTGAAGCTTCGACAGAGCTTGCGAAAGAACGCGGCACCTACACTTCTTTTGAAGGCTCACTATGGAGCAAAGGCATTCTACCCCTTGACTCGATTGAAATCTTGCAGCAAAACCGTGGCAAGTATTTAGAACAAAACCGCTCACAAACCTTAGATTGGGCTTCACTTCGAGAACGCGTGAAAACAGGCATACGTAATTCGAATGTCTTAGCCATTGCCCCAACGGCCACGATTGCAAACATTTGCGGTGTTTCTCAATCGATTGAACCGACCTATCAAAACCTTTTTGTGAAATCGAATCTTTCGGGCGAATTCACTGTCATTAATCCTCATTTGGTTGCTGATTTAAAACGCTACCAATTATGGGATCCTGTGATGGTCAACGATTTGAAATATTATAATGGTAGTCTGAATAAAATTAGCCGCATCCCGGATGAGCTCAAAAAACTATACGCTACCGCCTTTGAAATTGACCCCATGTGGCTCGTAGAAGCAGCCTCAAGGCGTCAAAAATGGATTGATCAATCGCAATCACTGAATCTTTATATGGCCCAACCCTCAGGCAAAAAACTAGATAGTCTTTATCGCTTTGCCTGGATTCGAGGCTTAAAAACAACTTACTATTTAAGAAGCCTAGGCGCTACCAACGCAGAAAAATCAACTATTCACGATAAGGCCTTGAATGCTGTCCCGCTTGAACCAACGACCCTGCCCAAGGCTTGTTCCATTGAAGATCCGGATTGCGAAGCCTGTCAATAAAGTGAGGAGAATAAGATGGTAACCATGGTCACCCAAAAAACAGCCGCTCGTGGTGCAATCGGTTTAGAATTTGAAATGGGCGCCGCCCGTATTCATGTCGATGATAAACGCATTATCAATTGCCGTGCGGATCTTAATCAATTGGTACCTTTCAAATATAAATGGGCCTGGCAAAAATATCTGGATGCCTGCGCCAATCATTGGATGCCGAACGAAATCAATATGGCTGCTGATCTCACGCTTTGGAAAGACCCCCATGGCCTGACTGAGGATGAGCGTCTCATTGTAAAACGGAGTTTGGGCTTTTTTTCAACGGCAGACTCGCTGGTGGCGAATAATCTGGTGCTTGCTGTCTATCGCCATATTACCAATCCAGAATGTCGGCAATATTTGCTTCGCCAAGCCTTTGAAGAAGCCCTGCACACCCATGCCTATCAACATATTATTGAAAGTTTGGGTATGGATGAGGCCGAGGTTTTTAATATGTACCGCGAAGTGGCTTCTGTTGCGAAAAAATCAGCCTGGTCTTTGTCTTATACACAAAGTTTAGCTGATCCTGAGTTTCATACGGGTAGTTTTGAAAATAATCAACGCTTACTGCGTGACCTGATTGCTTTTTATATTGTTTTCGAAGGCATTTTCTTTTACGTCGGCTTTGCACAAATTTTATCGATGGGACGCCGTAATAAAATGACGGGTACGGCCGAGCAATTTCAATATATTTTGCGTGACGAATCAATGCATTTAAATTTTGGCATCGATGTCATTAATCAAATTAAAATTGAAAATCCTGAACTATGGACGGAGGCTTTTAAACAGGAAGCCCTGAACATGATTCGTAGCGGCGTCGATCTTGAATATGCTTATGCTCAAGATACCATGCCTCGCGGTATTCTCGGCTTAAATGCGGAAATGTTTAAAGAGTATTTACAATTTATTGCAAACCGCCGCTGAGCTCAAATTGGCTTGACTATTCAATATCCGGGTGCGGCAAACCCCTTTCCCTGGATGAGCGAAGTGATCGATCTTAAAAAGGAAAAAAACTTTTTTGAGACGCGGGTGACGGAATATCAAACGGGGGGTACGCTTAATTGGGATGAATAAATAGCTGCTTTAGTTTTCTTTTTTATATGGGAACCTGCTTAGAACGAAAAAGACGATAGAAGCCCACTAAACTAATTATAATCCAAGCACATTCAATAACAACGGAAGCTAAATTCCAATGAAAAAAAAGTGAAATTAGGATTAGCCAAGCGCCTAAGAAATTTAGAGTAAGATAAACAAGATTTTTTGAGGTAAGACGATTGGTATTGATCAATAAATATCCGACCAAAATAAAACTAACGCCTATTATTCCAATATAATTGGATAAGTTTTTAAGTAATTCCATTATTTTTAGCTCTCTTATTATAATTTTAGAAAACCTGAGAATAGTTCTCGCTAAGAATAGCTCTAGGGATTGAAGAGTTCAATAAGTTTTAAAAGCTAAGGAATTATCTTTTCTTCGGCTTGGAGCCAGTGAGTTTTTCTAAATCCTTGTCAACTGTTTTTATATGTTTTTCTAAAACAGCGCTAGTGGACCAGAATTTAAAAGTACCATGTTCCTTTTTAGAATCGCGCATACGTTGAATGTGAATGCCTAGGTTTTTTAGAGTCCCGCGGATATCTTTCAGGCAGGCTTTCAGCTTTTTCAGGGTACTACCATCGATACGTAGTGCTTTATTAGCAGTTTCTATCTTTTTAGCAAGTTCGCGAATCCTCGCTAAGCGCTCTTCATTATTTTGAGATCTGCTCTCTGTCAACTCGTTTTTAATACTCAGCAAGGTAACTTGATGTTTCTCAATAATTTGAGTATCACTCTCTTTGTATTCAGCTATCCTAGTATTTAATATTGCTATCTGTTTTTCTATAGAGCTAGACAAAGAGGAAGTAACCTCATTAATTCTTTCATTCAGCATGTTATTAATAAGGGGAGAATATTTTTTATTTTTTAATTGCGCTTCTATTGTTGTGTCATCTTTATCAGCAGATAATAAGAGGCTGTTCAGGAAGTCATCCTTCACTTCATCAAAGAAAGCTTGCGTTGGTGTTTGTAAACCATCTAAACCCTTTTGCGTATGTACATATACATTTAATCCCTCTACCTTGGGTTGTGGAAGCTTAGCTATCATTTTCTGTATTTTTTCTGGATCCTGTGACAGAAAATAATTTTTTAATTGTTTTTTTATAGAAGCGATTGCCTTCCTATGTAAAAAAGAGTCATGATGCAGATCAAAAGTCATCATCTTGTCAATAATCTCTTTTTCTTCAGGAGTATTTTGCATCTCCTCAGGGAGACGATATGGTTTAGATTCTTCTTCTGCCATGGCAAATTCCTCCAAGCTAACTATATAACCATATTATAGCAATTCTGAGCAATTTAAGGCAGGATCATGATTATATTGGATAATATTCCCATCTAGGCTCATCATTTTTGTCATTCTGAGCGCAGCGAAGAATCTGTATCTCATTGATAATTCAGATCCTTCGCTTCGCTCAGGATGACAATGCTCAGGATGACAATGCTCAGGATGACAATGCTCAGGATGACAAGCGGGAGCGCATTTTATTTTTGTACCCTAAAGGGCAAAAAGAGGGATAATTCTAAACAGCTTCTTCAATACTGTGAATAGGTTTAATAGAAGACCATTGTTTACAGCCGGGACAGTGCCAATAGAGGGACTTGCCTGAAAAACCACAGGAAATACATTGATAGTCTGGTTTTTCAGAGAATAGCTTATTCATCAGTCCTTGCAAAATAAGTAAATCTTCTTTGGCTTGGCCTTCGGCATTTGAAATATAGATATTAATGAACAACTGCAAACCCCGCAATGAAGGATAACGTCGAACATAATCAGCCACAAAATTGGCGGCCTTGTGGTCTCCACGCCATTTGCGGATACGATCGGCTAGAATCAAAACAACAGGAATACGGGGGTATTCTTCTAAGAGTTTTTTTAAATAAGCAATTAATTTATCTTCTTCGTTCAGTTTTTCATAACACTGCGCTAAAGCTTCAATGGCTTCGGATAAATAATCGGGGTTCTGGGCTTTAATATATTTTAAGTTGCGTAAAGCCGATTTATAATTCTGTCGCTCCATATCCAACTTCGCCTGTAGCAAACTAGCCCGGGCACATTGTCGATCTGCATCAATGGCGCGTTTTAAATAATGTTCTACCATGTCGGGTTGTTTTTGGAGAAGGGTCTCAGCGAGTTCGCAATAATAATGCGCCACCACTTCTTGTAGGTCTTTTTTAGAGGCGATTTCTAGTTTATGAGCAATTTGAATAGCATTTTGCCAAGCTTTTTCCTGTTGATAAATATCAAGTAAGGCAGTCAAAGCAAAAACATGCTGTTCTTTTACACTAATAATTTCGAGGAAAATCCGTTCAGCACGGTCTAGCATACCTGCGCTGAGATAATCCTGGCCTAATTCAAATAAAGCCTGCTCACGCACAGCCTTATCCAATTGCGGTCGAGCAATCAGATTTTGATGAATACGAATCGCTCGATCTACTTCCCCACGCCGACGAAATAATTTTCCAACAGCAAGATGCGTCTCGACGGTATCACTGTCCACTTCCAACATTTTAATAAAAGCATCAACAGCCTTATCTGTTTCTTCATTCAATAAAAAATTTAAGCCCTCTAGATAGGCTCGGGGTAATTGTGCTTTTTTAGATGTAAGATCTTTCAGCTGTCGCATACGGTATCCGAGATACCAAGCAAGCGACAAGGCAAGGAGAACCAAGACAAAGGAAAGTAGGGTCATGATAGTGTCGACTTAGGGTTTTTCCCTTAAGGGAATCGTACGCAAATTTTCCAATTCTTTTTCGACTAGGGTCAAACGCTGCCGTAAACGAAAATGTTTTACCTTTGATTTCAATAAAAGCCAAAAACCGATAGTCAGGCCCATCACACAGCCGGCAACAAAGGTTAAGGCTAAAAGCAGCGCCAGAGGCAAACTAGACTGGCCCAGGTAGTAGTTGATGGAAGTAGTTTGCATGTTGAGCGTCGCAAAAGTCGCTCCCAATAACACAACTATAATTAACAACAGATAATAAATAATCCGCATTTCAAACTCCTGTTATAGCTCTCAATCTTCTAAAACCGATTCTTCCTAAAAAACTGAGTGGCTCCTAAAAGCCGAGGACCTCAGCCTCGCCGGGGGGTAGGCGAGGCTTGTCGCGCGATTATCAGGTGAAAAATGAAGCTAGCCCTTATTCTCCTTCTTCTGGTTCCTGATTATTCATTTTTTCCTTAAAAATGTCGCCTAGGGTTGCTTTGATGCTAGATTCTGATTTCTTTGCCGTGACAGTGCTTCCTGTGGTCTTTTTCTTAGTACGCGGTTTAGCTGTTTTAGCCTTAGGATCTTTCGCCTTAATAGAAAGCATAATCGAATTAGCCTTACGATCCATGCCCATTACCTTCGCTTCTACGCTATCACCTACCTTGAAAAGAGTCTGAGCATCGTCCACCTTTTCCTGTGACATATCAGCTGCACGCAGAATACCTTGGACGCCCTCAGCCAAATTCACTACTGCCTGCTTAGCATCTATTTCAGTAATGGTACCCGTTACAAAATTGCCCTTCTCATGCTGACTTAAATAATTAGAGAGAGGATCATCAGCCATTTGCTTTAAGCCTAAGGCAATACGTTCACGCTCCGGATCAATCGTTAGGATAACCGCTTCAATCTCATCACCTTTCTGGAACTTACGCAGCGCCTCTTGGGCTTCTGCCTCATTCCAAGAAATATCGGAAGCATAGACTAAACCATCGATCCCGCCTTCAAGGCCAATGAAAATACCAAAATCGGTAATCGAGCGAATTTTACCAGAAATGCGTTCGCCTTTTTGATGATTCTTGGCATATTCTTCCCAAGGATTAATCGCGCATTGCTTAATGCCAAGCGAGATACGACGACGTTCATTATCTACTTCGAGAACAGCGACTTCCACTTCTTGGCCTAAATGAACGACCTTGCTGGGATTAATGTTTTTATTCGTCCAATCCATCTCGGAAACATGAACGAGGCCTTCAATGCCTTCTTCCAATTCAATAAAACAGCCATAATCCATTACATTCGTTACCCGACCTTTGAGACGCATACCAACGGTATACCGTTTATTAATATCAACCCAGGGATCACCGCCTAATTGCTTAATTCCTAAAGAAACACGATTTGATTCGCGATCTATCTTTAATACTCTGACTTTTATTTCGTCGCCTACAGCAAGCAACTCACTGGGATGCTTGATGCGCTTCCAAGACATGTCGGTAATATGTAATAAACCATCTACACCGCCTAGATCCACGAAGGCACCATAATCAGTGATATTTTTCACAATGCCTTTGATTTCTTGGCCCTCGCTAATATTCTCCAACAGCGCAGCGCGTTCTACACCGCTCTCCGCTTCAAGTGCAGCACGACGCGAAACAACGATATTGTTGCGCTTAGCATCAATTTTAATGACTTTAAATTCGAATTCTTTGCCTTCAAAAAATTCAGGGTCTTTAATGGGCTTGGTATCAACCAAGGAGCCTGGTAAAAAGGCTCGTATTTTATCCATTTCAACCGTAAAACCACCTTTGACACGGCCTGAAATAACACCACGCATGGGTTGTTTTGTTTCATAGGCCTGCTCTAATCTTGCCCAGGCTTCATTACGTCTGGCCCGTTCTCGGGATAAGCGCGTATTCCCAAAGCCATCTTCTACTGTTTCTAAAGCTACTTTCACTTCATCGCCAACCTTCACTTCGAGGTTGCCGCGATCGTCATAAAATTGTTCTACCGGAATAAAGCATTCTGACTTAAAGCCAGCGCTGACGATAACATATTTACCTTCTATTTTTTCTACTGTCGCCGATACAATGGCACCCGGCACCATAGCCGCTTTGGTAACGCTTTCTTCAAATAACTGAGCAAAATTTTCACTCATAATTTATATAACCTTTAAACAATAAAACAAGTTGGTTTAACCTATCCCTCTGCCTTTTCATGGCTCATCCTCTAGCCATGCTATTTACTACTCATTTTTGTTACTCATTTCTGACAGCACTCGCTCAACGACTTCTTCGATGCTGAGATGATCTGTATTAATGCAAAGGGCGTCTTCTGCTGGCCTAAGAGGAGCGACTGGTCGTTCCTGGTCGCGCGTATCTCGTTCCCGAAGTTCCTCCACAAGGTCGGTTAGCTTAACATTAATGCCCTTTTCCTTCAACTGCTTGTAACGGCGCTCTGCTCGCTTTTCTGGACTAGCATAAAGGAAGATTTTAAGATCGGCATCGGGGAAGACAATGGTGCCCATGTCCCTTCCATCCGCCACTAAGCCAGGCGGTTCGCGAAAGGCGCGTTGTCGATTGAGTAGAGCCGTGCGAACAGCAGAAAGTGCAGCAATCTTGGAAGCAGCATTACCCATTTTTTCGGTGCGAATCGTTTCAGTAACATTCTCGCCTTCTAAGAGAATATGCGGAGGCTCCGACTCAACAGCAATAAATTGCACATCAAAGTATTCCGCCAAGACTTGCAAGGCGGTTTCATTATCTAAAGAAACACCATGTTTTTGTGCTGCTAAGGCAAGAACTCGATAAAGGGCACCACTGTCTAGAAGTTTCCAAGCTAAACGTTTAGCAATAAGCTGACTGACTGTACCCTTACCTGTGCCACTCGCGCCATCAACTGTGATCACGGGATCTTTTCTCGTCATCCCTCTACATTCCCCTGCGGAAAGCTAGGGCTAGGAGTTTCCTCGCTGGTGGATTCAGCTACTTTCAGTGTGGCTACCTGCTCTAAACTAACCAAAATTTCATCATTATTTAAGTTAATGAGGCGTACGCCCTGGGTATTGCGTCCCACTAGGGAAATTTCGTCTACGGGCATGCGAACCAAGACGCCTTTATTACTAATCAACATGACCTCTTCATGGGCATTCACTTGTAAGGCACCAATCGCCCGACCATTCCGCTCGGTGACTTGAATGGCAATGACACCTTGGCCTCCGCGGCCTGTCATTCGATAATCATCAATGGGCGTTCTTTTACCATAGCCATTCTCTGTAGCGGTTAAGATATCGCCGCCATCTACAATGACAACGAGAGAAATCGCTTTTTGTCCTTCTTTTAATTTAACACCGCGTACACCACGCGCGGTTCGTCCGGTGCTGCGAACCTTAGCTTCTTGGAAGCGAATCACTTTGCCGGCATCAGTAAAAATCATAATGTCTTGTTTGCCATCTGAAATGCCCACGCCGATTAAATGGTCGTCGGGCGCTAAGTCGATAGCGATAATGCCCGAAGAGCGAGGACGCGAAAATTCATCTAAGGCAACTTTTTTAACCAGACCCTTGGCCGTTGCCATAAAAATGTATTTATCTGCAAAATACTCACGTACCGGTAAGATAGCCTGAATCTTCTCGCCTTCTGCCAAAGGCAAGAGATTAATAATCGGCCTGCCTCGAGAACTTCGCGTACCCTCAGGTAATTGATAAACCTTCAACCAATATACTTTTCCATAATTAGAAAAACATAAAATGGTATCGTGGGTACTCGCAATGACTAGGCGTTCAACAAAATCTTCTTCTTTAACGGCGGTTGCTGTCTTACCCTTGCCGCCACGATGCTGTGCTTGATATAAGGCAAGGGGCTGCGTTTTAACATACCCGGCATGCGATAAGGTCACGACGACATCTTCCTCTGGCACTAAATCTTCTACGTTGACATCACCCTCACTTTCAACAATCTCAGTGCAACGTTTATCGCCAAACTCTTCTTTGATAATCAGTAGTTCCTCGCGAATCACTTGCATCAGACGAGTGGGTTTAGCCAGAATTTCGTTGAGATCGCTAATCTTCAGCTGTAGTTCTTTATATTCGGCAATAATCTTATCCTGCTCAAGCGCTGTTAAGCGATGCAATCTCATCTCCAGGATCGATTGCGCCTGTTCTGCTGAAAGGCGATAGCCTTTTTCAGAAAGACCATAGGAAACCGGAATCTGCGGCATCCACTCTGGCTGCGTTTCTGCTGTACGAAGCACTTCTCGGATGAGATCGGAAGGCTGAAAAAAGCGCTCGATTAATTGCTGTTTGGCTTCTTGCGAATCTTTCGCTTTTTTGATGAGCTGAATGACTTCATCAATATTGACGAGAGCAACAGCCAAGCCTTCTAAGAGATGGGCTCGCTCTCTGGCTTTTTGCAAATCATAGATGGTACGACGTGTTACTACTTCCCGGCGATGGCGAATAAAAGCTTCCAAGAGTTCTTTGAGATTGAAAATCTTGGGTTGACCGTCAATTAAGGCAACCATATTAACGCCGAAAAAGCTTTGCAGTTGCGTATGAACATAGAGATTATTTAAGATAATTTCTGCATTTTCACCACGGCGCAACTCAATAACCACGCGCATGCCTTGTTTATCGGATTCATCGCGGAGAGCAGTAATACCTTCTAATTTCTTTTCTTTTACTAATTCAGCAATGCGCTCAATTAAACGAGCCTTATTAACCTGATAGGGTAACTCGGTAATGACAATCCGTTCTTTACCGCTTTTTTCTTCACTTGATTTTTTTGTACTATCTTCGATATGCGCCTTTCCGCGAATAACTAAGCGGCCTCGACCACTTCGATAGGCTTCGATAATACCGCTACGGCCGTAAATGATGCCGGCAGTGGGAAAGTCAGGTCCGGGCACATAACGAATTAACTCGTCGACGGAAAGTCCTGGCTGCTCTATTAAGGCCAAACAAGCACTAATAACCTCTGTAATATTATGCGGAGGAATATTCGTTGCCATTCCAACTGCAATGCCAGAGGAACCATTTACTAATAAATGGGGAATTTGAGTAGGCAAAACATCGGGAATGAGCTCTGATTCATCATAGTTGGGAGAGAAATCGACTGTTTCTTTATCAATATCAGCTAAGAGGCTATGGGCAAATCGTGACATGCGTACTTCGGTATAACGCATGGCAGCAGGTGCATCGCCGTCAATGGAGCCGAAATTACCCTGCCCATCGACCACTATATAGCGCATGCTGAAGGGCTGTGCCATCCGCACAATGGTGTCATAAATGGCCGTTTCACCATGGGGATGATATTTACCGATGACATCTCCGACTACACGGGCTGATTTTTTATAGGGCTTATTCCAGTCATTACCTAATTGATACATCGCGAAAAGTACGCGACGGTGAACGGGTTTAAGACCATCGCGAACATCAGGTAGGGCTCGCCCGACAATGACGCTCATCGCATAATCAAGATAAGACTGTTTGAGCTCACTTTCTAGGCTAACTCGTTCGACTTCTTTTGCAATTGGATTATTTTCCATAGAGGTCCAGATGATCGTCACAAAATCGAGGTTCATTATAACATAAAGAGCTTATAACGGGAGCTCAATTTTGGGAACAAAGACTTCCTTTTCAAAATAAGTTTAAAGGCTCTGGATGCCGGCTAAAAACCTGCCGGCACGACAGTCCGCCGGCATTAATCAAATAATATACAGGCTCTTAGGCTTAGCTTGTTTCTCTTAGGGCGCGTCTTAGAATTTTCCCGACATTTGTTTTAGGCAATTCTTGGCAAAATTGGATAAATTTAGGTACTTTATAAGCTGTAAGGGATTCTCGACAGGCACGGGTTATATCCTCTACCCTGAGACTTTCCCTGTCTTTCACAATAAAAGCCTTCACCGCCTCTCCTGAAAGCTCATCTGGCACGCCCACAACCGCTGCTTCTAAAACCCCCGGAATAGCAGCAATGACGTCTTCTACCTCGGTGGGATAGACATTGAAGCCAGAAACAAGGATCATATCTTTTTTACGCTCCAGAATACAAAAACGGCCCTGCTCGTCCATCATGCCGATATCGCCTGTTAGAAACCAGCCATTCTGATTAAATGCAATTTTGGTTTCTTCTGGCTGCTGCCAATAACCCTTCATTACCTGAGGCCCTTTTATGGCAAGTTCGCCTTTCACACCATAAGGGACTTCTCTGCCTTGTTCATCAAGAATACAAATTTCAGTAGAAGGCAAGGGATAGCCAATATTCCCACTATAGGTTTTAGAATTCGCGGGGTTAGCGGCCACACAGGGAGAGGTTTCCGTGAGGCCATAGCCTTCTATCATGACCTTGTTTGTTACTCTCTGCCATTCTTCGGCTACAGCACGTTGAACAGCGGTTCCCCCGCCTACGGTTAATTTTAAATGGCTAAAATCTAAGGAGGCAAAATCTGGATTTCTAAGCAAGGCATTAAAAAGAGTATTCACTCCAGTAATGCCCGTAAATTTAAATTTTGACATCTGCTTAATCATCGAAGGAATATCTCGAGGATTCGTAATCAGAACATTAATACCACCGACTTTAGTCACATAGAGTAGGCAATTCACCATCAGGGAAAAAATATGATAAAGCGGTAAAGCAGTAATAATAATTTCATTTCCCGGGATAAATTTGGAATGAAACCAGGCATAGCCCTGCTCAATATTGGCAATCAGGTTTCGATGCATCAGCATGGCTCCCTTTGAAACCCCAGTGGTGCCGCCGGTATACTGTAAAAAAGCCAGATCCTGATTATTAAGCTGAACAGGCTTAAATTCTAAGTGCTTTCCTTTCGCCATGAGCTTTTTAAAATAATGAACCTCGGGAATCTGCCAGTGTGGAATTTTTTTATGAATATATTTTAAAGCAAAATGGGTCAGCCAGGCTTTGATGGGTGAAAAATAATCCCCTAAGCGAGTCACAATCACATTTTTAAGCGGTGTTTGCTCTAAACATTTTTCAACGGTATGCGCAAAATTCTCGAGAACCACAATAGTTTCTGCGCCCGAATCCTGCATTTGATGACGAAGCTCCGGTGCGGTGTAGAGTGGATTGACATTAACAACAATTAAACCAGCACGCAGGGCCCCAAAAAGAACAACGGGATATTGCAAAACATTTGGCAGCATAATCGCAAGACGATCACCCTTCTTCAGTTGTAATACCTGCTGGAGATAGGCTGCAAAAGTCCTGGTTTGTTCATTTAATTCTTGATAAGTGAGTTTGACGCCGAAGTTATAAAAAGCCGGAGAAGTTTTATATTTTTCGCAGTTCTGTTCAAATAGCTCAACCAGGGATTGGTATTGATCGGGGTTGATCTCTGCTGGTACTTCCGAGGGATAATGCTTTAGCCATATTTTGTCCATGCTCTACCTTCTTCGAATAAATTTATTCGGGACGGCGGGATTTGAACCCACGACCACTTGCCCCCCAGACAAGTGCGCTACCAGACTGCGCTACGCCCCGCATAATTAAGGGGAAGATATCTTCCTATCAAGGGGGATTTTGTATCTCAAGTTGGGGGGTAGAGTCAATTTTTTTATAAAAGGATGCCAGCTACAAGCTGGCTCAGGGCAAGAAAATTAGGCTGCTACAGATTTTAAATTCTCTAACAAGGCTTCGAGGTCAGCAATCAGGTGGGCGCGCACCTCATCCACATAAGATTCCTTGGTAGCTTCGCGAAGTCCGCCTGTTAACTGAGATCGTGCACCTTCTATAGTAAAACCGTTTTCATATAAAAGTTTACGGATCTGTCGAACCAGTAAAAGATCTTGATATTGGTAATAACGCCTATTTCCACGCCGCTTATCGGGCTTCAGCTGAGAAAATTCCTGCTCCCAAAAACGGAGAATATAGGCTTTTACACCGCATAAGCGCGCTGTTTCACTGATACTAAAATAGCGCTTGTCAGGAATAGGCGGTAATTCTTTTTTAAAACTGACGCCCTTCCGTTTTTGACTTCGGGAAGCAGAGGTCATTCTTTCTTTCCCTCATACTTTCCAACTCGAGCCCGTAACTTCTGGCCACTTCGGAAAGTAGCAACGCGCCGTGCTGAGACAGGGATTTCTTGCCCCGTTTTAGGATTTCGCCCGGGGCGCTGCTTTTTATCATGCAGCGTAAAATTACCAAAACCAGATAATTTTACAAGATGACCTTTAGTCAGCGACTCGCTAATTATTTTGAAAAAAAGCTCGACGATTTCCCTGGCTTCGCGTTTATTGATTCCAATCTCTCGTGATAAGTGATCTACAATTTCCGCTTTTGTTAGTGCCATATCCTTAGCCTCGCAGCTCAATATCGAATGTTTGCCTTAACACACCTATAACTCTATCCATCGTTTCTGCCACCTCCTCATCTCTTAAGGTTCTGGTGGCATGTTGCAGGATTAAAGCAAAAGCCACACTTTTTTTATTAGCCGGAATCCCTTCTCCTAAATATACATCAAAAACATTTACTTGTCTTAGCCATTCTCCTCCATTATTTATTATTGTAGCGCGAATTTCTTGTGTGGGTATATGACGATCCACTAATAAGGCTAAATCGCGTCTAATTTCTGGAAACTTGGAAATCTCAGTAAAATAAGGAAAGCGAGCCTGCAAAAGAGGATCTATATTGCACTCAAAAAGAAAAATTGGCTCAGAAATATCAAATTTCTGACGGATTGAAGGATGCAAGGCTCCCATTATACCGAGCAGCTGCTTTTCTCGATAGAGAGCTGCAGTCTGACCGGGATGAAGCGCAGGATGGGTGCTTGTCTTAAAATAAAACTGATCCTGCGGAATGTGTGTTAATTGGAACAAATGTTCGAGATCTCCTTTTAAGTCAAAAAAATCGCATTCTCGTGAATGAAGACCCCATTGCGAAGGAAAAGCCGTTCCACTAATCAAACCACCGAGGAGAGAGAGCTGAGCTAATTGTTTTTGTTGTTCGATAAAACAAAAACCGAGTTCAAAAAAACGTCCGCCAGCTTGTTGACGATCTCGATTATAGAGATAAGTTCCCAACAAACCCGGCCATAGACTAGTCCGCATCACCCCCATATCGGAGCTAAGAGGGTTGACTAAGACCTTGGGCTTTCTTTCTGGATCGACAAGACTTTGTAAATCAGCACTCACAAAGCTATAGGTCATGACCTCATGATATCCCAGATCAGAGAAAAGACGACGCACCCGTGGTAAGGCAAGACGATTTTCAGACAGCTGATGGCTCTGTATAGGAAATTGGGGCCGCGTGGGAGAGATTTTGTCATAGCCGTCGAGACGAGCCAGTTCTTCGATTAAATCTACTTCTTGGCTTACATCAAAACGCCAGGTCGGCACCTTAAGCTGCCATTGTTTCTTTTTCTTCTGACATTCAAAACCAAGACGCTGTAAAAGAGATTTTACTTTGGTCGCGGTTATAGAGGAATTTCCGAGCAGACTAGGAATACGAGCTGCTCGCAAACTCAGTTTTTTACTAGGCAGGTATTGTCTAGCTTTTTCCTCTATTATCGGCCCTGGTTTTCCGCCTGCGATATCTATTAATAAACGACTAGCCCTCTCAAGCGCTCCTCGTTGCAAATTAGGATCGACTCCCCGCTCAAAGCGATAGGCAGATTCAGAATTTAATTGATACAATTGTCTTTGCCGAGCCACTATTGTCGGTGTAAAAAAAGCACTTTCTAGAAAGATATCCTGCGAGGCTTCACTAATTCCAGAATCTGCACCTCCCATGAGGCCGGCAAGAGCTAGTGGTTTTTTTTGATCTGCAATAATAAGCGTTTTTTCGTTTAGCTGAACCTGCCTTCCATCTAAGAGTAGGAGTGTTTCATCTTTTGAAGCCATTCTGACGATCAGCTTTTTTTCAAGTCGCGCGAGGTCAAAGGCATGCATCGGTTGTCCGAGTTCTAACATGACATAGTTCGTTACATCCACAATCGGACTAATTGAACGTAGCCCACTGCGTCTTAATCTTTCTTTTAGCCAAATAGGCGTCGAGGCCTTCGCATTCAGGCCACGGATAACGCGGCCTACATAATGGGGACAGGCCTCTTTGGCACGAATGGTCACGGGAAAAAAATCGGGAATGAGGGGTTTGACTGCCGGAATAGCAGGTTTTTTAAGGCGGGTTCCTGTAACAGCAGCCACCTCTCTTGCCATGCCCGCAAGGCTTAAGCAATCTCCGCGATTAGGCGTCACAGCGACTTCAATAATATGGTCGTTCAGTTGAAGATATTCCCATAACTCCATCCCGAGAGGTGCCTCGCTTGGTAGCTCCAGTAGACCCTCACTTTCCTCTGCTAAGCCCAAATCAGCAGCTGAACACAGCATGCCGCTTGAGTGTACACCTCGCACCTGTCTTTCTTTCACAACGACCTGTTTTGGTAAAACGGCAGCCACTAAGGCAACAGCAACCTTCATACCCACATGAAGATTTCGAGCAGCACAAACAATACTCAAAGGAAGGCCTTTCCCGACCTCCACCTCACAAAGCTGTAGCTCCTGTGTTTCCGGATGCGCTTTTAAAGCGCGCAGTTTTCCAATGACTACCTTGATAAAGGATTCAGCAGCCGGCGTAACAGCTTCTACTTCCAGCCCCGTCATGGTTAAACGCTCACAGAGTTCTTCTCGCGCTAAACCCGGACTCAGCCACTCTCTTAACCATGCTTCGCTGAATTTCATTTCACTTCCTCTTTTTCAGTCTTGCTTCGTCTAAAACTGTTGTAAAAATCGTAGATCATTCTCGAATAAGGTCCGCAAATCGGGAATGTTGTAACGCAAGAGGGCTAAACGATCAAAGCCGATTCCAAAAGCAAAACCCCGATAACGCTCATTATCAATTTTTACGCCTTCCAGTACCCGCGGATGAACCATTCCACAGCCTAAAACTTCAAGCCAGCCGGTATTTTTACAAATGCGACAGCCTCTCCCCTCACAACGCACACAGCCGATATCTACCTCAGCAGAGGGCTCGGTAAAGGGAAAATAAGAAGGACGAAAACGAATCGGGACAGCGCTATTGAAAAAGGTTTGTAAAAACTCAATGAGTAGGCCTTTTAAATCTGCAAAGGTTACGGTTTCGTCGATAACCAAGCCTTCTACCTGATGAAACATTGGAGTATGAGTAAGGTCAAAGTCACGGCGAAAAACGCGGCCAATCGCAATCATACGAAAGGGAGGGGGATTCAGTTCCATGAAACGAATTTGGATCGGCGAGGTGTGGGTTCGCAACAAGAGTCCGTCTTCGAAATAAAAAGTATCCATCATTGATCGGGCCGGGTGTAAGGCGGGAACATTGAGTGCTTCGAAATTGTAATATTCATTTTCAATTTCGGGACCTTCTACCACGAGAAAGCCCATTTCTTTAAAGATGATTTCGATGCGTTCTCGAATTTGGGTGAGTGGATGAAGCGTGCCCAGTGCTTGCTGTCTGCCTGGCAGCGTCACATCGATTGCTTCAGCATGGAGTTGCTTTGAAATTTGCTGAGCTTCGAGTTCGTCGGTTTTTATTTCGATTAAAGCTTGGATTTCTCCCTTCACGGCATTCACTCTTTGACCGGCTAGAGGGCGTTCGTCAGCAGGTAGTTGGCCTAGTTTCTTCAAATACTCTGTTAATTTTCCTTTTTTGCCGAGATAGTGGATGCGGCATTCGTCGAGGGTTCTCAATTCAGATGCTGCCTGGATTTGTTCTGCTGCTTGTTTGAGTAAGTGGTCTAATTCTTTCATGAGCGTATTATTTCATTGAATGATTTTCGCTATTTTACTAGAGAATTTCATTTCTTAATATTCTTTTAATAGGTTCGTTTTAGGTTTTAGCAAGATTTTTGGCTTATTAAGGACAGTTGACGGCGGGGTCTGTCAAATAAAATCAAGGTTCGTATGAGTCAAGGGCGGTTGACGTTGGGGTCCTGTCACGGTATTTGTTTCCACTCTCGTGGAGAACAAATACCGTGCCACCCCCCGTGCACCGGCTGTGATAAGTGAAAGGGGTTTAAGTTCTAGGATAAAGTTAAGGGGTTGATGAAGGACAAGCAAAGAGAAGATGGGCAAAAAGACAGGCATGCGTATAAAGCAAAGACCTAACTACTTAATTAAACCCTCATTGTGTTCCTCAACGGTTGCACGGGGGGTGGCACGGTATTTGTTCTCCACGAGAGTGGAAACAAATACCGTGACAGGACCCCAACGTCAACTGTTCTTGACTATACGAAACTTGACTTGGTTGGACCTCTCCATCAACTGCCTTTGACTTACCTTGATTAGAATTTTATTCTAGACCAGACCCACTTTAGCTTGTTCAGCTAAAACAGAAAAGGCAGCCTTATCGCGCACAGCAAGATCAGCGAGCACCTTTCGGTCGATTGTGACCGCTGCCTTTTTCAAGCCATGCATAAAGGCGCTGTAGGAAAGGCCGCATTCACGAGCAGCAGCATTGATTCGAACAATCCAGAGGGAGCGAAAATCGCGTTTTTTCTGGCGACGGTCACGATAAGCATATTGTGCAGCCTTAATGACTGCTTGCTTGGCAACACGATAAACCCGGCTACGGGCGCCATAATAGCCTTTGGCTTGCTTTAGTACTTTCTTATGTCTTGCTCTCGCAGCGACACCTCGTTTTACTCTTGGCATATTGTTATCCTCTAGTCAGCAAAGGGAAGCATTTGTTCTATACGATGTTGATCCGTTCCATCAACCAAGCGATTGGCACGCAAATGCCGTTTATTCTTATGCGACTTGGAAGTTAAGATATGATTACGCTGAGCGCGACGGAACTTAAAGCCAGTTGCCGTTTTTCTAAAACGTTTGGCTGCACCACGATTTGATTTCAATTTTGGCATATCAACACCTCTTAGCTAAATTTTTTAGACCGATACGCCCAGCACACCTGCCTCGTAGCGGGGTAGCGGGTAACTGCTTCAAGGAACAAAACAGCTACTTCTTTTTTGGTCCCATCACCATGACCATTTGGCGGCCTTCGAAACGTGGGTTTTGTTCCAACACCCCGTAGTCCACCAAATCTGCTTGGATACGCTGCAAAAGCTGCAAGCCAAGCTCGGGGTGTGCTCCTTCACGCCCACGAAATCTGAGAGTAATTTTGGCCTTATTCCCTTCAGAAAGAAAGCGAGTCAGGCTACGTAATTTAACCTGATAATCCGCTTCTTCTGTTCCCGGACGGATTTTGATTTCCTTAATCTGGACTTGTTTTTGTTTCTTTTTAGCTGCTGCCTTTCGCTTACTCAGCTGAAACTTATATTTACCATAGTCCATGATGCGGCAAACAGGCGGCTCGGCTTCAGGTGAAACCTCGACAAGATCTAAACCTGCTTCCTCACTAATCTGTAAAGCATCACGTACAGAGACAATACCTAATTGGCCGCCTTTATCATCGATTAATCTGACCTGGGCTGAATGAATTTCGTCATTGACCCGTGGTTTTTTTTCAGTACTAATATTCCTGCTTCCTCTTAGCTGACCCGGCTCCGCCGGGCAATTGCTGTTTGAATTAAATTTAGACACTGCTCTAGGGTCATTTTCCCTAGATCCTGGCCATCCTGCGTTCGAACAGAGACTTGCTCCGCTTCGACCTCACTATCTCCTACGACTAAAAGGTAGGGTACATATTGTAGAGTATGCTCGCGGATTTTAAAACCGATCTTTTCATTTCTCAAGTCCGATTTTGCTCGAATCGCATTTTTTCTTAAAAGTTCAGTGATTTTACTGGCATAGGCTGCCTGGCGTTCGGCTATCGTCAGCACCACAACCTGGACGGGGGCCAGCCAGATCGGCATTTTACCAGCATAATGCTCGATTAAAATACCCATAAAACGCTCTACAGACCCTAAAATGGCTCGATGTAGCATCACCGGGGTCTTTTTACTGCTATCTTCCCCAATATAAGAGGCTTCTAAGCGACTAGGTAAGGAATAGTCGAGCTGGAGTGTGCCGCATTGCCAAGTACGTCCCAAGCAATCCCGAAGATGAAACTCGATCTTGGGACCATAAAAAGCACCCTCACCCCGCAGCAAGACATAGGGTAGCTCGGCACGCTTTAAGGCTTGTTCTAAGGCATTTTCTGCATGGTCCCATAAATCGTCGGCGCCCAATCTTTTATCAGGACGGGTAGCTAATTTGACGATCACCTCATTAAAACCAAAATCTCGGTAGACATCGAGCAGTAGGCGAATGAAGCCGAGGGCTTCATCTTGGATTTGACTTTCCATACAAAAAATATGGCCATCATCCTGCGTCATTTGGCGAACTCGCATCAAGCCATGCAAAGCGCCGGAGGGCTCATTGCGATGCACACAACCAAATTCGGCTAAACGGAGGGGCAAATCTCGATAACTGCGCAGGCCTTGGTTAAAAATTTGCACATGACAAGGACAACTCATAGGCTTAATGGCGCATTGTCGTTTTTCGAGCTCGAAGGTAAACATATCGTCTTGAAACATGTCCCAATGACCCGATTTTTTCCACAGCTCAAGATCTACGATTTGTGGTGTGAGGACTTCTTCATAGCCTTTTTCCTGAAGCAGCTGACTAATATATTTTTTAATCTCTTGATATATAGCCCAACCCTTGGCATGCCAAAAAACCATGCCGGGGGCTTCTTCTTGCAGATGAAACAAATCAAGATTTTTAGCTAGTTTGCGATGATCACGTTTTTCCGCTTCTTCTACGTTCTTTAAATAAGTTTCCAGGGCTTGATTATCGGCCCAAGCAGTGCCATAAATACGCTGGAGCATTTCATTATTGGAATCACCACGCCAATAGGCGCCAGCTACCTTAGTTAATTTAAAAGCCTTCACGCGGCCAGTGCTCGGCACATGGGGGCCACGGCATAAATCGACAAAATCGCCTTGTTGATAGAGGGTCAGGGTTTCTTCCGGAGGAATGCCTTCTATAATTTGTGCTTTATAGAATTCGCCCAGCTTCTTAAAAAATTGTAGGGCCTCGTCACGCGAAACCACCTTGCGAATAACAGGGAAATCCTGTTTGACCACTTCTTGCATTCTTTGTTCAATACGGCTTAAGTCCTCTGGCGTAAAAGCGCGTCCAAAGGCAAAATCATAGTAAAAGCCATTTTCGATAACAGGCCCAATCGTCACCTGAGCAGTTGGAAAGAGCTCTTTAACAGCCTGAGCTAGAATATGTGCTGCCGAATGACGAATGACTTCTAAGGCTTCTATATCGCGATCGGTAATGATACGAACGGTCGCAGCTTCTTCGATCAGAGCGGAGGTATCTACTAATTTACCATTCACCAGGCCAGCCAGCGCTGCTTTAGCTAAGCCTGGACCAATTGTGGCTGCTAATTCAGCAAGGGTAATCGCTTTGTCAAATTGCTTTTGACTGCCATCGGGGAGTGTGATCACAGGCATGTTTAACCTTCTTTTCGCGCTTTGTCAGAAAACTTGTTTCAGAAACTGGTAGGCACGAGTGGGATCGAACCACCGACCACCACCATGTCAAGGTGATGCTCTACCACTGAGCTACGTGCCTACAATTTGTCAGCTCAATTGGGGATTGTAAAGATAGCATTCCATCGGAAGAGAAGCAACACGTTGACAGAGACTGCAATCACTTTTAGAGTGAATCTCCTTATTCGGAGGGCAAAAGATCATGAGGAGTGCCAGGCCGTCTACTCTAGCAGCTAACCCGACTTTTGAATTAGTCCGTTTTGCGAAATTATGGTTGATAGAAGTAATCGAAAATACACTCGATCCTCCTTGCCCTGCTGTTTATCAATTCATGAGTTCTGTGCTCCCCTCCTACCTAGAGCAGGCTGTCGCCCCAAAAAAGAAAAAGGCTCCGCGCGAAGGTTCTATAGAAGATTTACTCAATAAACTTCGCGCTAGTATCGAAACAGGTCAACGAGCTGGGGAGTTGGGGTATCTTGCAAGCATAAAAGCTAGGCTTAACCGGGATTCTAAGGAAGAAAAACAGGAAAAACTGATTTTTCTCACCAACTACTATTGTGACATTCTAGATAAATTTACTCTAAAAGCAGAGGCTAATCTAAAGAGCTTATGCTCAGACATTCCAAAGAGCCTCATGAAATATATGGAAAATAAAGAGATTGCAGAAAAAATTGACCTTAGACCAGCAAATTTACAAGATTTCTTACAAGAAAAAAAGGCAGTTTTGGAGAAAGCCTTAAAACAAAAAAAACAGGGCTTAGCCCCGACGGCTTCTTCCCTCTCAACTAAAATAATACAGCCTTCTCCACCACAATCATCCCGCTCTCCTCACTCCCTTCAAAAGGAGCAGGGATTTTTTCATAGCCAAATTCAAGTGGCAGAACGCGGCGAGAAAATGCAGGAGCTTTTTACAGAACGCTTCTCTTTGCCTCAAGCAAATCAGCAGACGACAGAGCAGGAAGAGAAATCCTCTCGAGCTTCGAGTGACTCGACAAGCGAGGCTCTGCCTCAACCACAGCCGCACCACGAGACTGATTCTCTGCCTCCAATACAGCCTTTCGCTGTCCTTTACACCCTTATCGATGCCTCTCAAACCTTAGCACAATACCATGAGGCCTGCCGTCAATATTATTATCATCTCTTGGCTGCGATGATGAGCGAAATCAAAGATCTTTCCAAAGGCGATAAAAATCATTCTTTATTAACCTTTCTTTATCCTAAAAAGGAGGGTACTCCTCAACAAATAGCAGAGGCCTTGTTAAACAGCTATTTCCCAGATAACCAAACTTCTATTGTCTATAATCAAACACAGAAAAAGATTGATGAGAGCATTCAAACCGTTCCACCTTTTCAGGAGGTCTGGGACAAAATAAAATTAATCAAAAAACTCAGGGAAACTTCAAGCTACCAGGCCTTTCATATTCTTTTGAATGAAAATAATAATAAAATGATCTTAACAAAGCGGCGAGATAGTTCTTTTATGACTTTCGTCAAAAGCTGTGGTTTCGGGGTTGCTTCCATTGTAGGCCTACCTTTGGGAATTGTCGGCGGCGCTTATCTTGCTTATCACAGTTTTTTTGGATCAAGAGCGACGCATGGTCATCTTTTTCTAAAAGAAATTGATCAGTTTACTAAGGCAGGCCAAAAACCAGCTGAATCGCAATCAGGAGGGGCGAGGTGGAAGATTCTTGGTCGCTAAGGGTTGGCTCTTTTTTTCAGCCTGTTGATCAGCCTTAAAAAGACCATGAAGATTTAAAAAAAAATTACCGCGATTCCCATCACCGCCTAGATAAGGTTCATTCTTAATCTCATGAGTAGTAGCAGTATGCATCTGTGGATTAATCTCTATAGCACTAGAGCGAGATCCTTCGCTGCGCTCAGGATGACAGGGTTGAAGCTCAGGAGGATAGGATTGAAGCGCAGGATAACAAGGCTGAAGCGCAGGGTGACAGGGCTGAAGCGCAGGAGGATAGGGCTGAACTGTCAACCAGCTCATTAGAGCCATCTTGTTCTTGTTATATATCATGCGTCGCAATTTGAAGGCATTGTAGGTAATAGCATTAGCAGCAGAACTAGGTCTGCCTGTATTCGGATCTACTTTTTTAGTTTGATTAAAGGTATCCCGTGTAATCGCATTAGGCTCAGTACTGGGTTTTCCTGTTTGAGGATCTACTTTTACCTTGCGTCGTTTGCGCTGAGCGAAGGCACCCTGCGTAATCGCATCAGGGTTCGTACTGGGCTTTCCCGTTTGAGGATCTACCTTCTGACGCCTATAAAAAGCCATCCGGGTAATAGCATGAGGCTCAGTGCTGGGTTTTCCTGTTTGAGGATCTACCTTTTTGCTATTCTGAAATACGCTTCGCGTAACAGCATCTGCTGCAGAACTAGGCTTGCCGCTTAGAGGATCCACCTTCTGATGCTTATAAAAGACATCCCGTGTAATCGCATTAGACTCAGTACTGAGTTTTCCTGTTTGAGGATCGACTCTGCGTTTTTTTGATTTCGCGGGAGCTATCGTTGTATTTGCGTTTCTTTTCATAAATAAATAATTTTAGAAAATTAGGTGCTAATCGGGTTCAACGCCAAAAACAGTTTCTTTAATACGGCGAATCTGATCTCGAACACGCGCGGCTTCTTCAAATTCCAGTTGATGCGCATGTTCGTACATGATCTTTTCTAAGCTAGCTAGTTTCTTTTTTAACTGCGCTGGTGTCAAGGCTAAATAATCCTCGTCTGGCTCTGCTATTTTGGGATAGAGTCGACCGCGCACGGTATGATCTGCATAAGCGCCTTCTAGAATTTCTTTCACTGCTTTTTCAATGCCGCGTGGCGTAATATTGTACTTTTCATTATAAGTTTTTTGTTTTTGACGCCTGCGTTCTGTTTCTGAAATTGCTCTTTGCATGGAGCCGGTTATTTGATCGGCATATAAAATCGCCTTACCATGAAAATTTCGCGCTACTCGGCCGATGGTTTGAATAAGTGAGGTTTCTGAACGAAGAAAACCTTCTTTATCTGCATCTAAGATAGCAACCAAAGAAACCTCGGGCAAATCTAAACCTTCGCGCAATAAGTTAATACCGACTAAGACATCAAAACGTCCCAGACGGAGATCGCGAATGATTTTAACACGCTCTACAGTATCGATATCGGAATGGAGATAGCGTACCTTGACCTCATGTTCTTCTAAATATTCGGTGAGATCTTCCGCGAGTCGTTTGGTTAAAGTCGTCACCAAAACACGATCATGTTCTTGTACTCGTCGATGTATTTCAGAAAGCAGATCATCCACCTGCGTGCTTGCAGGACGCACTTCTACCTCGGGATCTAATAAGCCGGTTGGCCGTACCAATTGCTCTGCTATAGCCTGGGCCTTTTCTCGCTCGTACTTACCCGGCGTTGCTGAAACAAAAATTGTTTGCGGTGCTCGTTCTTCAAACTCATCAAAACGCAGTGGGCGGTTATCTAAGGCGGAAGGAAGGCGAAACCCATATTCAACGAGGGTTTCTTTTCGTGAGCGGTCTCCTCGATACATACCATTTAATTGGGGAACAGTGACATGTGACTCATCAATGACAAGCAAAGCATCCTTGGGCAAATAATCAAATAAGGTCGGTGGCGGTTCTCCGGCCGCTCGACCCGACAAATAACGTGAATAGTTTTCGATACCCGGGCAAAAACCCATTTCACGCAGTAATTCCAGATCATAAAGCGTGCGCTGCTCCAAGCGCTGCGCTTCGACCAATTTATTTTGTTGGCGAAGCTCTGCTAAACGGGTTTTCAATTCGTCTTTAATGTGATCGATGGCTGCAACAATTGTAGAGCGCGGCGTGACATAATGGGTTTTGGGATAGATAGTTAAGCGTGGAACGCGCTGGGAAATTTCGCCGCTTAAGGGATCAAAATAGGCTAGGTTTTCAATCACCTCGTCGCATAACTCTATTCGAATAGCCTCTCTTTCTGATTCTGCAGGATAAACATCGATTACATCGCCGCGCACGCGATAGGTGGCGCGACTTAAATCCATATCATTACGCGTGTATTGCAATTCTGCTAAGCGTCTTAAGATTTGCCGCTGATCTACCTTATCGCCTCGATCAAGATGCATCACCATACTGAGATAGGAACGGGGATCACCTAAACCGTAAATAGCAGAAACAGTTGCTACAATAATCGTATCCCGTCTTTCTAAAAGCGCTTTGGTCGCTGATAAGCGCATTTGCTCGATATGATCATTGATAGAAGCATCCTTGGCTATATAAGTATCGGAAGAAGGCACATAGGCTTCAGGCTGGTAATAATCGTAGTAGGATACAAAATATTCAATCGCCTGCTTGGGGAAAAATTCTTTCATTTCTCCATATAGTTGCGCTGCCAAGGTTTTATTAGGAGCCAAGATTAAAGTAGGTCGATTAACAGCCTGGATCACATTGGCAATGGTAAAGGTTTTACCGGAACCGGTCACACCTAGTAAGACTTGGGCACTCAGGCCCTGCCTCAGACCTGCCTGCAAGCAGGCAAGTGCTTCGGGTTGATCCCCTGCGGGTTTAAAATTAGCTTGTAGATGGAAAGACATAGGACCCTTAATTTACCTGATTACTCGTAATTCTGCCTTATTCATCTATAGAAATAATCCTTTAATCTTCAGAGGCTTGTAAAATAAATGATCAAAAGCATCTTTTAAGATCATTTTTTGTATGATATGGTGACTTCTGATCAATTACTTATCTAAACGAGACCTAAATAATGGCTGCCTCACACTCTCTCAATGAAGAAATTAAACTAGAGATGAGCGATCAAGATCAACTAGCTGATCAGCTCTATCAATTGACTAAAGAAAAAAATGAAGAAGCCTGGATGGCCTTAATTGAAAATGAGCCTGAGCTTTCTAAGCTTCAACAGGCCCTTCAAAAGGCAGGACAACAACTGATTGAGGAAAAACCGGAAGGGCTGGTGGGCTCTTTGGACTTTCTGCTCGAAAATAGCCGGAGAAAAAAAGGCCTGAGTGAAAGCGCTCTCATCAATGCGCTTATCAAAAGCGCGGCTTTCATGAATCGTCTTTCTCTCGTTAATAATTTACTTAATCTAGCTGCCTCCGGTAATGAAATAGATGATATTTTCTTTGAAAATCTTGATCTTGCTCTCATTAGTTCTGCAGTCAATGCTGCTGTAGAGGGCGCTGCTCTCGGCAATCATGCTGAGCTCGTCAACTATTTAATTCAGAAAGGAGCCACGCTCAACAATGCTGCAACAGGGGCTGCCTGCGGCGCTCACCTCAAGCTACTCGATGATTTAATTCGCCGAGGAGCTTCCTTAAATAGCGCTGTCAAAGGAGCTGCTATGGGAAATCATCTTAAGCTGGTTAATGACCTGCTTCGTCAAGAAGCCTCCTTAAATGAAGCCCTGAAGGCTGCTGCAATGGCCGGTCATACTGAGCTCGTCAATGATTTAATTCGCCGAGGAGGCCTCTTAAAAGAAGCTCTCTGGGGTTATGCAAAAAGCGGTTATTTTGCCGAAATCGACCATTTAACTTCTCGATGTTCGGGCTTATTAAATTCGATTATTTCAGGCGCTTCTTATGGTGGTTATTTTAGTGAAGTACAGTTTATTCTTGACAGCTCTCGTGAAACGGGGCCCCATTATTCTCTTCTAGCCGATGCGCTACGGGGCTATGCACGCGGCGACTATTTTCACCAATTGGATGAGTTACTGGAGCAGGAAGCAGAATACGTTTCAATCCGAAATGACGCCGTATGGGGAGCTGCTCTCGGGGGTCATTTTGCCCTGGTCATGTATTTATTAGTATCACATGAAGCTTCTGTCAATTCCGCCCTGACGGGTGCCAGTATAGGTGGTCATGTTGCACTACTAAAATATTTATTAACTTGGGAAGGAGCCTCGCTTGATACAGCCGTATGGGGTGCTGCCATCTCGGGTCAGATTATTCTCGTACTTGATTTACTAAAAAAAGGGGCCTCACTGGATTACGCGGTAAGGGGTGCTGCCTTCGGTGGTCAAGTTGCTCTTGTCAAAAAGCTTCTTCTTCGAGGTGCCTCCCTAGACCTGGCTGTATATGGTGCTGCAACAGGCGGTCATACTCCTCTGATCGAATTTTTAATTAAGCAAGGCGCTTCAATAAATTACGCGGTAAAAGGTGCCAACGCAAACTTGGGTGGTCATTTTAATAACGAGATGCTTGCCCTTCGCTTCTTAGCTTCTTTACCGACTTCCCTGCGAACAGCCTTTGCAGAGCAAGCTGATCATAATAATTTTTTTGTTCACATGGAACCCTTATTGGTAAAAGTCGATAAATTAATGTCTTTAGCAATAAAAAGACAACTCAGTATAGACCAAGCCCTCGCCTTCGAAGATCCGGCCGTTCAAGGCATGCTGATGCTTGCTCGGACAGAACGGTTTTTCCCACGTGCGCTCTCTCTTTTAATCGTCGAGTATTTAGCACCTTTCTTTCCTAGAGAAGCCAGTGATTTATTTGATAAAATGCAGCTTGAAATGAGACAACTTGATTTAAGTCTGGATCTGAACAGTTTTCATCTTGCAAGTAGTCGGCTAGGCTTGTTCCGGCATAAACGATCTTTAAAACTACTTAAAAGTTGTAAAGAGGCAAGCTCAGAAACTGAACTAGATGCACTTCTTCAAGCTGAATTTCTATTTTTAAATTCTAAGCCGAAAGAAAAAGCAAGACCCTATCTTACACTTTTAAAAGAGCATGCTCCTCGCTTATAAATTTAAGGGCAGAGTAATTTAAGATACTTTCTGCATTCTATCTGAGATTCCTTTGCTTTGCCTTTGAAAATCTATTACTCTTCTCGCAGTTATACCTCAGCTTGGATCGCTATTATAATAGAAGGAGTTTTTCATGGATACCCGCGATATTGGAGCAGCACTCAGCACCCCCACCCCCACTGAAACAAGTAGAGAGAATACTCTGACTATTGCTTCACCTCCTCAGGAAAAGCCGTCTCAGCCAGCACAGTCGTCTGAAGAAATTAATAATATTAAGAACTTTCTAGCAGAAACTCCTGCATCGAAACCCCTGCCGCTTCCTTATCAAATTCTTCCACCCGAATTCGTTTCTAGTGCAAAAAAAAACACCGATGCAGATGAGGAAAAACTTGCTCCTCATTTAAAACGAGAAAGCGGTTTTCCCGCTCCTTCTCTTGAACAACTGCAGTTACGAGTAAAAGCAGCTAATTACTTGCAGCGTGTAGTAAAATGCCTCCTGCCTCAACTGGATATGCGAGTCAATGACTTCAACTTTAATCGTCAATCTGAAGGATATCTCTGGCTGAGAGTGAATCGTTTCAATTTTGATACCGAACTTGAGATTTTAGACCAGCTTTTTAAGCAAGCAACTCTCGATCCTACTTTGGTTAATCAAATTCGACTGCTTTGTCATGCAGCACAACAGTCGATTCAATATCCTCGCATGCAAGGTTCCTTACCTGTCGCGACTTTAATAGCTTGGAGCAGTCAAATTTTTCAAGAGACAGAGAAGTTTTGCATTCTCCAAGACAATGAATATATGAGGTTAGCAAAACCTCAGCTTAACTTACAGGGAATTCACTTAAACACAACGCCAGAAGGCTTATCTCTTGACAGGGATTTTTACAACAAGCATTTTGATTTCTGTGTATCTGCTTTAAGAGCCCTCAATAACAAGAATTTTACTAGCTTAACTGCTCTTGCGGTGGATTACTCACTCACTCTCGCCGCTCAAAAGACTGAAAACCTGAACCTGATCTTTATAACAAAAGAGGGCTTAGAGAACGCTTTTAGAAAACAACAGTTTGATGATAGGTATTCATCCCTGGGACCGATAATCTTTCGTAATACTCTAGAATGTATAAAAAACCAGGATACTGACGCTTTGGTTAACTATATCTTAGGATTTCAACCTTCTACAGCAGAAGAAAAAGATGATGGCATTCGGCGCTCTACTCAAGAGCAAGCTCGAAGCAGCAGCCAGAACTCTTTATCCGGGGCAGCAGCCACGCACCCCCCCTCTTCTATGGACACGCAGACAAACAAGCGTCGGTTTCGATAAGATCTCAGTTTTATTAACTCACCTTAGGCCCGTCGTCCCCCGCGAAAGCGGGGGATACAGGCTTTTATTAGGTATTTTAGGAAACGCCGTAGGACATCAGTCGCTTATATCGTTGCTCTAATAAGGTAGGAAGTGGCAAAGCCTTTACCTCAGTCAAATGTTTTATTAAAGCCTTTTTCACAGCTGCCATGGTGAACTCGTAATTTCGGTGCGCACCACCGAGGGGCTCCGGGATAATTTCATCAATCAAGCCCAATTGAAAAATCTTATCAGCTGTTAAGCCCATGGCTTCAGCCGCTTGCGGCGCCTTCTCGGCACTTTTCCATAGAATAGAGGCACAGCCCTCAGGCGAGATCACAGAATAAATTGAATACTGCAGCATTAACACCCGATCTCCGACACCAATTGCGAGCGCCCCACCCGAACCACCTTCGCCGGTCACGATACAAACAACCGGTGTTTTCAAGCGTGAAAGCATAAAAAGATTGCGAGCAATCGCTTCGCTTTGATTATGCTTTTCTGCAGCAACCCCAGGATAGGCCCCGGGGGTATCGATAAAAGTCAGGATAGGTAGATGGAAACGTTCTGCCAACTGCATCAGTCTTTGGGTTTTTCGATAATCTTCTGGATTGGGCATCCCAAAATTGCGTTCGATTTTTTCCTGCGTTTTGCGACCCTTCTCATGTCCCATGACCAAAACCGGCTCTCCCTCTAGACGAGCGAGACCGGCAACAATAGAAGAGCCCTGGGCTGAGCAGCGATCACCAAAAAGTTCATCGAATTCAGTAAAAATTGTAGCAAGATAATCAAGTGTGTGCGGACGTAAGGGATGACGTGCCAATTGGGTCACCTGCCAAGGCGTTAAACGTGCAAAAACTTCCTTGGTAAGCTGTTTACATTTTATTTCAAGACGAGTAATTTCATCGCCAATATTAATCTCAGCATCCGTTCCGACCATGCGAAGCTCTTGTATTTTAGCTTCTAGTTCGGCGATAGGCTGCTCAAAATCAAGAAAATTGCTAATCATCATTAGAACCTACTATACGCTGGTTTAAGCCTTTTATCAGTCCACCCCTCTCATAGGCAAACCCTCTCTACGGCCAAGCTTGTAGCCCTTTTCGATTCTCTGCTTCGCCTTGGGATAAAAATGAGGTATTTTACTCGATAGCGAGTTAAAAAGTATAGGATTACCCGGATGCCCCCCTCATTTATTCATCTCAGGCTGCACACTGAATACTCAATCAGTGATGGACTTATTCAAATTCAGCCACTTATGGAACAGTTACGAAAACTTGGCTTTCCGGCTGTCGGACTCACTGATCAAAGCAATCTTTTTAGCGCAATCAAATTCTATCAGAATTCGCTAAAATATGGCATTAAACCGCTTTTGGGTGCTGATCTCTGGTTAGGTAACGAGGCTGAGCCCAAACAGCCCTTTCGCCTCAGTTGTTTATGCCAAAATCAAGGTGGCTATCAAAATTTACTAAAACTAATCTCTAAAAGCTTTACAGCGGGCCAAAACCACGGCAAGCCAATGATTCAGCGTGCTTGGCTGCAAGACTGGAATCAAGGCCTGCTTATTATTTCTGGCGCAGAAGAAGGAGATCTAGGCCGAGCTTTGCTGAATAACGATCAAAAGCAGCTTCAAAGCCTGCAGCATTTCTGGAATAAGTTCTTTCCAGAACGCTATTATTTAGAATTAAGACGAACGGGACGTCCTCTCGAAAAAGAATATCTCCAAAAAGCCCTTGCCTTCTCAGAATATGCTTCCTTTCCCTTAGTGGCAACCAATGACGTGCGCTTTCTGCATCGAGAAGACTTTGAAGCACATGAGGCACGTATTTGTATCCAAGAAGGCCAGATCTTAGCCGATCCCAAACGACCGCGCCTGTATTCAGATCAACAATATCTGCGCTCGCCCGAAGAAATGTGCCAATTATTTGCTGATCTTCCCGAAGCTTTGGAAAACACCGTTGAAATTGCAAAACGCTGTAATGTCATGCTAACGCTCGGAAAGTATTTTCTGCCGCATTGTTCCGTGCCAGATAATTTAAGTGCTGAGACCTATCTTTCACAAGCTGCACAGACAGGCTTAGAAGAACGTCTGCAGACGGAATTTGAACCCGCTTCCGCTCCAAAACAACGACAGCCCTATGATCAACGTTTGGAATATGAACTTCAGATCATCAATAGTATGGGGTTTGCCGGCTACTATCTGATTGTAGCGGACTTCACGCATTGGGCAAAAGAAAATGGTATTCCTGTTGGACCAGGACGCGGCTCTGGCCCCGGCTCCTTGGTTGCCTATGCTCTCAAGATCACAGATATTGATCCACTCCGTTATGAGCTCTTGTTTGAACGTTTTCTTAACCCGGAGCGCGTCTCTCTACCGGATTTTGATATCGATTTTTGCATCGAAGGTCGCGATCGAGTAATTGAATATGTCATGCAGAAAAATGGCCGAGACTCTGTGGCCCAAGTTATCACTTATGGCACCATGGCTGCTAAGGCCGTTGTACGTGATGTGGGCCGAGTTTTAGGCATGCCTTATAGCGCCGTGGATAAAATTGCAAAACTGATTCCCTTTGAACTCGGTATAACACTGGATCAGGCCTTAAAACAGGAGCCCTTGTTAAATGAGCGCTATCAACAGGAAGAAGAGATTCGTACCTTAATTGATTTAGCGAGAAAATTAGAAGGGCTCACCCGCAATGCCGGCAAACATGCCGGCGGAATCGTTATTGCACCAGGAAAATTAAGCGATTTTACACCTATTTATTGTGAGCCTCAGGAAGAACATGTCGTTACTCAATTTGATAAAGATGATGTCGAAGCAGTTGGTCTTGTCAAATTTGACTTTTTGGGCTTAAAAACCTTGACCATTATGAATCATGCTTTGCAGGTCATTAATGCCGAGCGCCAAAGGAACAAGGAAGCAGCGCTTGACCTCAACCGACTACCAATGAATGATGCGAAAACCTTTGCCCTCCTCAAAGCCTGTGATACTTCTGCCATCTTCCAATTGGAATCCCGGGGCATGCAAGATTTGGTAAAACGCTTGCAGCCTAATTGTTTTGAAGATTTAATTCCTTTAGTCGCGCTCTTTCGTCCTGGTCCACTTCAATCCGGCATGGTCGATGATTTTGTGAACCGCAAACATGGACGAGCTGAAGTGATCTATCCCCACCCCCAGCTGGAGCCTGTTTTACGCTCGACTTATGGCGTTATTCTCTATCAAGAACAGGTGATGCAAATTGCTCAGACCTTATCGGGCTACTCTTTGGGAGCAGCCGATCTCTTACGGCGAGCAATGGGAAAGAAAAAGCCAGAAGAAATGGCTAAACAACGCGAAACCTTTTGTGCTGGTGCTAAAAAAAATGGCGTAGATAATAAATTAGCAACCCACATTTTTGATCTCATGGAAAAATTTGCGGGTTATGCCTTCAATAAACCACATTCTGTTTCTTATGCCTTAATTTCTTATCAAACGGCCTGGCTCAAGGCCCATTATCCGGCTGCTTTTATGGCGGCCGTTCTTTCTTCAGAAATGGCTCACACCGAGAAAATCGTTGCCTATCTCGATGAGTGCAAAAATCTCGGTATTCAGGTTGCGCCACCGAATCTGAACGAGAGTAATTATCATTTTACTGTCTTGGATGAAAAACATCTTTCCTATGGGCTTGGCGCCATTAAAGGGATAGGTCAGGCGGCTATTGAAACTATTATAGCCGCGCGAGATAAAGGAAAGCCTTTCCGAGATTTATTTGATTTTTGCGGGCGAGTCGATTGCCATAAAGTGAATCGTCGTACCTTTGAAGCTCTGATTAAAGCCGGTGCTTTTGATACGCTCGGGCCGCATCGCGCCAGTATTTTGGCTACGCTCACGCTAGCACTTCAACAAGCAGAACAAATTACGAGCTCAAGACAGCAAGGACAAAAAGATTTATTTGCCAAATTAGCAACCCCTACTTATGCAGAACATTATCTTGAGGTAGCACCTTGGAATGAACAAGAGGCCTTGCAAGGCGAGAAAGAAACGCTGGGTTTTTATTTTTCAGGTCATCCACTGCGCTCTTATTTAGCTGAATTGAAGCAAATTGTAAGCTGCAGGCTAAGTGAAGCCCATCCACAACTTTCGCAACCAGTTATATTGGCGGGCCTCATTACGCAAATTCGGACTTTGTATACCAAACGTGGTGATCGGATGGCAATTATTACTATAGATGATGAAACAACTTCTTTTGATCTCACCTGCTTCAGCGATACCTTTCAAAAATACCGTTCCCTATTGAATGTTGATCAGATACTTTTAGCAAGCGGCGAAGTAGGAAAAGATAGCTATACGAATCGCTTTCGCATGCTCGCTCGTGAATTATTTTCTCTACATGAAATACGTCAAAAGAGCGCCAAATATTTGGAACTCCGCATTGGCGAAGCACAACAAAGTAAATTGGAAGAACTCGCAAGCTTACTGGAAACTCATCGCGGCGGAAATTGTCCCCTGATTATTCGTTATTTACAAAAACAAAGATCAGCCAGGATCATTCCCGATGTACGCTGGCAAATTAACTTATCAGAAAAGTTGCTGCAGTTTTTGAAAGAATTATTAGCCCCGGAAAATGTGATTGTTAGTTATAAATAGAATTATTGTTTATCTACCTTAAGGAAGGAATGTCTATGACTTTCAAGTCTGTCTTCTGCGCTTTCTGGCTAGTTCTTGCTCTTTCTTCCTCTGCTGAAGCAGAAAAATTAATTTTCGCCCTCGATTTGATTCGACATGGCGATAGAACCCCTATTCATGATATTCCGAGTAAGCCCTATTCTTGGCCACAGGGTTTGGGACAATTAACAGCTAGAGGGATGCAAGAAGCTTTTCTCTTAGGCCTTGCCCTCAGAAAACGTTATATTGAAACAAACCATCTCTTGCCAGAAAGCTATCATGCGGAAACCATGTATGTGCGCTCAAGTGATTTTGATCGCACTTTGATGACTACTGAATCAGTTTTATATGGTCTCTATCCCTTAGGTACCGGACCACGTCTCCCACAATCTAAGCAGCCAGCCTTGCCCTCCGCTTACCAACCCCTACCCATCCATACTCTTCCACAAGAGCAGGACGGTCTTTTAGTCGGCGATAGACATTCGTCACAGTATCAAGCCTGGGTTAAAAAATATATTTATTCCCGTCGAGACTGGCAGCAAAAAACAACTGCGCTACAACCTTATTTTGCTCATTTTAACCAAGTTACGGGTCTAAAAATTTCGAGCCTAGATCAAATCATTACTTTAGGCGATGCGCTTTATATTCGTCAGCTTTATCACATACCGAAACCACCTGGCCTCACCGAGGCTGAGCTTCACAAAATTATTGAGTCTGCCAATTGGGCCTTTGTCACGACCTTCAAAGCGCCTCCACTTCGCAAAGCACCCGGCTACCAACTACTCGCTGCGATCACCTCTTATTTGAAACAAGCTAGCCAAGCGCAAAATAAATTAAAATTTGTGCTTTTCACAAGCCATGACAGCACTATTCTCAGCCTTCTCAGTGTCCTGCGCATGCCGATAGAAAACGTTCCTCCCTATGCTTCGGATTTGAACTTTGCTTTGCTTGAAACAGAAAAAGGAGAAAAGCGAGTAAGACTGAGCTTGAATGGACAAGCACTGGCCTTTCCTGGTTGCCAAGGAGGTGAGTGTAGCTTGGAGCAATTTGAAAAGAATTATCTATCAAAAAAATAAACCAGCTATTTTATAAGAAGCGCCACAGGGGCAAAACTGCGACGATGGATTAGACAGGGGCCATGGTTATTTAAAGCCTGCATATGCTCTGCTGTGCCATAGCCCTTATGTTTGTCAAAGCCATAGAGTGGAAACTCTTGATGTAAACGCTTCATTTCCCGATCTCGTAGCACCTTCGCCACAATAGAAGCAGCGCTAATAGCAGGAACTAATTTATCACCACCGACAATAGCCTGTGTTTCACAGGGTAAAAGGGGGCAACGATTACCATCAACCAGGGCTAAATCTGGCAAAAGCTTAAGAGCAGCTACTGCACGCTGCATGGCAAGTAAGGAAGCTTGGAGAATGTTTAGCTTATCCACTTCTTCTACGCTTGCCTGCCCAACTGACCAAGCCAGAGCCTTTTCTTGAATCAGCAAAAATAATTGTTCCCGTTTTTTTTCACTCAAGAGTTTGGAATCTTGTAAACCGGAAATAACAGCTTCTGGGTTTAAAATAACAGCACCAGCTACGACCGGTCCGGCTAAGGGACCACGACCGGCTTCATCTAGGCCAACAATGCGTTTTAATTCTGGTTTTAAGCTCACAGTTTCTTCTTATTTTTATTTTTGCTGTTTCTATACGGTACAAAAATCATTTTTGTCATTCTGAGCGCAGCTTTATCATTCTAAGCGTAGCTTTGTCATTCTGAGCGCAGCGAAGAATCTGTATCTCAATTCAGATTCTTCGCTGCGCTCAGAATGACAAAGCTACGCTTAGAATGATAAAAAAGAATTTAGTACCGTAAAGAGTTGTTGATTATTATGTGAGTAAAAGACTAA